>JBCBCG010000094.1:0-15975 GCA_038530925.1 Pseudomonadota bacterium
GGCGCGGATCACATCCTGGAATTAAGCCTTTAGTAGGAGAGAGCGGCGGGCGCCGGCGCGGGCTCGCCCGGCTTCCATTGCCCGGTCTCTTTCAGCGCGTCGGCGACCTCTTTGGGCATGTAATTCTCGTCATGCTTGGCGAGCACTTCGGCCGCCTCGAAGCGGCCGGCGCGGTAGTATCCTTCCGCCACCACGCCTTGGCCTTCGCGGAAAAGGCTCGGCAACACGCCTTCAAACCGGACCGGCACGGCGGCCTCATTATCGGTGACGGTGAAATGCACCGAGCCGTCCGCCGCGTCTTCGACCGAGCCCGCGGCGACGAGGCCGCCGAGGCGAATGCGGCGCTCCGGCTGGATTTCGCCGGCCTCAGCCTTGGCGATCAGCTCCACCGGCGGATGGAAGAAGACGATCGCGTCGTTGAAGGCGAAGCCCGCGAGCACGGTCGCCGCTGTAAGCGCCGCAGCGCCGAACGCGATCAGCCGAATGCGCTTCTTCTTCCGTGCGCCCGCCAGGGACATGTCAGCCTCCTTCTCCTCATCAAGCGCCGCGCAGAGTCCGGCGCCCCGCGGCGCTGCGGATCACTCCGCCGGCGCGCCCGCCACCGCCTCGACCCGTCCGCGCCGCCGCGCCGCGCGCCGGCGTTCCTTGCGGAGCTGATCCTGCGCGCGAAACGCCGCTTCGATATCCTCGGGCGCGTTCTTCACGCGCGCATGTCCTCCCCAGATATCGTGCCACAGTCTCATGAAAAGACTTTCCGGCTTCGGATGCGTCAAAACTTGGAACGCCTCGATCTGGCTTTCGTCGAAATCCTCCGGCCGCTTGATCGAGGGATGCGGCCAGGCCGGGCGGCCGTAATCATCGACGGTGGCGATGGCGATGTTGATCTGCGCGCCGAAGAAGATCATCGCGCTGCTGATGTAGAAGAACAAAAGCGTCGCCACCACGCCGGCCAGCGCGCCGTGATTGGTGCCGAAATTCACCACCGTCCCAATCACGAAGGAATAGCCGATCGCGAAGCTCAGCCACAGGATGGCGCTGACGCGCACGCCCGGCATCAGCGGCACGCGCACGGCGCGAATGTCTTCGATCTCGTCGGCGGCCCAGACATAGAGCGAGCGGTTCTTCACATAGCCGCGCGGCAGGGTGATGTGGATCCCGAGCAGAAGCGCCCAGAACATGAAAGCGACGAACAGGATCAGCGCCCCGATCAGCAACAGACCCGACATCTCGGGCTCGATACCCATCTCGGCGGCGGCCAGCTGGGCTTCCTGAACGGAGCTGAACACGATCGAGGCGGCGACGAAGGCGCTCGAGACCAGCACGAACAGCGATGCGATGCAGAGCGCCAGCACATGGCTTTGCAGGCGGCGAAACACCACGCTGCGCCGATCTTTCACATCATAGGCTTCATTGAAGCCGTTGCGCGCCGCCTCGAAGGCCGACGATCCGGCGTAAAGCCCCACCGCCGCCGTGACCCAGACGAGCCACCACTGCTCTTGGTTCTCCGTCACCGCCCGCGCGTTCGGCGCGACGCCGGCGACCACATCAGCGAAGAGCTGCGCCATCGGCGCAGGGATGAGCGCGCTCTCTTTCAGCGAGGCGATCATCTCCTGCAAATGCTGCTCAGCCAGCGGATCGACATAGCTGGCGAGCAGAATGGCGCAGACCACGAAGGGACCGAAGCTCAGCAGCATCGTGAAGGCCATATGCCCGGCGTAGACCGCGTGGTCATCATCAGCGAAGCGGCGCAGCGCCTCTTTCACTACGCCGATCATCCAGCGAATGCGTTTGATCATCTTCCCCTCCCGAACCGTCGCCCCTCAGCCTCACCCTTGCAGCAGCAGCGCCTGCCTCAGCGCCGCAAGCCGCGCGTCGCCGCCCGCTTTCTCCACCGCCACCGCTTGGGCGAGCGGCGTCAGGCTCGGCGTCGCCGTCGTTCCCATATCGGCGATGTACAGCTCGCCGCGCGTCAATTTCTTACGCCGCCGCAGCTCTTCGGCGGCGATGTTGATCTGGGCGCCGAAGAACACCATGATCGCGCTCATATAAAAGAAGAGCAGCGTGATCACGACGCCGGCCATCGCGCCGTAATTTCCCGCGAAAGACGGCGCGTAGCGAAGATAGAGCGAAAACGCGGTCGCTCCAAGAAACCAAAGCACCGCGCTCGCCATCACGCCTGGAATGACCGAAATGCGCCAGTTTTCGCCATGCTCCGTCAGCACGCGCAGCGCATAGCCCTCGCGCCGGCCTTTCGGCAGCGTCAGATGCAGCACCGCCAGCAGAAACAAGAACATCGGCAGGCCGATCGCATAGCGTAGGATATAGAAGGTCTGCAGCGTCAGCGAGGTTTGCTGATCGCCGAAAGCGACATGCGAGATCAGCGGCCAGAGCACGATCAAGAAGGCGAGCGAAATGAACACGAAGGCCGCCGTCGCCGCCAAGGTCAGGCTCTGCAGACGCCGGCGCACGAAATGCCGATCCTCGCGCACGTCATAAGCGAGGTTGAAGCCGACCCGCGCCGCTTCAAACGCGTTTGAGCCGGCCCAAAGCCCCACCACCGCCGCGATCAGCGCTAAAAGCCCGGTTTTGCTCTCGATGATCGAGGTGAGCACCGGCTGCAGCGTCTCGGCCACGGGCCCGGGCGTCAGCGCGAACATCTCGTCGACCAGCGTCAAGCTGGTCTCGAGCCCCACGATCATCGAGGCGCTGACGATCAGGAAAATCATGAACGGGAAGAAGGAGAGAAGGCCCGTGTAAGCCAGATATCCCGACAGCGCGAAGCTGTTGTCCTCGCCGAAGCGGCGCCAGGCGGTGCGCACCAGCTTGATCGGATAAAACTCCTGGATCGCGCGCAGCATCGCCGGCCTCCCACACCCGTTCGCCGGGCCCATTCTCATCGCCGCGCCCCATGCGGGGGGCGGCCCGTCCGCTGCTGCGGATCAGGGAAAGAGCGGCGCTTGCATCAGCCCCGCGGTCTCGTCCAGCCCGCACATCAGATTGGCGCATTGGATCGCCTGACCGGACGCGCCCTTGACGAGATTGTCCAGCGTCGCAAGCACGATCGCCCGCCCTTCCAAGCGGTCAGGAACCACGCCGATATGGGCGAAATTCGAGCCGCGGACATGGCGGGTCTGAGGCGCCTCGCCAAACGGGCGCACCCGGATGAAGCGCTCGGCCTCGTAGCGGGCGGCCAAGGCTTCATGGATCGCCTCCGGCGCGCCGCGCACATAGATCGTCGCCAGGATGCCGCGGTTCTGCGGAATAAGATGCGGCGTGAAGCTCGCCGTCACCGGCGCGCCGGCGGCCTTGCTCAACTCTTGGTCGATCTCCGCCATATGCCGATGCCCGCCGACGCCGTAAGCGTGGAACCCCTCGGCGACTTCGCAGAACAGCGTCGCCTCTTTCGCCGCGCGCCCCGCGCCCGAGACGCCGGATTTGGCGTCGATCACGATCGGATCAGCGGCGATCACGCCCGCCTGGAGCAGAGGTAGGAGCGCCAAGAGAGACGTCGCGACGTAGCAGCCCGTATTCGCCGTCACGCGCGCTGCGGCGATTTGCTCGCGATAAAACTCTGGCAGGCCGTAGGCGGCCTCGGCCTGCAGCGCCGTCGCCTGATGCGGCGCGCCGTACCAGCGCTCATAGGCGGCGGGGTCTTCAAGGCGGAAATCGGCCGAGAGATCCACCACTTTCAAGCGGTCCGGCCAGGCCGAGACCAGGCCTTGGGTCGCGCCATGGGGCAGAGCGGCGAAAACGAGGTCGATCTCTTCGATCGGCAGCTCCTCGATCCGCGTGAGCGTCATGCCGAGATGGCCGAGATGCGGAAACACTTCGGCCAGAGGCAAGCCCGCCTTTCGATCCGCCGTGATGGCGGCGATTTCGAACTGGGGATGCGCGCTCAGAAGCCTGAGCAGCTCCGCGCCGGTGTAGCCGCTTGCGCCGAGCACAGCGATCCGGGGGCGGGAGACAGGCATGGGCGGCTCCTTGATCTTGCGGCTCCGCGGCCGCTGCGCGGCGAGCGAGGGCGCGGCGCGCTGATTTCGAACCGCGGATTTAGAGCGGTGGGCGCGCTTCGCGCAAGCGGCCTCAGGCGCGCGGCGTTGCGGCCAAAACGACGCGCCTCGGCGCCGCGCCGCTTCAACAAAAAACGTCGGCGGGCCGAACGGCTCGCCGACGTCGATGCGCCTTCGAATTTGGACGAATGATCTAGAATTTATAGCTCGCGCGGATCCGCGCGACGATGACATCGTCTACTTCGATCACGTCATACCCAAGATCGCCGTCAAGGTCGTCGCTTTTATCGAAGAAGTAGTAGAGCCCTTCCGCTCCGACGACGAAATTCTCAGCCACCAGCGCTTCAACACCGCCGCCTGCGACGCCGCCAAAGGCCATCACATCTTCGCCGTTGAAATCCCAGCCCGAGAAGCCGATGCCGCCTGTAGCGTAAGGGAGGACGTTGCCGATCGCGTAGCCAAGCCGAAGCCGCGCGGATGCGAGGTAATCCAACTCTCCTTCAAGATCGCCTGTCACGACGGTCTGTCCGGTCGGAATAGTCGCTCCGACCGAGTCGTCGGCCCAAACCAAACTGCCGTCGATTTCGGCGCCGATGACCACGTTATTGCGATACTGATGCAAGTATCCGAGCTGTCCGCCGGCTAGGAACCCTTCGATGTCAAACTCGTCATCATCGACGGTCGCGCCGACCCGCGCAACGTCGTCAAGGAAGTCGTCAGTGAACTCGGCGTCCGCCCACGCATAACCAGCATGGAGGCCGGCGTAAGGACCCGTCCAAGGCGTCGGAGCCGCTTCCGCGATCGGCGCAGGCGCCGGCGGCGGGGCTGGCGGCGCCGGGCAGTCCTCATAGGTCAGCGTCGCTTTGTTGAAGCATTTCTCCGCCGCGTTCGCCGGCGCCGCCAACGCGATCGCTGCAGTGGCCGCGCCTGCGACCACGATGATAAAATTCTGGCGCATAAGCCTTCCCCGGTTAAGCGCCGCTCTCTTCCCAAAAAATGTGGTGACGCCTCGCCCCGCGCTCGGCGACATTTTTCCGTTGTGAAACCGCTCTCTGCGCCGGACGTGTCGCGCGACGGCAACGGTCATAGACGCCATTCTGCGACGCTCACCGCGGGTCCGCCCGCGCCGAGGAAACGATTCAGGGATGCGTACCGCACGCGCGAGAGACAACGGGACGCCGAGGATCACCCTGAAATTTTACAACAATTCTTCTGATCGCTCGATCGCGCTCGCCTTCACCCAGGTCGGCCGCGTCCCGCCGCCAGATGTTCATCGGCGGCCCCACGCTCGCTGAGACGGCTCAAATCAGAACGACGGCGGAGCTTGAAAAGCGCGCCGACGCTCTGAGTCGTGAAGACGGCGCTCCGACGCCTAGAATTTGTAGCTCGCTCTGACTCTGGCGACGACCGCATCATCGATTTCGACGATATCTTCGCCCAGTCCGAAATCTTCGCCCTCGTCAAAGATGTAGTAAAGGCCTTCAGCACCGACGAGGAAGTTGTCGCCGATCAACGCCTCAACCCCGCCGCCGAGAACGCCGCCAAACGCCGTCACATCCTCTTCTTCGCCAAGAACCGAGAATTCCCAGCCCGAGATCGCGACGCCGCCCGTGGCGTAGGGCATCACGCGATCAAACGCATAGCCGACCCTCACGCGAGCGGAGGCGAGATAGTCGAGTTCTCCCTCAAGATCGATCGATCCACCATTGTCCGGATCATTGTCCTCAACGATCGAATACTCGATCGAATCGTCAGCCCACGCCCAGCTGCCATCGATCTCACCGCCCAGAACGATGTTGTTCTTGAACTGATGCATGTAGCCTAGCTGGCCACCGACGAGGAAGCCTTCGATGTCAAACTCGTCGTCGCTGAGCGAGAACACGGCCTCGTCGGTTTCAAAGCCGAAGGCGTCGAAGAGAATATCGTCAAGATCGTCGATATCATCGTCGCTCAGAAAGCTCTCCGGATCTTCCAGCACGTCGGCCGCCGCGCCGTCGACATCAGCGCCGGCCCAAACATAACCGGCGTGAAGACCGACATAAGGACCCGTCCAAGGGGTCGGCGCCGCGGCCGCGACAGGGGCTGGCGCGAGAGCCGGCGGCGGCGCGGGCGGCTTCGGGCAATCCTCATAGCTGAGGGTCGCTTTGTTGAAGCATTGTTCCGCAGCGTTCGCGTGGCCCGCAAACACGAATGCAGCGGCGGCCGCGCTTGCGACCGCAATGATAGATTTCTGGCGCATCTGCCTTCCCCGAGATTGAATGCCGCTCTCTTCCCACAACCTCTGATGGCGCCCGTTCGCGATTCGCGCGAGGGCTTTCGCTAACCTTCCGACGCGCGTCGTGAGGCTGTCGCCCGTCCGCCACGTTCGGGCCGCGGAACTGGCGCAGGCGCGTCGCAGAGAGAGCGCGCGCGGGCTGGCGCCGCCGATGCTAAGCCTCGGCGAGCGAGACGCGCTCGAAATGCTGCTCAAGCATCGGATGCGCCTCTAAGCCTTTCACGCGCGGCGCGTGGTGGCGGATCACGGGCCGCCAATAGGGTTGGATGATCGCGCCAGAGCGCTGCAGGCGCCGTTGCAGGCGCCGCATCACGACGCGCCGCGCTTCGAGATCCGCCACTTCAAGCGCCACATCGAGCAGCGCGTCGAACACCGGATCGGCGAAGGCGCTCTCATTCCACACCGCGCCGCTCCGATAGGCGAGCGCCAGCGTCTGCGCCGCCAAAGGCCGCATGCGCCATTCGGTGGCGGAGAAGGGATGCGTCAGCCAGCCGTTCCAGAACAGCCGCGAGGGCATGGTCTCGCGCGTCACCGTCACGCCGGCCTCGCCGATCTGCGCCGCCACCGCGTCCGCCGTGCGCTTGCGATAGCCGCCATCCTCGAGCGAGACGAGCGCCACCTTCAGATCCTTCGCGCCCGCCGCGCGGAGCAGCCGCTTGGCGCCGTTGAGATCGCGCGTCGGCGCCGGCGCCGGCGCATATTCAGGGTGCCGCGTCCAGACATGGTGATGCTCCGCCGTCGCGCCCTCGCCGTTCAGCGCCGCCTCCAGCACCGCTTGGGGATCGACGGCTTTCTGGAAGGCTTGGGCGATGCGCGGATCGGCGAAGGCCTCCGCGGCGCGGTTGCAGCGGATCACCATGGTCTCGGCGCTCGGCGCGGCGCTGCGGATGAGCCCAAGCGCCTCCAGCGCCTCAGCGCGGTCCGGCGTGGTTTGATAGGTGAGATCAAGCTCGCCCGCCTCGAACGCCGCGCGCTCGGCCTCGGCGTCCTCGCCGAAATCGCGCCACACCACGCCGTCGAGCGCCGGCGCGCCGCCCCACCAGCGCCCGCTCTCGCGCCGCTTCACCTCCGCCCGCGCGCCATCCTCCAGCGAGACGAACTCGAACGGGCCGGTGCCGATCGGCGTGGCGGCGAGATCGCCGCCGGCCTCGTCGAAGCCGCGATGGGTGATGAGCGCAGGGTAATCCGTCAGCGACGCCATCAGCGTCACATCCGGTCTGACCAGACGCAGCTTCACCGTGAGCGCGTCGACCGCCTCGGCCGCGCCGTCTGCGAGTTGTCCTGACCCAGGATCGATCAGCGCCGCGCAGCGATCGGCCATGGAGTTGCCGAAGGCGGAGCGGTCGCACCAGCGGCGCAGATTGGCGAGCACGTCCTCGGCCTCGAAGGCGTCGCCATTGCTCCAGCGCACGCCCGGGCGCAGCTTCAGAACGTATTCGCTGGCGTCGGGCGCGGTCTCCCAACCTTGGAGGAGCCAGGGCTCAAGCGCGCCATCGGCGCGATAGCGCACCAGCGGCTCGCAGATCTGCCGCGCGATCTCCGCCGATTCAGGCCATGTGAAGAGCCGCGGGTCGCGGATGGGGCGCACCGCCATGGCGACGCGGAGCACGCCGCCTTGCGGCGCCGTTTGCGCGGCGGCGGGCCGCGGCGCGGCGAGGCCGAGCAGCCCATAAGCCCCCGAAGCGCCAAGGCCGAGCGCGCCGGCGAGCGTCAGGAACTCGCGCCGCGGCAGAACGCCGGCGCGCGCGCCGTCCGCCCACTCGCGAAGCCGCCGCGCCGTCGCCTCTCTCTCGCGCTCATCCGCCCGCATCGATCCCTCGCGCGCTTGTTGGCTCGCGCGCGAACATGGCCGCGGCGGCGAGCGGGGTCAAAGCGGGTCTTTGACCTCGCGGCGTGGGGCTGCGATCTTCTTGCGCTAAGCGGGCCGGAAGAGCCCTTTTGCAACAGGGAGATGGCGCATGCCGGGCTATTTGATCGTTGAAGTGACCGTCACGGACGACAGCTGGATTCCCGCCTATACGGCCGAGGTTCACAAGATCGCGCAGCGCCATGGCGGGCGATATCTGACGCGCACCAACAATATCGAGGTGATCGAGGGCGAGGATCAGGGGCTCTCCGCCATCGTTCTGATCGAGTTTCCAAGCGTCGAGGCGGCCAAGGCTTTCCACGCCGATCCCGATTACGCGCCGCTGATGGCGATGCGCAAAGGCGGCGCGACAAGCCGCTTCACCATAGTGGACGCTGCGGATCTGGCCGGCGTCGTGCTCGATCCGCCGGCGCCGGGGTAGCGACGGGCTGGCGACGATGCGGTCTCGCAATGGTCAGCGCCGAGGCCGGCGGCTCTGCGTCGAGGGATGAGTGCGGCCGCCTCGCGCGCCCCCCAACGCTGGAGCGCTGTGTGAAGGGCGCGGTGCGCGACGCCGCTGAGATCTCTCCCGCGTAGCCCAAGCCTTTTGCGAGGGGCATCCTGAAGCGGGATCGCGTGGGGGGATGCCCGCGGGCGCGGTTTTCTGGTTCACCATGCATGTTGGAGGAGGCCTGCATGTTTGGCCAGACCGTATTCGGCAGATCTCAATGAATGCGCCTTCACGCGGGCCGGGGCGGGCGAGAGCCGCCGCTCGGTCGCAAAAGCCTTCGGCGCGAGCCCGTCGGCCGTGATCAAATGCGCTGAGCAGGGGCAGCGCAGGGGCGACGCGGCGCCGAGCCGTTTGGGCGGCGGCGGACCGACCATCGGCGGTGATCAAGCGGCGTGGTTCATCGATCGGACCGAGAGCGGAGACGACGTCACGATCCGAGGCGCGGTCGCGGAGCTGGCCGCCCGCGGGCTCGATGTGAGCCGCTTCGCTGTTTGGCGTTTCGTCAGAGCGGAAGGGTCGCACTGAAGCAAAAAACGCCGCCGTCTTGGAGCGGGCCCCTCAAGACGGACACGTTCAGGCGGCCGATTTGACAGGGGGCCGGGTGTTCTCCTTCTCGAACTGCACTGGGCTTTGGGAGCCGAGCGCCGAATGCAGGCGGCGCTCATTTAGATGTCTTCGATTTAGATCTCTTCGATGAAGCGCGGAAGCGTCTGGACGACATCCTCGAAGGTCTTGAGGGCCATCGGGTGGACGTCCTCCACCTTTAGGGTCTTCATGAAGCGCTCCGCTTTGGCGTTGTCGTAAGGATTGCCTCGCCGCCCCATGGAGCCGACCAGCCCGTAAACGTCCAACAGCTCGCGATAGACGCCGGCGGCGTATTGCGACCCGCGATCGGAATGATGACGCAGCCGGGCGGCGGATAGCGCTGCGCGACCGCCGCCTTCAACGCTGCGACGGTCAGGCGCGCGTCGATCGAGCGGGAGATGGCGTAGCCGACGACGCGACGGGACCAGGCGTCCAAGATCACGGCGAGATAGACGAAGCCTGTCGCGACGGCGAGATAGGTGATGTCGGAAACCCAGAGCTGGTTCGGGCCGTAGATCGTCATCTCCTTCGCCAGATTGGGAAAGATCGGCTGATTGTGATCGCTGTCCGTGGGTCTAACGAAGCGTCGGTGCCGGCGCGGCTGCAGATCGTGCTCGCGCATCAGACGTTTGATCTTCTTGTGGTTCACGATGACGCCCTGCTGGCGCAGCGCGGCCTGAACGCGCCGCCAGCCATAAGCTTCGAATTCATTGCAAATGGCGACGATCGCCTCGACGAGAGCCGTGTCGTCGAGCGTCGCCGGCGTCTTGTCGTAGTCGGTGGAGCGCGCGATCCCCATCAGCTCGCATCCTCTGACGACGGAGATCCCTTCGGGCCGATGATCGCGGATGTAGGCGCGCTTCTCGGCGGCGGTGCGTTTCTGAGCGCCCCCTTTAGGAATTCGAACTCAAGAGCATGCTTGCCGACCAGTCGCTCAAGCGCAGCGATCCGCACCTCGTATTCCTGGACCAGATCGGCCGCTTTCGCATCCTCGTCGAACGCCCCGGCTTCGAACTTCTGAACCCAGATTCGGATCAGGTTGCGCGAGACGTCATGTCGCTTCGCAAGGCCATGGAGCGTCTCGCCGGCAAGGAACTCCTGCGCGACCTGCCGCTTGAATTCAACGCTGTGGGATCGGTGTCTCGCCATGGCTCTCTTCCTTCGAAAGCCCGGCATCCCGGTCAATGCAGATCATCGCCCCTGTCCGGCTCCGGGGGGGGCGCTCCAGTGTGGAGCAAAATAGAGCCGACATCGCACGCAAGCGCGCCTTCTGGCGGCGGGTTCAAGATCGCTTCAATCCTCGCTGCCTTGTCTTCATGGATGAAACTTGGGCGAAGGCCAATACGGCGCTGCTGCAAGGCTGGGCGCCAGGGGCGTGCGGCCGCCCGGGCCGGCGCCGTTCGGGAGCTGGAAGACGCCCCCCTTCCTCGCCGCGCTGCGCCATGAACGGATCGACGCGCCCTTAATCATCTAAGGGCCGATCAACGTCGCGATGTTCCCGCTCTATGGGGAGAGCCAGCTCGCCCCGGCCCTGGCTGAGGGCGACATTGTCATCCTCGACACTCTCGGCGGCCACAAAGGCGGCGCGGCGCGCGAGGCGACCCAAAGCGGCCGGCGCACGCATGTGGTTCCCGCCGCCCGAGCCTCCAGATCTGAACCCCATCGAAATGGTCTTCGCCAAGCTCGAGCATCGGCTCCGAGACGCGGCGGAGCGCACGCTCGAGGCGACCTGGCGGCGCAGCGGCGCGGTGCTCGACCGCTTCTCACCCGATGAATGCGCCCAATATTTCGCCCATTGCGGATATGCGTCTCCTTCAACCCGAGAGGCTTTAGGTCGTGGTCCAAGCCCTCGGGCGCGGGGCGGTCCTCGCGCTCGCTTGGGGCGGTGGTCGACGGGATCGGATGGTCCTGGCGTCCGCATGGGTGAGGCGCCTGCTGATCTTCACGGGCCGGCCCTCCGCAACACTCACGAGGCGGGGCGCCAGCGTCGCCTTCGCGGCACGCGGACGGCCAGCATGGGTTTGATCAGCGGGCTGGCGAAGCGGTCGAGATCGAGCGCCTCATAGACGCCGACGCTCGTCTCGCCGAAGATCTTGGTCTCAATCGCGGCGCGGTTGTAGAACGGCGCCTCCAGCATCATTAACCGCTGGCGCGGGCGGAAGCCGGCGTCGGCGCGGGTCTCCCGTTTCACGGTCCAAAGCGAGCGGGGCAGGCGTGCGGTTGGCGGCGGCGCGATCTCCTCCGCGCGCCCTCGGCCGTCGAAGCGGAGCGCGAGCGACGAGCGCACGCCGTCGCGCCTGAGCGCGTCGTAGAACGTCACCGCCCCGTCCTTCACTGGAAAGCGGCCCCAGCTCCAATACCGGAAATCATCCTCCAGCGCCGCGGTGCCGAAATTGGCGTCGAGATAGCCATGGCCGCGCCAGCGCCCGCCGCGCTCTCCCAGATCGACCTCGATGCGCCCGCTCGGCGCGAACGGGCGCCAGATATGGCTCCCCTTGGGATGCAGCGTCGCCTCGATCTCGGTCAGCGCGTCCGGCTCGAAGCGGATCCGCCCTTTCATCCGGCCGAGATGCGGCGTGGTGGTCTCATCGACCTCCACCGTCAGCCCATCGCGCTCCCAGACCATGGCGCTCGGCCCGACCTGCAGCCGGTCCGGCGTCGCGCTCAGCGCCTCCGTCCCGCGTTCGGTCATGGTCCAGCGCCCGCCTGGCCCATAGGTCACCGTGTTGATGCAGCAGTGATTGTCCGGATTCTTGCGCCCGGCCCAGCGATACCAGGGCGAGAACACCGAGCCGATGAAGCCAATCACCGAGACGGCGCGGCGCCCGTCCTCGCTGAGACCGTCGAGATACCACCACGCGTAGCCGTCGGGCGGAGCTTCGAGCGCGAAACAAGGTCGCGTCCGATCGCTTCGGCCGCGAGCTTGCCGGAGAGCGCCGCCATCGGCACGCCCGCGCCCGGATGCGCCCCGCCGCCCGCCAGATAGAGCCCCGGGATCGCCGTGCGCGCCGTCGGCCGGGCGAAGCTCGCCGTCAGCCCGTGCGGGCTCCGCCCGTATAAGCTGCCGCGCGAGCCTGGGAAGCGGCTTGCGAAGTCCGTCGGCGTGCTGAGATGGGGCGCTGTCGCCGCCGGCGTCGGCGTGAAGGAGAGGCCCATCGCCTCGAGCGTCTGAAAGGTCCGATCGCTGCATTGGGCGAGCTCCTCTTGGTCGGTTCTTACCTCGTGATCGCGTCTCCGGGCGCCCGTTTCTTGCGGCGAGCCGGGCTGCGTCGGCGGGCCGTTCATGATGATTTCGAAGCGCTCCAGCGCGCCTGGCGCGGGCGAGGCGAGGCCGTCGCCGCGGTCTTGGGCGCAAATATAGAGCGTCGGATCCTCCGGCATGCGGCCGGCTTTCAGCGCAGCGAACTCGGCGCGCTGCGCATGGCCGAAATAGACGTTGTGATGGAGCAGCGGCGCCGGCGAGCCGCTGGGCCCGGTCGGCGCTGCGGCGAAGCTCCACACATAGGCGGACAGCGACCGCGGCGCGGTCGCCGCCCGCGGCACGGCGCGGCGCGGATCCTCTCCCAAGAGCCCATCTCGCAGCGCCGCAGGATCGCCGTTGAAGAGGATGGCCGAAGCGGGAACGCGCTCGCCCGAGCCGAGCCGCACCGCGGCGACCCGCCCGTCCTTTGTTTCGATCGCATCGACGGCCGCGCCGTATTGAAAGGTCGCGCCGCGCGTCTCGGCGAGCGCGGCGATGGCGCGCGCAAGCCGCGCGAGGCCGCCGTCGATGCGCCAGACCCCGCGCGCCTCCGCCTCCCAAATGAGCGACAGGACCGCCGGCGCCTCGAAGGGCGAGCCGCCGACATAAGTCGCGTAGCGGCCGAAGAGCTGGCGCAGCCGCGGGTCGCGCAGCTCCGCGCGAAGCGCGCGCGCCAGCGTCGCCCAGGGCGCGAGCGTCGGCAGCATCGCGGGCGAGGAGAGCGCGACGCCCGCGAGCTTCAGGAAATCAGGCTTCGCCGCCTGCATCATCGGCGCATCGAACGCGTCGAACAGGCGCCGCGCGCGTTCGGAGAAGCGCTCAAACCGCTTCGCTTCCGCCTCTCCGGCGAAGGCGCGCACCGCAGCGACGCTCTCGGCGTGGTCGGCGAAGAGATCGAGCTGCGCGCCGTCGGGCCAAAAATGTCTCGCCAGCACACGCTCTTGCGTGATGTCGACATGGTCCTCCAGCGCTTCGCCGGCGGCGGCGAAGAGATCGTCGAACACGGCGCGCATGGTCACGACGGTCGGGCCGGCGGCGATGGGGCCCGCGGCGCTCGGCACGCTGCGCATTTTCCCGCCCGGCGCCGGATTTTTCTCAAGGACCAGGACGGGCCGGCCCTCAGCCGCAAGCCGAAGCGCTGCGGCGAGCCCGCCGATCCCAGCGCCGATCACCACGATCGGCGCCTCGCGCGCTGAGAGATTGAGTTGGGTGCGCATCATCAACGGCTCGCCTGTCTTATCCGCTTCCGCCTGTCGGCCGGGCCTGTCTTTCTCATCGCGCTATCGGGATGATTAGGGGCGCGGCGGCGGGATTGTCGGCTTAGAGTTGACAGCTTCGCCGCGTCTGTCCACCTTGAATGACAGTACATGTGTCAATTTAAATTGTCGCCAGGTGCGGGCGGCGGAGCATGATCCGCCGGTCGGGCGCGCCGAAGGGCGCGCGAAGCGCGATGATTGGAGGAGCGCCGATGCGTCTGCAGCAGCGAATCGATCGCGCCATCACGCCGGCGCTGCAGCGCCTGGCCGCGCGGCCCGCGCCGCCGAAGCTGGCCGACGCGCTCTCCTATGCGGTGCTGCCGGGCGGCGCGCGCGTGCGCCCGCGCATCTGTCTCGCGGTGGCCGAGGCCTGCGGCGACGCGCGGCCCGCGCTGGCGGAGGCCGCCGCCGCCGCCATCGAGCTCATTCATTGCGCCAGCCTCGCCCATGACGATCTGCCATGTTTCGACGATGCGGATCTGCGCCGCGGGAAGCCGGCGCTGCATCGCGCCTATGGCGAACCGATCGCGGTTCTGACCGGCGATGCGCTGATCACGGCGGCGTTTCAAATCCTGGCCGAAGCCGGACCCAAGGCGCCGCCGGACGGCGCGGCGCAGGCCGGCCGTTTGATCGGTCTCTTGGCCGAGGCGACGGGAACGCCCTTCGGCATCTGCGCCGGCCAGGCCTGGGAGAGTGAGACGGAGATTGATCTCGAGGCGTATCACGCGGCGAAAACCGGCGCGCTGTTCGTGGCGGCCACGCGCATGGGCGCTTGCGCCGCGGGGCAGGAGCCCGAGCGCTGGACCGATCTCGGCGCGCGCATCGGCGCCGCGTTCCAGATCGCCGACGATCTCCGCGACGCGCTTTTGAGCGAAGAGGCGCTCGGCAAGCCCGGCGGGCAAGACGCGGCGCATGCGCGGCCGAACGCGGTCGCGGCTTACGGTCTCGCCGGCGCGGTGGCGCGGTTCCGCGACACGCTCGCCGCGGCGATCTCCTCGATCCCGTCATGTCCGGGCGAGGCGGCGCTGTGCGATCTCGTGCGCCGCCAAGCCGAAAGCCTGACGCCGCTCATCGCCGCCGCTGCGCCGGATCTGCAGCCGGCCCAAGCTCTGAAAGGATGAGCGCCGCCGCGGATCCGGGCGATGCGGAGGGCTTCTCCAAGCCGGCGCCCGCCCCGCGAGGTCTCGCCGGCGCGTTCGAGCGCCTTTTGGAGCGCGCTTTGGCGTGGCGCGACGCGCGCATCGCCTCGCCCGCCTTTCAAAGCTGGGCCGCGCGCTTCCCGCTCACCCGCGGTGTGGCCCGCCGCGATGCGGAGCGGCTTTATGATCTGACCGCTGGCTTCGTCTATTCGCAAACGCTGCTCGCCTGCGTTGAGCTGGGGCTGCTCGAAGCTCTGCGGGGTGGGCCTCTCAGCGCTGAGGCGCTCGGCGAGCGAACCGGGCTGCCGGCGGAGCGCGCGGCGCTGCTCTGCCAGGCGGCGAGCGCGATCGGCCTGACCGCGCGGCGGCGGGACGGACGCTACCGGCTCGGCCGGCTCGGCGCCGCCACGCTCGGCGCGCCGGGCCTCGCGCCGATGATCCGGCATCATCGCCTATTTTATCAGGATCTCGCCGATCCGGTCGCTTTGCTGAAACACGATGCGGCGCCCGGCGAGACGGCGCTGTCGCAATTCTGGCCCTACGTGCGCGGCGGCGCCGTCGATCCGACGCAGGCGGCGACCTATTCGGCTTTGATGGCGGCCTCGCAGATGATGGTCGCCGAGGAGACGCTCGCGGTGGCGCCGTTGCGGGATGTCCGCCGGCTCCTCGATATCGGCGGCGGCGCCGGCGCGTTCTTGATTGAAGCGGCGCGGCGTTGGCCGCGCCTCGAGGTCGCGCTTCTTGATTTGCCGGCGGTGGCGGCGGTGGCGGAGGCGCGTTTCGCCGAGGCGGGGCTGGCCGACAGGGCGCGCGCCCATGGCGGCGGGTTTCTCGACGCGCCGCTGCCCGAGGGCGCCGATGCGATCAGCCTCGTTCGCGTGCTCTACGATCATGATGACAAGACCGCGATCGCGCTCTTGCGCCGCGTGCGCGAGGCGCTGCCGCCGGGCGGCTTGCTGCTGATCTCCGAGCCGATGTCCGGCGGGACGCGCCCCAGCCGCGCGGGCGACGCTTATTTCGGCTTTTACACTCTGGCCATGACCAGCGGGCGCCCGCGTTCAGCCGAACGGCACGCCGAACTCCTCACCGCCGCCGGCTTCGAGCGCGCGGCG
>JBCBCG010000095.1:0-15844 GCA_038530925.1 Pseudomonadota bacterium
CTCTCCTTGATCGGCATCACGCTCGCCGTGGCGGTGCTGATCGTGGTGATGTCGGTGATGAACGGCTTCCGCGCTGAGCTGATCACCAAGATCGTCGGCGTGAACGGCCATTTGATCGTGACGCCGACCGAGCGGAGCTTCGAAGATTACGATGCGGCGGCCCAGGCGATCCGCGCCGTGCCAGGCGTCACCCGCGCCGCGCCTCTGATCGAAGGGCAAGGCTTCGCGACCAGCGCGCGCGGCGGCGTGGGCGTTATGGTGCGCGGGCTGAGCCAAGGCGATCTTCTCAGCCTCGAGCGCGTGTCGGTCTCGCCCGAGACCAGCATCGGCTCTCTCGCCCCGTTCGGCGCGGAGAACGGCGTCGCCATCGGAGCAGGGCTCGCGCGGCGGCTCGGCGTCACGGTCGGCGACACGATCAACTTGATCTCGCCAGAAGGCTCCGTCACGCCATTTGGCGTAACGCCGAAAAGGCGCGCCTTTGAAATCCTTTATGTCTTCAAGATGGGCATGAGCACTTACGATGATGTGCTGGTGTTCATGCCGATCGATCAGGCGCAGAGTTTCTTCAATCGGGTCGGCCGCGCCGATTACATCGAGGTGACGACAGCGACGCCGGATCGGCTGGATGGCTACGCCGCGGATATCGAAACGGCGGCGCGGCGTCCGGTGCTGGTGACGAGTTGGAAGGAGAGCAACGGTGTGTTTATCGGCGCGCTTGAGACGGAGCAGAGCGTGATGTTTCTGATCCTGTCGCTGCTGATCCTGATCGCCTCGCTGATCATCATCTCGGGGCTGATCATGCTGGTGAAGGAGAAAGGACCGGACATCGCGATCCTGCGCACCATGGGGCTGACCCGCGGCGGCGTGATGCGCGTCTTTTTCATGTGCGGCGCCACGATCGGCGTGGTGGGCGCGACGGTGGGCGTCGCGCTCGGCGTGCTGGTTGCGCTCAACGCCAACGACATCAAAGTGACGATCGAGGCGCTGACCGGCGCGGTGTTGTTCCCCTCGGAAGTCTATCTCTTCAGCGAGCTGCCCTCGCGGCTCGATTGGGGCGATGTCGGGTTCACCGTGCTGATCACGCTGACGCTGTCCTTCTTGGCGACGCTCTACCCGGCCTGGCGGGCGGCGCGCATGGATCCGGTGGAGGCGCTTCGCTATGAATGATCTCTCGCCAGCCTTCCGCCGACGCGCATCGGCGCTCCGGCGCGGTTATGGAGCGGTGCGATGAGCGGCCGGGCCCCGCCTCGTCGCGCCCCAGCGCCGGACGCGCGCGGACCGCAGCGCCGCGCGGCGCCGTCTTACGCGCGCGATCCGTCGCTCGAGCTCCTCGGCGTCACCAAACGCTATCCCCAGGCGGGCGGCTCGCTCAACGTCCTGCGCGGCGTCGAGCTGGAGCTGAACCCGGGCGAGGTGGTGGCGCTGATCGGTCCGTCAGGTTCCGGCAAATCGACGCTGCTGCATATCTGCGGGCTGCTCGATCGGCCGAATGAGGGCGCGGTGATCATCGGCGGGCGCGATGTGGGCAAGCTCGACGACCACGCTCGCACTCAGCTCCGGCGGACCGAGGTCGGTTTCGTCTACCAGTTCCACCATCTGCTTCCCGAGTTCTCGGCGGTGGAGAATGTGGTGATCCCTCAGCTTGTCGCCGGCGTGAAGCGCACGCCGGCCCTCGGCGTCGCCATGACGCTCCTCGCCAAGCTCGGCCTCGAGGGGCGGGAGCGGCATCGCCCTGGGCAGCTTTCGGGCGGAGAGCAGCAGCGCGTCGCCATCGCCCGCGCCGTCGCCAACCAGCCGCGCTTGCTGCTTGCGGATGAGCCGACGGGCAATCTCGATCCGGAAACCTCGGAAGTGGTGTTCGATCAGCTGATCGATCTGGCGCGCACCGAAGGCCTCGCCGCGCTGATCGCAACGCATAATATGGAGCTGGCCGAACGCATGGACCGCGTCGTCACGATGCGCCGCGGCCGCGTGGCGGCGACTTGAGGCGAAAGCACGCCCTTTCTAGGAATTACAACTGAGCGCGCCCATTCGGTTTCAGGCCGGTCCCGAAGTGGACCGGCCATAGACCGTTCGACGCCTTAGCCGTCTTCCCAGATCTTGTTCCACCAATCCGGCTGATCGCCGCTCGGCGGGGTCGGGTCTTGACCGTTGGCCGCCATCTTGGCGCGGACCTCGGAGATGTCCCAGCCGGTGAGGTTCGCCAGCGTCTGGGCCTGGCGCTCATAACCGCGGGCGAGCTCCTCGCGGTAAGCTCTGCCCGCCGGGCAATCCGCCGCGCCGTCGAACGGATGGCGGGTGATGAAGCGGGCCTGGAAGTTCCGCCGATCGCCGGTCGCCATCAGGCGCAGATCTTCGGGGAAGCTCTCGCCGTCATAGCTGACATGAAGGCGCGTCACATAAACATCGACCGCGCCGCCTTTGTTGGGCGCGTTCGGGTCGAGCCAAAAGACGCCGAGCCCCTGCAGTTCAGAGACGGTCAGCGGGTCGGCGGCGCAGGGATCGCACCAATTCATGTCCCAGGCGTATTCAGTGAAGACCGCCCGGCCGCCCGCGCGGTCGGAGGCGGTTTGGAACATCGCTTTATAGAACGCGCCGAACTCCTCCTGCACAAAGAGCGGGATGGTGAGATCGGAGGGGATTTTCCGGGTCGGATAGTTCGCCGTCTCGACACGGCCTTTGCGGCTGAGCGCGAAGAGGAGGAGATCCTGCTTGCCTTTCGCGTTCACAGTGCCGAGCCGGATCGGCAGCATGTATTTTTCGCTCTCGAACGAGATCTGCAGCGGGCGCAGGAACTGGCCGCCGCTCTTCGCTTGCTCGGCGAGGTTCACCTTGGCCACGAAGAACTTCATGTCCTGGGCGATGTAGCTGGCGAGGACGGGCTTCGTCTCCTCCGGCGTGCGGTAGCCGCTTTCGCTGAGCCAGGTCTGCAGCCCGCCGCTTTCTTCGGCTGAGAGGATCACGATGTCGTATTCGCCGACGGTGTATTCCGCCTCGATGGTCACGCCGAGGCTTTCGGCGCGTCTCCGCGGGCTGGCGGGCGCGGCCTCCGGCAACGCTGTCGCCGCGACGAGATCGCCGATCGCCGGGCGGGCGCACGGGTTTTCGTCGAAATACTCGACGAGGCGCGGGGCGCTATAAGCGTCGATGCGGTCGATCAGCGCCGCTTCGGCGACGTTGATCTGATCCTCTCTCAGCACCACCGGCGTCGGGATCACCATGGCGAAGTCTTGCGGCGCGCCTTGGTAGTCGTTCGCCATGGTGATCACGGTGCGGTCGCCATCGCGCGCCATCACCACTTTGGAGGCTTCGTTGAAGAGCTCGCCATCGGCCTTGGCGACGTAGAAGCCGCAAAAGGCGTGCGCCGGCCCTGCGAGCGCAGCCAAGGCCGCGGCCGCCGCGAGCATCGTCAAGCCGCGCCCGCGCTGGGATCGTGTCGTCCGGGATCGTGTCAGCATCAGATCGTCATCCTCTCTTCCCGAAGTTTGGTGTGCCGTATTCGTCTCGCCGGCGCTCAGCCGTCATTCCAGATCTCGCGCCACCACTCCGGCTGGCCCTCAAGCCCGCCCGCGCCGGTGGTCGCCTGGCCGCTCGCGCGCATGGTCTCGCGAATCTCGGTGATGTCCCAGCCGGTGAGCGTCGCCAGCGTCTGCGCCTGGCGCTCATGGGCGCGCGCCTTCGCTTTCAGGTATTCTTCACGCGCCGGGCACTCGCTTTGGCCTGCGAAGGGATGGCGCGTGACGTAGCGGCCTTGGAAGTTCCGCCGGTCGCCGGTCTCCATCAGGCGGAGATCCTCTGGAAACGTCGCCGCGTCATAGCGGACATGCAGCCGCGTCACGAACACGTCCTGCGCGCCGCTTTGTCGGCGCGTCCCGCCGATCGGCGGCCGCGGCGTTGCGCGCTCCTTCACCCAGAAGACGCCGAGCTTGCGAAGCTGCCGCGCGGAGAGCGGATCGGCGGCGCAGGGATCGCACCAGGCCATGTCCCAGGCGTATTCGGTGAAGACGGCGCGCCCGCCCGCGCGCGTCACCGCCGTGTCGAACATCGCCTTGTAAAAGGCGCCGAACCGCTCTTGCACATAGAGCGGGATGTCGAGATCGGACGGGATGCGCCGGGTTGGATAATTCGCCGTCTCGACCCGCCCGCTCCGCGTCAGCGTGAAGAGCAGCAGATCCTGTTTTCCCTTGGCGTTCACCGTGCCGAGCCGGATCGGCAGCATGAACTTGTCGCTCTCGAACGCGATTTGCAGCGGGCGTAGGAACTGACCGCCGCGCTTGGCTTGCTCGGCGAGGTTCACTTTGGCGACGAAGAACTTCATGCCTTGCGCGATATAGCTCGCGAGCACCGGCGCCGCGCCGTCCGGGGTGCGATAGCCGTTCGCGTTGAGCCACGTTTGAAGCCCGCCGCTCTCCTTCGCCGAGAGGATAAAGATGTCGTATTCGCCGACGGTGTACTCCGCCTCGATCTCGACGCCGAGCGTGCGCGCCTTCTCGCGAAAGGCGTCGGCGGCGCCGGCCGACAGCGTGTTCTGCATCGTGCTGAGGCGGCGCTGCTGGGCGATCAGACCGCATGGGTCGGGATCGTAATACTCGACCAGCCGCGGCGCGGTGTAGGCGTCCAGATGATCGATGAGCGCGCTCTCAGCGACGTTGATCTGCTCTCGCGACAGCGAGACCGGGGTCGGGATCACCATGGCGAAGTCTTTGGCCTCGCCTTGGTAGTCATTGGCCATGGTGATGACGGTGCGGCGGCCGTCGCGCATCATCACCACCTTGGAGGCTTCGTTGAACAGCGCGCCGTCGGCTTTGGCGACGTAGAAGCCGCAAAAAGCCTGGGCGGGCGCCGCGGCGATGCTGAGCGTCGTCAGCGCTGCGGCGGCGAGGCTTTGGGCGATCCAACGGCGCATGGCGTCACGCTCCTGTCTGAGGGTCGGATGCGCCGATGCGGCGGCGCGTGATCCAATCGAGCGCGGGCACGAGCGGGGCGAGGAGCACGAGCGCCAGGATCGGGCCGATATCGGTGATCCACGCGCGCTGCAGCGCGAAGCCGAGCGCGGCGACGAGGGCTGCGTGGAGGAGGCGCATGTCGCGGCGCAGCGGCGTCGTCGCGGGGTCGGAGATCATGTGGAAGGCGAAGACCAGGATCGCGCCGGATTGCAGCTGCCAAAGCGGGATGGCGATCGGATCGCCGACCCAGGCCGCGCGCCCGAAGATCAGCGCCGCCCACACCGCGAGGAAGGTCAACGTCGTGTCGAGTCGCGCCGCCCGTCCGGCCACGGTCGCGCCGATCCCAGCGACGATCACGGCCCACAGCCCAAGCGCGCCCCATTGTCCGGGAGAGACCCATGCGCCGAGATCGAACAAAGGCGCGGCGAGGAGCGGCGTCGCCACCAGCGCCAGCGCGGCCGGATTAAAGAGGTGCCGGCCGTTCCAGCGGAGCACGAATTTCGAACCGATCGCGATCGCCGCCGCCAGCGCGACGAGCCATACCGCCTCGGCTCGAAACAAGATCGAGAGCGACAGCGCGGTGATGGCAGGGCTTAGCGGATCGAACCTGAGCCGCAGCGCGAGGCTCGCCGCCGCCTGCACGCCGAGCGCGGCGCCGAAAGCGATCAGCGCATGGGCGGGATGGACGTCGAAGCCGAGCGCGAAGACGCCGGCGCTCGCCAGAGCGCTGAGCGCGATGATCTGGCCGATCCGAGGATCCGCGAGCCGCGGCCGCGCGACGCCGCGCCAGCGCGGCGCGCTCTGGGGTCGCGCCGCCGCTGCGCTTGGCTGAGAAGAGGTCGCCTCGATGATCGCCATGGGCCTCGCTCGCAGTTGGAGGGCTCGCGGAATCGTGATCGCGTGTGAGAAACGCTCTCGCCCGAATGCGGCGCTTTGTGGCCGAGGGCGGGGCGGCGCGCCGATCGGGCGCCGCTCTTCGCCGGCTTCGCCGCTCATCGCTGGGGCGAGGGGGGCGATGAGCGGCGAAGCCGGCGAAGAGCGGGCGCGTCAGCAGAGCCGCGATTTAACCGCCGCGATATGGGCCGGGCCGATCTCGCAGCAGCCGCCGATGATCGTCGCGCCCAGTTCGGCCCAGCGCTCCGCATGATCGGCGTATCGCTCCGGCGTCATGTCGTCGCGGGCCGATAGCTCTTCAACGGTGGCGGTGCTCGATCGATACGCCGCGGCGATCCTCGAGAAGCCGTTCGCGTAAGCGCCGAGCGGCGCGCCGCAATGCTGCAAAAGGGCCAGCGTGTCCGTCACCGCTTCGGGCCGCGTGCAGTTCACCAAGAGCGCGTCGATCTCAAACGCGTCGAGCAGCGGCAGGATTTCGGTCGCCGGTTCGCCGGAGCGGAGCCGCCCGCCATCATCGTCCGCGGTGGAGATCGCGAGCCAGACCGGTTTGCCGGCGCCGCTGACGCCCATCAGGGCGCCGCGCGCTTGGGCGACGCTCGACATGGTCTCGCAGAGAAGCACGTCGACCAGCGGCGCTTGCAGCGCGGCGATCTCGCGATAGAGCGGCGCGGCCCCCTCCGGCGGCGGCGCGGCCTCCGGCCGATACGACCAGCCGATCGGGCCGAGCGATCCTGCGATCAGGCCTTGTCCATGCGCGTCGCGCGCCGCGCCCGCAAGGCCGCAGGCGGCGCGGTGCAGCGCTTCGAATTGATCGTCCAGCCCGGCGGCGGCGAGGCGATCATGATGCGCCGAATAGCTGTTGGCGGTGACGATATCCGCGCCCGCGGCGAAAAACTCGTCATGCACCGCGCGCACCAGCTCAGGCTCCTCCAGCATCACCCGCGTCGACCACAGCGGCGTCGGCGCCGCCGAGCCGCGTTTCACCAGCTCTTGGCCAACCCCGCCATCGAGAATGGTGATGGTCATCTCCGAGCCCTCCCTTCACGCCGCCGCGGCGCGCTGTCTCGCCGCTTAGACGCAGTCACAGCGCTTGATCGGCGTCAACGCCGCGTGCGGCGCGCCAGCGGATAATGGCGAGTCTTGAGCACGCGGCCGGCGTGTGGCCATCAAGGGAGCGGGTCATGACCGACACATACCAAAACAACCACTTGACCAAGGTCGACGCTCCGCTTGAGGCCAATCTTTCGCCCGCCTGCGCCGCCGCCGCCGCCGCGCCAGAGCCCGACGCCAGCGCGCCGGCGATCGACGCGGCGCCGCAGAGCCTCTCCGAGATTCGCCGCGACAAAGAAGCGATCCGCCGGATTTTCGAGACGGGCGAGTATCCCTATCAGCGAAAGATCTCGCGGCCCAGTTACGAGAAACACAAGGCGGAACTCCAGATCGAGCTCTTGAAGCTCCAAGAATGGGTGAAGAACACCGGTCGCAAAATCGTGATTCTGTTCGAAGGTCGCGACGCGGCTGGCAAGGGCGGGACGATCAAGCGTTTCACCGAGCATCTCAACCCGCGCGGCGCGCGCGTCGTCGCGTTGGAGAAGCCGACTGAGCTTGAGAAATCGCAATGGTACTTCCAGCGCTACATCAAACAGTTTCCGAGCGGTGGAGAGATCGTTCTGTTCGACCGCTCTTGGTATAATCGCGCGGGCGTCGAGCGTGTGATGGGCTTTTGCACGCCAACCGAGTATCTCGAATTCATGCGCGAGGCGCCGGAGATCGAGCGGATGATGGTGCGCAACGGCATCATCCTCTTCAAATACTGGTTCTCCGTTACGCAAGAAGAACAGCTGCGGCGTTTTACCGCGCGCAAGGACGAGCCGTTAAAAAAATGGAAGCTGTCGCCGATTGATCTGCAGTCGCTCGATAAATGGGACGACTACACCGAGGCGAAAGAGGCGATGTTCTTCTATACAGACACGGCGGACGCGCCTTGGACGATCATAAAGTCCAACGACAAAAAACGGGCGCGCCTCAATTGCATGAAGCACTTCCTGGCGTCGCTCGACTATCCTGAGAAGAACCGCAAGGTCGTCGGCGAGCCCGATCCCCTGATCGTCGGCAGTTCGGCCCATGTGATCGGACGGTTCTGAGAGGGAGGCGGCGCCGGCAAAGGCGCGGCGGCGCGCCGATGCGCGGCGCGCCGCCTGGGCGCAAAACGCCGCGTCACGGGGCTTCGCACAGCGCGCCGGCGACGCCCTTTCGGATCAAAGCGGCGGTTTCGTCGACGCCGTAGAGCGCGATGAAGCCGCCGAAGCGCGGGCCCTGGCTCTGGCCCAGCAGCACTTCGTAAATCGCTTTGAACCAATCGCGCAGCGGCTCGAAGGCGTGGGCTTTGCCGATCTCGAAGACCAGGCTCTGAAGCGCTTCGGCCGTGCGCTCGCCGTCATAGGCGTCAAGCCGCTCGGCGAGCGCCGTCAAGGCCGCCGCCTCTTTCGCGCTGGCGGCGCGGTAGGTCTTCTCGGGCTTCACGCGATCTTGGAAATAGCGCACGGCGCATTCCGCGGCGCGGTCGAGCCCGGGCCGGCTCTCGGGGCTCGCCTCCGGCGCGTATTTTCGAATGAAGGCCCAGAGCGTCGCTTTATCCTCGGCCGAGGCGGCGGAGGCGAGGTTCAGAAGCATGCTGAAAGAGACGTCCATATCCGGAGCCGGGGGCGCGCCGCCGTGGATGTGCCAGGCCGGGTTTTCAACCCGCCGCTCGGGCGTCTCGGCGGGATAAGCGCTCAAGAATTGTTGGTGCTCGTCCACCGCCTTAGGAATGACGTCGAAAAACAACCGCTTCGCCGTTTTCGGCTTTTGATACATGAAGAGCGAAAGGCTTTCCGCCGGCGCGTAAGCCAGCCAATCCTCGATCGAGAGGCCGTTGCCTTTCGACTTCGAGATCTTTTCGCCCTTCTCATCCAGAAAGAGCTCGTAATTGAAGCCCTCCGGCGCGGGTTGGCCAAGCGCGCGGCAGATCTTCGAGCTTTGAGTGACGCTGTCGATCAGGTCTTTGCCGGACATCTCATAATCGACGCCGAGCGCGGCCCAGCGCAGCGCCCAATCGGGCTTCCACTGCACTTTCACGGCGCCGCCGGTGACGGGAACTTTGGTCTTCTCGCCGTCTTCATCCTCGAACACGATCGCGCCGCCGGCCACATCGCGCTCTAGGGTCGGAACCTGCAGCACGCGGCCGGTCTTCGGGCTGATCGGCAAGAAGGGCGAATAGGTGCCGCGCCGCTCCTCTCCCAGCGTCGGCAGCATGATCTCCATCACTTTATCGAACCGCTCGAGCATGGTCAGCAGCATCGCGTCGAAGCGGCCGGAGCGGTAGGTTTCGGTCGAGGACATGAATTCGTATTCGAAACCGAACGCGTCCAAAAATGAGCAAAGCCGCGCGTTGTTGTGATGGGCGAAGCTCTCATGCTCGCCGAAAGGATCGGGCACTTCGGTCAGCGGCAGATGCAGATGCGCGGCCAGACGCTCTTGGTTCGGCACGTTGCTCGGCACTTTGCGAAAGCCGTCCATATCGTCGGAGAAGGCGACCAGCCGCGTCGGGATGTCCGAGAGCGCTTCGAAGGCGCGGCGCACCATGGTGGTGCGGGCGACCTCGCCGAAAGTGCCGATATGCGGCAGGCCGGACGGGCCGTAGCCGGTCTCGAACAGCACATAGCCTTTCGTCGGATCCTTGCCGTTCAGGCGTTTGAGGATCTTGCGCGCCTCCTCGAACGGCCAGGCCTTGGCGGTTTCGGCCGCCGCTCTGATCGCGGGATCGATCTCTCGCCGCGCGGGCGAGGTCGACGAGGATTGCGCGCCGTCGGCGGCCATGGGCGTTCGCCTTTCTGTAAGGTGTTTTCGTGCACTATCGCGCAGAGGGAGCGGTAGGCGCCGGGGGTCGCGGCGTCAACAGCATGAGGCGGCGCCCTTGACAGAGCGGCGGCGGCGCTCTCCTTGACCTTAAGCGGCGCGACGTCGCAGCCATCCGTGATCGGCGGGCGAAAGCGCCTGGCCGCCAGCTACTGAGGAGCGTCATGTCCACCGTTCTCAGCCCGCAAGACACGTTGATCGCCGCCATGATGCTGATGTCGGCGGCGGACCGTGACATGGCCGATAGCGAGTTAAGAGTGATCGGCATGACGGTCGATCTGTTGCCGGTCTTCAGCGGCTATGATCGCGACCGCATCGGCCGAGTCTCGCAAACGGTGGTCGATCTTTTGCAGAACGAGGATGGGCTGGAGACGCTGATCGGGTTGATCCGGCAAGGCACGCCGGAGCCCCTGCGCGAGACGGTCTACGCCGTCGCCTGCGACGTCGCCGCGGCGGATGGCGAGGTGCAGCAGGAGGAGGCGCGCCTGCTCGAGATGATCCGCCATTCGCTTCGCGTCGATCGCCTCGCCGCGGCGGCGATCGAGCGCGGCGCCAAAGCGCGTCACACCAAGGCTCCGTAAGCGACGGGGCTTCCGCGTCGACGCTGAAGGGGTTTCAAGCGATCTCTTCGAAGCGATCTCCGGCGCTCGCCGAGGGGATCATCAACCGCGGCGCGCCGGGCGCGCCCGCGGTTTTCTCGTTTGGAGTTCGACGGCGCGTCCCGCGCGCGTGGCGGGTTGCGACATCACATTCAATGCGCGCAATAGGCGCATCCGCCTCTCGCCTCTGGCGCGAGCGGCGAGAGACGTTATTTAGGTTGCAATGACTCTCCTTTTTGGTTGGATCATGCCTCGAACCGTATCTATTGCGACCTTTTTGCGGACCTGTCCCGGGGAGCCCGTGCGATGAATGGCGATAAGCGGCTCAAAGCGGCGGCGCGCGTCGCCGCAGAGAGAAAGGCGGCGGCGGTGAGCGGCATGAATTTCTCCATCCGCGATCTTCGGACCGCTGCGGATTGGTTGAATAATGAAGGCGTTCGCTACTGCCACCCCGATGATCAAGCCGCGCTCTCGCGCGCGGCGGAGTATTTGCGTTTCGTCGCCGACCAGCGCGAGGAATACGAGGCGACGCGGCAAGAGCCTGACCCGCGGATGGATCGGCTTAAATCCGCGTTGGAGCGGGTGTGGAGCGCCAGGGCGCAGCGTAACGCGCAACGCCGCGCGATCTGACGGGGCGTCGCGCCTGGCGGTGTCGCTTTGCGCCTGAAAGCATTTAATAATTCAAAGACCTGAGGCGCTGTCGGACGCTGAGGCGGCCGAAGGGCGCGCGCTGACGCCTCCGCTTTCGCCGTGGCGCGTCACGGCGCCGGCGCGATCGCTTCGACAGCCGCGGCGAAGGCCCGGCCGCGCGCTTCGAAGCTCTCGAACTGATCGAAGCTGGCCGCCGCGGGCGACAGCAGCACCGTCTCGCCAGGGCGCGCCTCCGCCGCCGCCCGCGCCACGGCCTGCGCCAGCGTCGCGCAGAGCTCCGTCGGCGCCGCCGGCTGGATCGCCGATGCGAAGGCCTCAGCGCTCTCGCCGATCAAATAAGCTTTCGTGAGCATAGGGAACAACGGCTTAAGCCGATCGATGCCGCCTTCCTTCGCGCGGCCGCCGGCGATCCAGCGCGCATCGGGATACGCCGACAGAGCCTGCTCGGCCGCTTCGGCGTTGGTCGCTTTGCTGTCGTTCACATAGGTGACGCCGTTTTTCACAGTCACGGTCTGCAACCTGTGGTCGAGGCCGGGAAAGCTCTCGAGACCGGCGCGGATCGCCTCCCGCGTCGCGCCGAGATGCGCCGCGGCCGCGGCCGCATGGGCGATGTTCTGGTGATTATGGCGCCCTGGCAGGCGCGTCAAAGCGCTGAGATCGAAGCGCCACTCGGTCCCATCCGGCGCGCCGCGCAGGCTGAGCGCGCCGTCCTCGGCGATGATCGCCGCAGGATCGCCGCTCAGGGGCGCCGCCACCGAGACGCGCCGCACCGCGCCAGTCGTGGGCCGCGGCAGGGTCTGCGCGAGAAAGCGGCCTTCGGGCTCATCGACGCCGATCAGGCTCAACATGGGCGCGCGATCCGTGAAGAGCCGCCGTTTCGCCGCGAGATAGCCGCCGAGCCCGCCATGGCGATCAAGATGATCGGGCGTCAAATTGGTCAGGATCGCCACATCCGGCGCCAGTCGCGAGGCGAGATCGGTTTGGTAGGAGCTGAGCTCCAGCACAAAGATCGCGCCCGCGCCGGAGGGCGCGCTCGGCGGGTCGAGATCGAACACGCCGCGCCCGATATTGCCGCCGAGCTGCGCTTCCGCGCCGCTTTCCAGCAGCAGATGATGCAGCAGGGCCGCGGTGGTTGATTTGCCGTTCGAGCCGGTGATCGCCGCGACGCGCGCCTCGGGCGCGAAGGCCTCAAGCGTGGCGAAGAACAGGCCGACATCATTGTCGAGCGGAACGCCGAGCGCGGCTGCGGTCGCAGCGGCCGGATGCGGCGCGGGATAAAGATGCGCCGCGCCGGGAGAGAGCAGCAGCCGATCGAGGTCTCTCACCGCGGCGGCGTCGCTGAGATCCGCCGTCTCAAAGCCCAGCCCGCGCGCGGCCTCCCGCGCGGCGGCGCGGTCATCGCCGCAAACCGGCGTCCCGCCGCCCGCCGCGATCGCCCGCGCCGCCGCCAACCCGGAGCGCCCGAGACCGAACACGCCGATCCTCGCGCCGGCGACGCCCGCCGCGGGGATCACGCGTCGATCTCCGCCCAGCGCCGCGTCATCGCAGCTTCAGCGTGGCGAGCCCGATAAAGGCGAGGATGACGGAGATGATCCAAAAGCGGATCACGATGGTCGGCTCCTTCCAGCCTTTCTTCTCGAAGTGATGGTGGATCGGCGCCATGAGGAACACGCGCTTGCCCGTGCGCTTGTAATAGGCGACTTGAATGATCACCGAGAGCGTCTCGACGACGAATAAGCCGCCGACGATCGCGAGCACGATCTCATGCTTCGTGGCCACCGCGATCGCGCCGAGCGCGCCGCCCAGCGCCAGAGAGCCGGTGTCGCCCATGAACACCATGGCCGGCGGCGCGTTGTACCAGAGAAAGCCAAGCCCTGCGCCGATCAAAGCGGCGCAAAAGATCGTCACTTCGCCGGTGCCGGGCACATAATGAAGCTGCAGATAGGTCGAATAGTCCGCGCGGCCGACGAAATAGGCGATGATACCAAAGACGACGGCGGCGATCATCACCGGCACGATCGCCAGCCCGTCGAGCCCATCCGTCAGGTTCACCGCGTTCGCGGCGCCGACGACCACCAGCATGGCGAACGGAATAAACGCCCAAGAGAGAAAGAACAGCGCGTCTTTGAAGAGCGGAAACGCGAGCTGATGGCGCAGCGGCTCGGGCGTTAGATGCGAGGCCCAGAACGCCGCCGCCGCGGCGATGCTGAACCCAAACAGAAGGCGCAGGCGCGCGGGAATGCCGGCGGTGGTGTATTTGCGCACTTTGGCGAGATCATCGGCGAAGCCGATGGCGCCGAAGCCGAGCGTGACCAAAATCACGATCCAAACAAAGCCGTTGTCGAGCCGCGCCCACAGCAGGGTCGAGATGAGGAGCGCGCCGAGGATCATCACGCCGCCCATGGTGGGCGTGCCCTTTTTCTCCAAAAGGTGCCCTTGCGGCCCGTCCTCGCGGATGGGCTGGCCTTTGCCTTGGCGCACGCGCAGAAACTCGATGACGCGGCTGCCGAGAAGGAAACAAATCAAAAGCGCCGTCATGGTGGCCGCGCCGGCGCGAAACGAGATGTAACGAAACAAGTTCACATCCGCCAAAAGCGGCTCGCCGCCCGGCGAGGCCTCGACGAAGAGATGATAAAGCATACCGGCCCGGACCCTTCCCCCTGGCGGATGGCGCGCCGCCGCGGGCGCTGATGGGGCCGCAGTAGCGCGAGGTCGGTCGCTGAAACAAGCGTCAAGCGATGGCCGCGCGCCGCCGCGCGGCTCTGGCGCGGCGGGTGTGTCCGGCGACGCGGCCGAACGCGCCGATCACGCGCCGTTTTTTGCGGCGGGCGCGCCGAACGTGCGCAGCGCTGCGGCGATCGCATGCGCTTTTGAGCCGTTTGAGCCCTTGACCAGAACCGCGTCGCCATCGCGCAGCAGCGCGGGCGCGCGCGCCTCCAGCGCTTCGGCCGTCTCAAAATGCTCGCCGCGCCGCTCCGGCGGCAAGGCGTCATAGAGGGCCTTTGCGAGCGGTCCGGCGGTGTGCACGACGTCGACCGCCTCGATCTCCGCGGTTTCGGCGATCGCCGCATGCAACGCCGGCGCGGTCGGCCCGAGCTCCAACATATCCGTGAGAAAGGCGACGCGGCGGCGGGCGGGCTGTGCGGCGAACACCGCCAGCGCCGCTTTGAGCGAAGCGGGATTGGCGTTGTAGCTTTCATCGAGCAGCAGCGTGTCGCCGCCGCAGAGCGCCGTCAGCCGTTCTTTCGCGCCGCGCCCGGCGCCCGCGCCCCAGCGCGCCAACGCCTGGGCGGCCGCCTCCAAATCCGCGCCAAGCCGCGCCGCCGCGAGCAAGGCGCCAAGCGCGTTCATGGCGAAATGCGCGCCCGGCGCCCCGATGGTGAAAGAGAGGCGCTGGCCCAAAATCTCCGCCTCCACCAGCGTGTGGTCCGGCTCGAGCCGGGTCGAGAGAAGCCGCGCTTCGATCCCCGCCGCGCCAAAGCTCCAAAACGCGCCGACGCCCAAATCGCGCGCGCGCCGCGCGACCCGCGCCGCGGTGGGCCCATCGGCGAAGGCGATAGCGAGGCCGTTCTCTCGAAGTCCTTCGAAGATAGAGGCTTTTTCGTCGGCGATCCCGTCGATGCTCTCGAACGCCTCCAGATGCGCCGCCTCCACCGCCGTGATCAGCGCGACATCCGGCGCGACGAGGCGCGCCAAAGGCGCGATCTCGCCAGGCGCGCTCATGCCGACCTCATAGACGCCGAAATGCGCTTCCGGCGCGGTGCGCGCAAGGCTGAGCGGCACGCCGATGTGATTGTTGAAGCTCTTCTCCGCCGCATGCGTTGGGCCGACCCGCGAGAGGATCGTCGCCAGCATTTCTTTGGTGGAGGTTTTGCCGACCGATCCGGTCACCGCTACGGCGCCCATCGCGCGGGCGCGCCGGCGGCCCGCGGCGCCGAGCCGCTCGAGCCCGCGTTGCGCTGCCGTGACGATCAAGAGCGGCGCGCTCGGGTCGAGACCCTGCGGCCGATGGGTCGCCAGCGCCGCCGCGGCGCCCTTGTCGAAGGCGGCGGCGATGAAGTCGTGACCGTCGCGGCCGTCGCCCGGCAGCGCGACGAAAAGATCTCCCGGCCGGAGCGATCGGCTGTCGATGTCGACGCCGCCCGCGGTCCACTCCGCCCGGCCGTCCAAGCGACCGCCGCACGCCGCCGCCGCTTCCTCCGCGCGCCATAGCGCAGATCCCTCATCTTCGAGCGCGGTCCCGCTTTGGTCGTCGTCTCCCATTCGCCGGCTCCCGTTCCGCCGCGCCGCTGTGGCGCGGGATCGAGGTTGCTAGACCAAGGGTCGATCCTCTGTCCAGCAGCCCTAAGGCGAGCGCTGTCGGTATTTGAATATGTACGCGCGAGGACATCCGCGCGCCTCTTGCGAAGGGGTATGCGGCGGGCGCGGCGCTTGAAGAAAAAGGCCCTCGAACCTTTGCGGTCAAAGGCCAAAGGCCGAGGTCCGAGGGCGAGGTCGCCGCGCCGCCATCCGCGCAGGATGGCGGCGCAGCCGCTGGGAGCTTCTTAGCGGCCGCTGGAGTCGCTGACGTCGCGGCTTTCATTGGACTGGTATTTCGAGACTTCGAGATCGCCCGAGAAGAAGGACGGCGTCTCGATCAGCGCGCCGCCGCCCAGCGCCGCGCGCTCGGCGAGCGTGGCGCGGAAGTTGTCCTCCTGGCTGGCGTAAGCCGAGCCGGAGACGGCCGCGGCGGAGAGGGCGAGGACGGCGATCAGGGTCTTTTTCATAACGTGGTCTCCTTAAGGGATGCGTTTCAGATCAGGGGGTTAGGCGTCTGAGGGCGACCGTCTCTCCGTCGCCCCCCAATCGCGGAGAGAC
>JBCBCG010000096.1:0-15840 GCA_038530925.1 Pseudomonadota bacterium
CGCTGCGCGATGCGGCGCTCGCCGGCCTCGGCGTCGCCGTGCTGCCGGAATTCGCCATTCGCCACGACATCGAAGACGGCGCGCTGACGCCGATCCTCAGCGACTACACACTGCCCGAGCGCGTGCTTCAGGTGATCTATCCGCCCTCCCGCCACCTGTCGGCGAAAGTGCGGCTGTTCACCGATTTCCTGAGCGAACGCTACGGATAAAGAGCCTTCACGCGGGTCTGAGCACCTCGCCCCGCGGAAAGCGCAGCGACGCAGATCGGTGAGCCAAAGCGCGCCGAAGGCGCTCTCGCGCGCAGGACCGCCATCGCAAAGGCGGCGCAGTCGTCACACGGCGCTCTGAGGCATCCGCGCAACAAACACCGCCCCCTCGCGTCCATATGGCCTTGCAGTGTTATGTTATAACGTTACCAACGCGAGCCCAGGGGAATGACCGCGCGCCGAAATCAGGGGCGCCAGGGTTGGGGACAGGCGACGATGCGAGTTTATCAATTGTATTTTGGCGCCGCGTCGGCGGCGCTGATGCTCGGGGCGCCGGCCATGGCGCAAGAGACTTCCACCAACGCGCAAGAGGCGCAGGAGGTTGTGCTCGATACCGTCGTGATCACAGCGACGCCTTTGGAACGGACGACCGACGAACTCGCGGCGCCGGTGACGATCATCGAGCGCGATGAGATCGCGCGCAGCGGCGCCGCCACGCTGGGCGATCTTCTCAAATATAAACCAGGCGTCACGGAATCCTCCTTCGCGCCAGGCTCAAGCCGCCCAATTATTCGCGGCCTCGATAACTTCCGCATCCGCATCCAAGAGAACGGCATCGGCTCTCAAGACGTCTCAGCCTTGAGCGAAGATCACGCGATCCCTTTTGATCCGTTCACAACCCAGCGCGTTGAAGTGATTCGCGGCCCGGCCACCTTGCGTTACGGCAGCGAAGCCATCGGCGGCGTTGTGAGCGTTCTCAACAACCGTATCCCGCAATATGCGCCTGAAGGTGGTTTCTCCGGCGAAGTATTCTCGAGCATCGAAACCGTTGATGAAGGGCTCGATGTCGGCGCGCTCGCCGATTTCGCGATTGGCCGCGTCGCCGGTCATATCGACGGCTTCATGCGCGAAAGAGAGAATTACGACACGCCGGATGGCGAGCAAGAGAATTCGTTCGTCGAGGCCGAAGGCGCCGCGGCCGGCGGCTCGGTCCTTCTCGACAACGGCTTTCTCGGCGCGTCGGTGCAACTCTACCAAAGCGAATATGGTCTGCCCGGCGGCGAGGCGGCGGAGAACGAGATTTTCATCGATCTCCGACAGGTGAAGGTCAACGCCGCTGGAGAGATCAATAATCTCGGCGGGTTCATCGACACGATCCGCGGGCAAGTCGGCTACGCCGATTACGAGCATGATGAGGTCGAAGGAACAACGGGCGAAGTCAAGTCGACTTACAATAACGACTCTGTCGAAGGCCGCATCGAGGTGGTGCATGCGCCGATCGGCGGCGTCGTCGAAGGCGCGTTCGGCTTTCAAGCCTCGCACCGCGATCTCTCCGCGGCGGGCGAAGGCGGAGAGCTGATCGCGCCCGCCACCGCCGATCGGTTCGCTCTTTTCCTGTTCGAGGAGGTCTCGGTGCTTGATCGCGCCGTGCTCCAGCTGGGCGGCCGCGTCGAGCATGTGAAACTCGACGGCTTTGGGGTTGAAGTCGCCGAGCTTGCGCCGGCGACGAATGGCGGGCCGGGCGAAATCGATGATCTTGGCTCCGATCGCAAGCGCGACTTCACGCCGCTTAGCGCGTCGGCGGCGCTGGTTGTGGATGTGGCCGAGGCGACGACGCTGGGCTTCACCGTGCAATACGCCGAACGCGCGCCTTCCCTGCTGGAGCTCTTCGCCAAAGGCCCGCATGAAGCGACTGAGACCTTCGAGATCGGCGATCCGCGCTTGGATAAAGAAAAAGCGCTCTCCTTTGAACTCACCGCCAAACGCGTCGCAGGACCGTTCCAGTTCGAGGCCTCCGCCTTCCACACCTCGTATCAAGACTTCATCTTCAAGCGCTTCACCGGCAATTCCTGCGGCGAAGAGTTCGACACATGCGAGGTCGGCGATGGCGAGGAGCTGACGCAGATCACCTACTCAGCCGCGGATGCGACCTTTATCGGCGCCGAGCTCGGCGCCTCCTGGGACGCGATCGCCATCGGCGACGGCGTGCTCGGCTTCGATGGTCAGTTCGACATCGTCCGCGCGGAGTTCGACAGCGGCGGCGACGTCCCTCGGATCCCGCCCATGCGCCTCGGCGCCGGCGTCTACTACCAGCAAGGCGGGTTCTCCTCGCGCGTCGGCGTGCTCCGCGCCTTCGAACAAGACGACGTCGCGGAGAATGAAGAGCCGACCAAGGGCTTCACGGATCTCACGGCTGAGGCGTCATACAGTTTCGCAGGCGCTGAGGGACAGCCCGGCTTCGAGATCGGCGTCGTCGGATCGAACCTGCTCGACGACGAGATCCGCAACCACTCATCCTTCAAGAAGGATGATGTGCTGCTGCCAGGGGCGAGCGCGCGGGTTTTCGGTCGCGTAACGTTCTAAAGCGCAATGCGAGCGAGGCGCAGCCGCCTCGCTCGCCTCTCTCTCAGGCCAGCGCTTCGAGCACGCGGTCTGGCGTGAAGGGCATGTGGCGCAGGCGCCGGCCCGTCAGCGCGTGGAAGGCGTTGGCGATCGCCGGCGCCACCACCGGCGTGCTGACCTCGCCGATGCTGGTGGGCGGGGCGTCGACCTCAGCGATCTCCACGTCGATCTCCGGCGTCTCATCGATCCGCAAGATCTCGTAATCGAAGAAATTCGATTGCTCGACCTGACCATCGACGATGCTGATCCGCTCCTTCAGCGCACTGCTGACGCCATGCACGACGCCGCCCTCGATCTGGGCCATCGAGTTGTCCGGCGAGACGATCAGGCCGGCGTCGACGGTGGTCCAGAACCGCTTCACCGCGATCACGCCGCTGCTGCGGTCAAGGCTGATCTCGGCGACGCCGGCCGCCATCGAATCGCCATAGCCGGCAAAGGCGAGGCCGAGCGCGGTGTCGGTCGTCTCGCGCCCCCAGCCGGACATGGCCAGCACGCGCTCGACCAGCCAGCGCCCCCGCGGATTATCCTGTAAAAGCGCCATGCGGAAAGCGACCGGATCCGAGCCCGCCTCCTCCGCCAGCTCGTCCATGAAGGCCTCAGCCGCGAAACTGGTGTAAGCCGCGCCGATCCCGCGCCAGGGCGCCAGCCGCGCCCGCCGCTCGGTGATCACATGCTCCGCCCGCATCGCGCCGAGATCGTAGAACTTATTCTCGGCCCCGCGCATGGTGATGATGTCTTGCGGCTCTACCTGCGACCAGCGGATCGGGTTGAAATACGCGATCACCGAGGGCGCGGCGACGCGGTGGCGCCAGCCCGAGAGCGCGCCGCCTTCGGTCAGCCCGGCGGTCATCGTCTGCGCCGCCGCAGGCCGGAAGGCGCCGAATTTCACGTCGTCCTCGCGCGTCCAGAGCACTTTCACCGGTTTGCCCACCGCCTTGGAGGCGAGAAGCGCGTCGCGGAGATAAGGCTGCGTCAGCTCAGTGCGCCGCCCGAAGCTGCCGCCCATCGGCCGCATGTTCAGCGTGACCTGCTCCGGCGCGAGGCCGAGAGTCTCGGTCACCGTGCGGAGCGACCAGCTCTGGGTTTGGCTGGCGATCCAAACCTCGGCGCTTTGGCCGTCGGCCGCGACGGAAGCGACGGCGCCCATGGGCTCGAACTGCGCGTGATAGGCGTAATCAGAGAGATAGGTGCGCTCGACCGCGCGTGAGGCGGCGCCGATCGCGGCGGCGGCGTCGCCGGTCTGGCGCCAGACCGCGCCGTCTTGGCTGAGATCTTCGGCCGCGGCGGCGTAGTCGATCAGATCTTGATCGCTGTTGAAGCCGCGCGCCTCGGCGCTGGTCGTCCACTCGACCTCGAGCGCGAATTTGCCGAACAGCGCCGCTTCCTGCGTCTCTCCGATCACGGCGACGCCGTCGGGCAGCGTGACCGTGCGCAGCACGTGTGGGATGGCGAGCGCGGCGCTGTCGTCGATCGAGACCGGCGTCTCGCCTTCGACCGGCGCGCGGACGACGGAGGCGTAGAGCATGTCCGGCACGCGGACATCCGCGCCATATTCGTACGCGCCGCGGCTTTTGGCCGGAATGTCGATGCGCGGCGTGTCCGAACCGATCAAACGGAACGCGGAGGCCGGCTTCAGATCGGCCTCCGTCGCCTCGGCGATCTCCACCGCCGCCATTTCCGGCAGCGCGGCGATCTCGCCATAGCGTAGCCGGCGCCCGGTCTCCGGATCGACCACCACGCTCGGCTCGGTGAGAAGCCGGGCCTCCGGCGCCGACCAGTGCGCCGCCGCAGCGCGGATCAGCGTCGCCCGCGCTTGCGCGCCCGCCAAGCGCAGTGGCGTGAAATAGCCTTGCACCGCGCTGCTGCCCGCAGTGTAAAGCACCATCCCGAACTTAGGATTGCCATAACGCCGATCATCGGCGTTGAGCTGCTCGACCCGCACCTGAGCCCAGTCGGCGTCGAGCTCCTCGGCCAGGATCAGCGGCAGCGCCGTCGTGGAGCCCTGGCCGAGATCGGTGGCGGGATAGACGATGCGGATCAGATCGTCCGCGCCGATCGACACCCAGATATTCGGCTGCGCGCCAGGCGCGGCGCCCACATCATCGGCGCGCGCCAAGCGCTGCAAGCCGTCCGCGCCGATGGCGAAAGTGAAGCCGGCGGTCCCGGCGAGGAACGTCCGGCGGTCGACGGCGATCGCGGCGGCGGCGGTTGAAGAAGCCTTCATGGTCATTGGAGCCTCCTTCACGCTTCGCGCGTCGCGCGCTCGATGGCGCGGATGATCCGGACATAAGTGCCGCAACGGCAGAGATTGCTGCTCATCGCTTCGACGATCTCTTCGCGGCTCGGGCTCGGGTTCTCCTGCAGCAGCGCGGCGGCGCGCATGATCTGACCCGACTGGCAATAGCCGCATTGCGGCGCCTGCTCTTCGATCCAGGCGCGCTGCAGCGGATGCTCGCCCGTCGGCGAGAGACCCTCGATCGTGGTGACCTCGGCGTCCTCGACATCGCCGAGCTGCGTGACGCAAGCGTACGTCGCCGCGCCGTCCACATGCACGGTGCAAGAGCCGCACATCGCGGCGCCGCAGCCGTATTTCGACCCGGTCAGCCCAAGATGCTCGCGCAGCGCGATCAAAAGGGGGGTCTCAGGCGGCGCGTCGATGTCGACGGATGCGCCGTTCACGGTCAGACGTGTCATCTCAGGATGCCTCCGGTTCCGGCCGCGGCGGCGAGGCGCCGGCGCTGGCTATGCGGCAGAGTGGCGCATGCGAGGGGAGCGAGGCTTCCAGAAAACCAAGCGGCGTTTTCCGGATTTTTGGAGCCGCGCCGGCGGCGCCGTACAGCGGCGGCGGCGCCTCAGAGGGCGAGGAAAAGCTGGATCGCGACGGCGTTGGTGATGTCGACGAAAAAGGCGCCGACCAGCGGCAGGATGATGAACGCGTTCGGCGCCGGCCCATGCGTCTTGGTGACGGCGGTCATGTTCGCGATCGCCGTCGGCGTGGCGCCGAGCGCGAAGCCCGCGAACCCTGAACTGAGCACGATCGCCTGATAGTCGCGCCCCATGAGCGGGAAAAACACCAAAAGGATGAACGCCACCGTCGCCGCCGCTTGCGCCGCGAGGATCAGCAGCAACGGACCGGCGAGATCGGCGACGGTCCAGAGCTGCATGCTCATCAGCGACATGGCGATGAAGAGACCGAGCGAGAAATCGGAGACGAGCGCCAGCGCCTTGGTCCGCGCCGGCCATTTCATCCGCGGCAGCAACAGCGGAACCGTGTTCGAAAGCGCGATCGCCGCCAGCAGGCAGGAGACGAAGAGCGGCAGCTTCAGCCCGAGCGCGGCGAAGCCGAGATCGACGAAATAGCCGATGATGATCGCGAGATGGATCGTCAGGATCACCGACATGATGCTGATGTGAGTGATCTGCTCAAACGCTTCGCGGTCGCGCGGGAGGCCCACCACAGGGACCTCTTCGCTCCGCGGCGGGACGCCGCCGCGCGCCAGCAGCAGCTTGGCGATCGGCCCGCCGAGAAGGCTCGCCATCACCAGCCCGAGCGTCGCCGCGGCGACGCCGATCTCAAGCGCGTTGGCCACGCCGTTCCGCGCCGCGATCTCCGGCGCCCAGGCGATCGCCGTGCCATGCCCGCCGATCAGCGAGGCCGAGCCGGCGAGCACGCCGATGGCCGGATCCCGCCCGGCGAGCGTCGCCGCCCCGACGCCGACGATGTTCTGCAGGAAGATGAAGCCGAGCGTCAGGCCGAGCAGGATCAAGAGCGGACGGCCGCCCGAGATCAGATCGGACACGCGCGCGTTAAGACCAATCGTCGTGAAAAAATAGACGAGCAGCCGATCCCGCGTCTCCAACTCAAAGCCGACGGCGATATCCGTGGCGAGAAACACCGCAAGGATCGCCAAAGACGCAAGCAGCCCTCCGGTGACCGGCTCCGGAATATTGTACTCGCGCAAAAACCGCAGGCGCGATGTCAGCGCCATTCCGACGAAATAAACGATGATCCCCGCAGTGTAGGCGAGGAAATCATCGGCGATAACGGGCTGAGGCTCCATCGCAGCGCGCATCCTCCGCTAAGGCGCGCTTGACCCGCGCGCGGTTCAGCCGCTCTGCGGCGGCGTCTCGGCACGCCCGGCGGCCGGGTCGGCGGCGGCGATCTGCGCGGGTTTGGCGTCCATCGCTTTGATCCCGTTCGGCGGCTGCACGCCCATGGAGACGTAGACGCTCATCAGATGATCCACCGCGCCATCGGCCGGCTCCACCCAGCGCGCCGGCACATAGATCAACGCGCCGCCGATCGGCACCGGCGCGGTCGGCAGCAGCACGCCGAGATATTCGTCCGACCCAAGCTTCACCGTGTCCTTGGTCGGCAGCAATCCGAACACGGCGGCGCCGGTCTTGTCGCCGCCGAAAAAGCACCAGACAGGGCTCATATTCTTCAAATCGTCCGAGCCGCTCGTGTCCATCACCGATGTCATGCGCTTGACCACGTCGAAGATGGAGCCGACCACCGGAATGCTGCGAAACGGCGCTTCGAAAAGGCCGGTGATCCAAGGGCCGATCCGGCTTTCGACGACGAGGCCGAAGGCGGCGATCATCAGGAACAGTATCCCGAAGCCGATCGCCCAAGGCACCGGGCTGTTGGCGTCGACGGTCAGACCGAGGCCGATCAAGAACCGGCCGAAGGCGCTGTTGGGGTCCACATATTGCGCGACGAAATCGATCAGCAGCAACGAGCCGTAGATCGTGAGGGCGATCGGCAGCAGGGCCAGGAACCCGGCGAAAAAAGCGCGGAACAGCCGCTTCATAAAAGCTCTTTCCTTTCAATGCGTCGCTCGACGCTTTGTGCTTCGGCGGCGCGCTCCTGTCCAGACGGCGCGCCGATCAGCGCCGCGCCAACGCCTCCCAGAACGCGGTGCCTTTAGCGATCAGCGCGTCGTCGAATTCATAGCCCGGATCATGGAGCGGCCGGCCATGCCGCCCCTCGTCGCCCTGCCCGAGAAGAAGCAACGCGCCGGGAACATGCGCCAGCACCGCCGCGAAATCCTCCGAAAAACCGCAGCGCGGCGCGTCATCCGAGGCGGGCGAGCCAGCGACGCTCGCGGCGCGCATCGCCGCCGCCACCGCGCCGGCGTCATTTGAAAGCGGCGCGAAGGAGCGCGAGAGCGCGACCTCGGCGGCGATCCCATGCGCCGCCGCCACGCCGCCCGCGATCCTCCGCATCGCCGCGCCGATCCGCTCAGCGACCCGATCCTCAAAGCCGCGGCAATCGCCGGTGACGCGCACTGTGCTCGGCACAACGTTGCGCGCGCCGTCTGTCTCGAAATTCGTCACCGAGACCACCGCGTGATCGCGCGGATCCGAGACGCGCGAGACGATGCTCTGCAGCGCCCCGACCAGCTCAGCGCCGGCGACCAGCGGATCGGCGAGCCGCTCCGGCATCGAGGCGTGCCCGCCGCGGCCTCTCAGCGTGATCTCGAAATTCTCTTCGAACGCGCAGAAGGCGCCCGGCGCGGTGGCCAAATGACCATGTTCGAGCCCCGGCATGCCGTGCAGCGCGAAGGCGGCCGCGGCGGGAAAGCGGGTCAACAGCCCATCCGCGATCATCGCCGCCGCGCCTTGTCCGCTCTCCTCATCGGGCTGGAACATCAAATGGACGCGCCGCTCCGGCGGATCGGCGGCGAGGCGCGCGCCCGCGGCGACCAGCATCGCCGTGTGCCCGTCATGTCCGCAGGCGTGGCAGCGTCCCGGAACCGTGGAGGCGTGGGCGAGGCCGGTCGTCTCTTGGATCGGCAGCGCATCCATGTCCGCGCGCAGGAGCAGCGCCGTCTCCGCCGGCCCGGCGCCGAGGCTGGCCACCACCCCATGCCCGCCGACGCCGCGCGTCACCGCGAGCCCGGCCGCCTCCAGCGCCTCGGCCACCTTCGCCGCCGTCCGCGGCGTCTCAGCGCCCAGCTCTGGATGCGCGTGCAGATCCTTGCGGAAGGCGACGGCGTCGAAAGCGCGCATCAAGCGGGGGCCGCGCCGGCGCCCTCAGGCCCTTCGGAGAGGATCGCCAAGGCGCGGTCCGGCCGCCCGTCCGCCCGCCACGCCGCGACGCCGGCTGCGCCCGAGGGCGTCGTCGGCGATCCCGCCGCGCCCAGCAGAGCCGCCGCCGCCTCCGCCGCCGCGTCCGAGACCAGAACGAAGCGATCCGCCGCCTCGCGCAGGATCTCGAAGGCGAGCATTGAGGGCGTTTTGCAATCGAGCCGCCCCATGTTCGAGACCGGGCCCGCGACGCTGGTCAGCGCTTCGGCCTCGGCCGAACGTTTGAGGCAGGGCGCCGCATCGGGCTCGACCACGATAATTTCGGGCTGCACGGCCCAGGCGGCGCGGATCCGCTGCGCCAACGCCGCCGCGAGACCGCCGACGCCGGCTTGAAGATACACCGCCACCGGCCACGCGTTCGAGGCCTCGAAGGCCTCGCGCATCTCCTCAGCGAGAACCGTATAGCCCTCCATCACCAGCCGCGGCGGCTCAGTGTAGCCCTCCCAGGATCCGTCGGCGAGATGGATCGCCCCGCTCCGCCACGCATCCGCGATGGCGGCGGCGACGGACGCCTCGTAATCAGCGCCCTCGCGCACCACCTCGGCGCCCTCGGCGCGCAGCCGTTCGGCGAAGGCTTCCGGCACCGTCTCGGCGATGAAGATCCGCGCCTTCGCGCCGAAAACCCGCGCGCCCGCGGCGACGGAAAGGCCGTGATTGCCGGCGCTCGCGGTCACGAAGGTCGCGCCGGCGGGATCGCCGTCCTCGATCAGTCGCAGCGCCGCGTAAGCGCCGCCGAGCGCTTTGAACGAGCCGAGCCCCATTCTGGCGCTCTCATCCTTCAAGAGCAGCGCCGCTCCCTCGATCTCGACGCTTTTGAGCGGCGTCGCCGCATGCACAGGGCAGCGCGACAGCCGCGCGCGCACAGGGCTCGGATCAAGGACGGGCGGCGCGGCGCGGGCTGGGCTCATGGGCGATGGGTCTCACGGAACAGAACGATCTTTCGATCGCGACCATCGCATGACCTCGCAAGATTTCAAAAAGCGACTTGGCCTCCAGAAGCAAGCGGGACGCATGCGCCGCCGCGACGAGGGCCCAGCGCCCGCCGAGGAAAGGATGCGCCGCGAGGAGCGTGGACGCGCTTTTTCATCATCGCCTGTCGACAGAAAAGAAGTGGAAAGGCGCAAGTGGCTGGTGGCCGTCTCAGCGGCGTTTCCGCCGCTAGACAATAGCAGCGCCAACACGCAGAGCTTGGCGCAAAACCCAGGGGACATTATTCTGGTCAAGCAAACAGCCAGCACCGTTCGGGTCCGCACGCCAAGTGGAGACGATTACACCTATTCTTGGCGCCAGCTATGTGGAGCGAGGCTCGCGCAGGATATAACTTAGCTTGCACTCCGCCGACTGAAGAACGGCGCCGCATTCATGTCTCAGCGGGAGCGCTATCGACGGGATATGTTTATGGTCGATCAGGCTGTGCGGCCGAAGCGCGACACGCCAGGATCGCGCCTCGCCTTCGATGCGCTTCAAGAGCGCGGGCGGCGGCCGCAGCGGCGCGCCGCATCCTCGATCAAAGCTCGTTGAATTGCGCGGTGAAACCGATCAGCGAGAACGGCACGCCGATCACCTGGCCGCTCCGCGCGTCGCGGAACACCACGGCCAGTTCTCCGCCCTTCTTCATAGCGTCCACCACCTGGTCCGTGGCCGCGAAATTCGAGACGCAGACCCGTCCGCCGCAGGTGATCAGCGTCGGGCGGAAGCGGAAACTGTCATCGACGCGCGCTTCAATGCCGTCCGGGATCGAGACGAAAGCCGGAGAGCGGATCTCTCCGACCAAGCCGCGTTCCGGATGGCGGCCGAGCACGAGCTGACCCATCACCACGCCTTCTTGGTTCTTCGAGTCGGTTTGCACGACGCAAAGCCCGTTGTCGTCGCATTCTTTCGTCCAGGCCGGAGCAGCGTCCTGCGCCTCCGCCGCGCCGCCGGCCAAAGCCGCGCCGAGCAGCGCCCCGAACACCGCGCCGGCGGCCAAACGCGCCTGCAAGCGCCGGGACAATGCCGTCTTCACCGCAGACCAAACCATGGCTTGCTTCCTTTTCCTTCCCGGCGCCTTACGCCGCCTGCGCCCTCGGGCCGCTTGATCCGCGCCGCGCTCGGAGCCCGCCGCCACAGCGCCGATGCATACGCGCCGGAGCGCGCGTTCCACAAGCGCCGCCTCGCCCCTCAGCGCAGGATCGTGACTTATTGATCCATAAGCGAAAATCGCGCTGAAACGCCCGCATGATCGCTGCTCTGCGCCGGATCTCCGCCGCGAAAATGACTGTCATGCACAGTGTAGGCCGAAAGCTGGAGAGGGCCGCCGCGCAGCGCGCGAGAGACGATAATGTGATCGATCGCCTCACCGGACGCGCCGGCGCGGTGCGTGGGCGCGCGTGCGTCGCTCCGCAGATCGCGCGCCGCCAGGCGCGCCGCGTCGACCAGGCGATACAGATCCGCGGAGGGATCGCCGCCGATCGGCGCGGCCGCGGCCACCTCCGCGCCGCCATCGCGCTCAAAGGCGGCGAACGGCGTCAAGGCCTGCAACGCTGCGCTCTCCGGCGTGTCGTTGAGATCGCCGAGCAGCGCCACCGGCCGCTCCGGCGCGGCGGCGATGTCGGCCATCGCGGCGTGCTGCAGAGCAGTCGCCTCGAACATCCTTTGGATCATCGCATAGGCGGCGGCGCGGCTCAGCCCCTCGAGCGACCAGCGCGCCCGCACGGCGGCGTCCTCGGGCGGCGTCTCCAAGCCTTGCATCGGCGCGTCGCGCTCGCTGACGCCTGGGCTTTTGAGATGAGCGCAATAGACGAGGACCGGACCAACGCCTGGCGCCTCGATCTCAGCGCGCACGACCGGCCGGCGAAAATCGCGATCCGCGGCGAGGCCGAGCGCCTTCGGCAGCGCCGGGTGGACGCGCGCCGGCGCCGTGGTGATCGGAAAGCGCGCGGCGACCGCGTTCACAGGGCGGCGGTAGAAAGCGGCGCGCTCCGGCGCCGGCGCGCCCGGATCCGCGCGCGCCTCGCGGATCGCGGGCTCGGCGACGGCGGCCAGATACGGGTAGCCGGCCGCCGCGCAATCCTCCCTCAGCGCCTCGACCGAGACCACCTCCTGAAAACCGACGACGTCGGCGTCCATCTCGCGCAGGATCTCCGCGAGCCAGAGCCGCTTCGCCGCCCAGCTCGCCTCGCTATGCCCTTCATCCGGCCCGTACCATCCCAAGGGCGGCGCGGCCCAATGATAAAGATTGAGCGTAGCGAGCGTCAGCGCCGGTCGCTTTTCGCCTGTCCTGGCTCCGCCGGTCATGGGATCGCGGCCTAGCGGGCGTCCCGATGCAGACGCGGGCGCGCCTCATCGGTCAGCATGCGCACCGCTTCGGTGAAGGAGAGCCGCCGCACAAGATCGCGCGCCAGCGGCTTGCCCGCCGCGGCCTCCCGCACGATCACGCCCGCCAGATCCGCCAGCGCCGCGCCGTCGCGCGCGGCGAAAATATCGGCGATGCGCCGATAGCGCGCCGCGTTCTGCGGGCCTTGCCCGATCTCGACGTCTTCCGGATAGCCATCGACGAGCCGGAACAGCGCGTAAAGGAACTGGAACCGCGCCGGATAGGCGTCCGCCCGCCCGACGCCGACCCGATCGGCCCAGCGCAGATCGCGCCGCTCGGCCCAGCGCCGACCCGCCACGATCAACCAGCCCACCGCCAAATAGGCCGAGGGCTCGTGGTTCGGATGGAAGATGTGATCGGGAATATCGTCGAGCAGCAGCGGCGCGTTGTCATGCACCCTGTGCGGCTGGCCGAGGATCGCCGCGGCGAAGCCCTCCATCAGCTGGCGCGGCGTCATGATCCGCTGCGGCGACATCTTCCCGCTGAAGGGCTCGTCGCGCCGACGCTGCAGCCACAGCTTCTCCGGCGCGGAAGGCGGCGCGGCGTCGAAGCTCTGCTGCAACGCCCGGATCTCCGGGCGCCGCGCCAGCATGTCGAAGCGGTCCACCGCCGACTGGGTGTTCGCGCCCAGAACCACGCCGTCCTTGATGCGCTCATCCTCGGTCACGACGATCTTCACCGGCACGAAAGCGCCTTCGAGCTTGTCCCGCAACGCATAGAGCGTGAAGGCCGTCTGGGCGCCGTTCACGATTTGATACTCGCGCAGCAGGAGGTCCCCGAGCCCGTCGTCGTCCTGCTCGAACTCCGCGCCGCGGCTGACGATGGTCACGCCGTTATGGCGCAGAACAACTTCCGCGTTCTCCTTGGATTCGATCGTACGCGTCAGACCGGCCGCGCCCGGATTGAGCCGCGCGTTCTCGCCGAGATAGTGCCGCACATTGTCGTAGAAGAGCCGCGGATCAGGCAACCCGTCCGGCGCCAGGATCAGCCGCGCCACCGATTGCGCCGGCGCATAGCCGATCCAGCCCTCCGCCGGCCCATGCTTCGATTGGATATGCGGCAGCGGCATCAAGCACACATCGCGGAGCACGCCTGTGGCGGCGACGGCGACGCGCTCATAGGCGCGCACCAGCTCCTCCTGCCCCCAGATCTGAAAGCGGATGTCGGCGCCCGGCAGCGCGGCGCGCAGATCTGAAAGCCTCACCGCCAAGGCCGCGTCCGAACGCGGCGTGCGCCGCCACTCGCCGCAAAAGGTGAAGACGAGATCGATCTGCGGCTCGAACAACATGCCCGCTTCGCGCAGCCCCTCGCGCATCGCCGCGAAGAGGATCGCGACCCGGCCCAAATCGACCGTGCGGCTCATGATCTCCTCGGGATCGCGGGTCACGAGCCGCTGCGCGTCGCGGCCGAAACGCTCGATCTCATCCAGCGGCGCCTCGCCGGCCAAGAGCGCGCGGACCAGCAGCAGGCGCGGCTTCAGCGGGCGCCCGCCCGGAACCGTGGCGGCGACGCTCTCAGCCGCTTCAAGCGCCGCGGCGCGCGCCGTGTCCATATCGAAAATCGGCTCGTCGCCCACCGCGACCGCGGCTCCGTCGATCGAGAACTCGCCCTCCGCGTCCTCGATGAACGCTTCCTCGTAGCTGACCGCGGCGACATCGAGCCGGTGCAGCGCCAGATTCACTGCAAGCCGTTGAAACGTCTCTGGCTCGTTCGGGTTGAGCAGCAGCGGACGGTCTTCGTCCACATCATCGTATTCTTCATCATCGCCAAAGCCGAAGGGCGCGGCGAACAGCGGAATCTCATGGCGCGCGAACCGCCTTAGCGCATCGCCCAGCCGCGGATCGAGCTGGCGCGCATCGAAGCGCGGCGTCGGATCGAACGGCGGATCCGCGGGCGCAAGGCGCGGATCGTCGGACCGACGCGGGAAAGACCTGTCATCGCTCATGCCGCGTTTATGCGCGCGGCTTGCGGCGGCGGCAAGGCTATGTCGGGCCCGAAGACGGGCGTCGCGCGCAGAAACAGGCGGGCGCGGCGTGCGGAAAGAGACGGGCGCCGCGCGCGGAAAGCCGAGCGCGTCGGCTGCGTTAAATCCCTAAGTTCAAATGCTCCCAGCCGATCCCGCTCCCGTGATGCGCCGCGGCGATCAGCAGCAGCCCCACGCCGAACAGCAACCAGCTCGCCGGATCGCGCAACACGGTCACGATCGGATCGTCGCGCACCGCGCCGCGCCAGGCGTCGAGCCAGAGCCGCGCCAGCCACAGCATCAGCAGCGGACCGATGCCCCAGAGAAATCCGGGCGATGCGAAGGAGACCGCGGCGCGCTCGGAGGTGATGTAGAGCACGAACACGATGCTGGAGGCGACGCCCACCGCCAGGCCGAACCCCGTGAGCAAAACCCGGTCGCCAGGCGCGTATGCGCGCCCGCCGCTCTTGGCCGCGACCTCCTCGCCGCCCAATTCGTTCACGCGCTTCAGGCAGGCGAGGCTGAGAAAGAAGAACGCCGCGAAGCCGAGCAGCCAGACCGAGAGCGTGATGTCCGCCGCCGCGCCGCCGGCGACCAGCCGCAGGCTGTAAAGCCCGCCGAGCACGAACACGTCGAACATCGCCACGCGTTTGAGCAAAAACGAATAGAGAAACGTCGCGACGATATAGATCAGCAGCACCGCGAGCAGCTCCGGCCCCGCCAACAACGCGCCGCTCAGGCCGGCGGCGAGCAACGCCGTCGCCGCGGCGACGCCCGCAGTCGCCGAGAGCGCGCCGCTGGCGAAGGGGCGCAGACGCTTGCGCGGGTGGCGCCGATCCGCGTCGAGATCCACAAGATCGTTGATCATGTAGACGCCCGACGCGCAGAAGCTGAAGCAGAAGAACGCGATTAGGCAGGCGAGCAGGATTTGAGGCTCGCCCGCGACGCCGGCCGAAAGCGCCGGCACGAACACCAGCCCGTTTTTGACCCATTGATAGAGCCGCGCCGCCTTCATCCACGCGCGCAGCCTCATCAACGGCCCTTCATTGGAGAACCGCCGCGCCACCGGGGCGCCCGCGCGCTCCACGCGCCGATCGCTCAGCGCGTCGCCGGCCACCCAGGCGCGCGCCGCGTGCGGCCACACCTTCAGATCCGCCCGGCTGTCGCCCACATAGTCGAAGCCCTTCTCGCCGAACCGCGCGACCAACGCCGCGGCTTTGCGCGGCCCGGTGAGATTGACGCCGTCCTTGGTGCCGATCGCCTCGTCGAAAAGACCCAGCTCGGCCGACACCGCATCGGCGATCGATTGATGCGCGCCTGTCGCCAGCACCACGCGGCGCCCTTTGGCGCGCTCGGCCCATAGCGCCTCCAAGAGGTCCCTGCGATATGCGATCAGCGTCGGCGCCGGCGCGGCCAAGCGCGCCAACCGCGCCTTCATCGCCGCCCGGCTCCAAAGCCCCGCGCCGAGCGCGCCGAGCGTCGCCAGCGGCGCGCGCAGCATCGCTTTCCAGATCACCTCATGCAGCGTGTCCTGCAGCGCCAACGTGCCGTCGAGATCGACGCAAAGCGGCCGATCGATCGCGGTGGCCGCGCCGTCGTCGCCGGCGCCCCTCGTCTCCGGCGGGCGCTCCGCCTCAAGCGTCCCGCCGCGCTCTTCCGGCGCGGATCGCGCGCCGACCGTCAGCGGGCCGCGCTCGGCCTGCGTCAGCGCGCGCCTGGGCGATAACCAATGCTTCAAGGCGTCTCCTCCGGCCGGCGCAGCGACCTCGCTGCGCGCGACCCTCGCGGCGATGGAGCGGCGCGGCGATGGACGCCGCGCC
>JBCBCG010000097.1:0-15667 GCA_038530925.1 Pseudomonadota bacterium
CGGATCTCCGTCTCCGTGACGCCGTCTCCGCAAAACCATCCTCTGGGCGCGCCAATCGCGCTCTATCCACCAGCGGTCAGCGCCGCGGCGATGGCGGCGGTCCAGCCGGCGGTGACGCCGCTGGGCGCTTCGATGACGGGCCGCTTGATCAGCGTTGGATTCGCGATGAGAAGCGCGGCGGCGCCCTCGCCCTCGGCGGCGGCTTTCGCGGCGTCGTCGAGGCCGCGCCAGGTGGTGGAGCGCTTGTTGATCAACGCCTCAGCGCCGACCGTCTCAAGCCAGGCGGGGACTGTCGCCGCAAGATCCGCCTCAGCGCGGATGTCGATGAACCGCGTCTCGACCGCGGCGGCTTTCAGCGCCGCCAGCGCCTTTTTGCAAGTGTCGCAGCTTTTCAGACCGTAAAGCGTGAGCATCGCCTCTTCCTTCCGCGCGAGATCGCTCTTCGCCGGCTGCGCCGCTCATCGCTGCGATGAGCGGCGCAGCCGGCGAAGAGCCGTCAGAAGAACAGCGAGATGTCGCGGTGCTCGGACTGACAGCCGGCGATGTAGACCGCATGCTTGTTCGGCAAGCGCTCAAGCGCGCGCACGGCGATGGTGTCGCCGATCGCTTCGCGGTAGCGCTCGAGATCAGGCCGCAGGCTCGCTTCCGCCGCGCGGCGCCAGGCCAGCTCGCTCTCGTAAAGCGCCGCGGCCTCCGTCAGCAGCGCCCGGGCCTCGCCGCGGTTGGGCGTGTTCCGGTCCAGCTCGCGCCGGGCTTTGTTGAGGAGCGAGCGGATCTCGCCCACCTCCGGCGCCGCGGAGAACGCGGCGCGCACTTCTTTGAAGCGCTCCACCGCAGCTTCGGCGTCGGCGTTGTCGATCTCAGCGTCGAGCGCGCTCAAGGTCGGACCGAGCGCCTCCAGCGCCGGCACGCTGTCAAGGATCTCGATCGTTTCGATCAGAGGCTCCGCCGCGTCGTCGACAGTGCGCCGATATTGACGCCGCGCCTGGTTCTCAGCCTTCGTCAGCTCCTGAAACGTCGCTGAAAACTCATCCCAATTCTCAGGAATGCTCGCTTCAAGCGCTGCGACATCCTCTTTCAGCGCGTCCGCGCGCGCTTGGAAGCGGGCGCGCTCCGCATCAGTGAGCGCGCGGCGCGCCGCGGTCTCGAGCTCTTCGATCTCTTTGGTCTCACGCCGGATCAGACGCTGCGCCGCGCGCACCTCTTGGTGCACGGGCCGATAGGCGTCCGCCTTTAGCGCCACCGCCTCCTCCGCCGCGCCGATGGCGGCGAGACGCGGGAAGGCCTCTTCCGCCTTATCAAAACTCTCGCGCAGATCATCGGCCAGATCCTCAGGCAAGCCGGAGAGATCAAGGCCGCGCGCCGCGGCGATCGCCTGGCGGATGCTCTCGCCATCACGCTCGAACGCCTCGGTCACGTAATTCTCGAGGCAGTATTGCAGACGCGGGTTGTTCGGCGGCGGCGCCGTCTCCGCCGTCAGGCTCACGCGCTGGGGCAGGAAATTCACCAGCGCCGGCGTGAAGGCGACGATCACCAAGGCGAGCAGCTGGAGACTGATGAAGGGGATCACGCCGCGATAGATCTCCAGCGTCTTCACCACCGCCGGCGCGACGCCGCGCAGATAAAAGAGCGCGAAGCCGAAGGGCGGCGTAAGGAACGAGGTCTGGATGTTGAGACCGATCATCACGCCGAGCCACACGGCGGTGACGTTGGCCTCGGGGTTGGCGAGCAGGATCGGCGCGACGATCGGCACCACCACCACGGCGATCTCGATGAAATCGAGGAAGAAGCCGAGGATGAAGATCACCAGCATCACGATGAAGAACTGAGTCCAGAACCCGCCCGGCAGGCTGCCGAGAAACTCTTTGACGATGTCTTCGCCGCCGAAGGCGCGGAAGGCCGCGGTCAGCATCGCCGCGCCGATCAGGATGATGAAGACGAGCGAGGTGGTCTTCGCCGTCTCGATCATCACGCCGCGCAGCGTGTCGTCGATCCGCAGCGCGCGCAGGCCGCTCCAGCCGATGGCGATCCCGAGCGCGATCACGCTGATCGCGGCGAGCGTGACGCCGAGCTGATCCTCGGCCGTGTCCGCTGTCCGGATGTTGGTGTCGAAATTCGACAGCACGAAGAAGAGCGAGACCACCGAAGCGATGGCGATGACGGCGGGAATGTAAGCGCCGCGCTGGCCTTCGCAGAGCCGATAGCCCGCCATCACCAAAGCGCCGGCGGCGCCGATGGCGCCCGCTTGGTTCACCGTGGCGACGCCGGCGATGATCGAGCCGAGCACGAGGAAAATCAGAGCGAGCGGCGGCACCAGCGTCAGGAGCACTTTGCCGATGAACTTCGCGTCGTATTGGCCCTCAAAGCGCACCGTCGGCGCGCTCGACGGGCGGATGAGCGCGAAGATCAGGATGTAGGTCATGTAAAGCCCGACCAGGACGAGGCCGGGCAGGAAGGCGCCGAGGAACATGTCGCCGGCGCTGGTCGAGGTCACATCGAAGTCCGGCGGCATGCTGATCTCGCCGGTCGCCTCGCGATATTCGGTTTTCCGCGCGGTGCTGGCCTGGTCGACGGCGCTCGCCAACTGGTCGGCCAAGATGATCAGCACGATTGAAGGCGGAATGATCTGGCCGAGCGTGCCAGACGCGGCGATGGCGCCCGAGGCGAGCGGTCGCGAGTAATTATTGCGCAGCATCGCCGGGAGCGAGATCAGGCCCATGGCGACCACGGTAGCGCCAACGATGCCGGTGGTCGCGGCGAGCAGCGCGCCGACGAAGACGACCGAGATGCCGAGCCCGCCCGGGATCGGTCCGAAAAGCTGCGCCATCGTCACCAGAAGATCTTCGGCGATCTTCGAGCGCTGCAGCATGATGCCCATGAAGATAAAGAGCGGGATCGCGATCAGCGTGTCGCGTTCAGGCTCCCAATAAAACCTGAAATTCGTGACGCCCGCCGAGAGCCACTGCGAAGGCCCGTCGATGGCGAAATAGGCGTCCGTGTCGCCCGCGAACAGATAACCCGCCACGCCGGCGAGGATGATGGTGATGATGGCCGAGCCCGGCAGCGCGAAGGCGACCGGATAGCCCGAAGCGAGCGCTCCGGCCATCAGCATCATCAGAAGAGCGAGGAAGAAGAGTTCCATAGGCGGCGTCTGTCCGGGTTCGATGAAGGGCCGCCGCGTCGCCTTCGCCAGCGCGGCGTTGTTGCGCGCGTCTTAGTGAGCCATCTCAGCGGGTTTCTCCCGCTTTCCCGGCTCGTCTCGGATATCGGCCGCGCCTTCGAAGAGGGCGGAGACGAATTGGACCATCATCGACGCGGCGAAAATTGCGAGAAAGCCGGCCATCAGATATTTGAGATACGCGCCGAAGCTCGATTGCGTGACCTCGACCGCGAGGATCGGGCTGTTGATCACGTTTGCTTTGCCCCAAGTGCCCATCAGCAGCACAGTCCAGCAGAGCAGCATGCCGAGCAGCACGGCGCCGATCGCGTTGACGTAGCCTTTGGTCTTGTCTTCGAAGCCGGCGTAGAAGACGTCGACGCGCACATGGCCATCTTCAAGGAGCGTGTAGGCGCTCGCGAAGAGGAAGAGCGCGCTGTACCAAAACCGCACGAGATCGGCCATGAAAGCCTGCTCGTAAGAGAAAATGAAGCGCCCGACCACGATCAGAAGCTCGGCGATGACGACGAGCAGCGCGAGCCAGTGAAAGCCGAGCGTGCGGGTGAAGGCTGCGAGGATAAAGCTGATCACGATCAGCGGGCCATGCAGAACCATCGCGCGGCCTTCGGGAAAGCGCAGCGCGCCGGCGAGGCTTTCGCCGAACACCGGGTCCAGCAGCTCTTCGATCCGCATGAACGAGATGATCGCATCGCCGACGCCGATGAACAGCGCGGCCCAAAAACAGGCGCGGATGAAATAGGCGTTGGCGTCGCTGACCCGTTTGGCGTCCTCGCGCAGAGACGCTGTGCGGATGAAAGCGAGATAGACCGCGCCGAGCAGCGCCGCGCCGTAGAGCCCTAGTTGCAAGGCGGCGAGGCCGGCGTTCGGCTCCGAGCCGTTGATCGCCCCGAAACCGATCATCTCGGCGATCCCGGGCCAGCCGAACCAGAAGATCAGCATGTTGTTCAGAAGATAGGCGAGCATCAGCCAGATCATGGCCCAGCCGAGCGCTTGTATCACGCGCGCGCTGATCGTCAGGGGAGGGGCCGCGCCGAGGGCATCCGTCGTCATTGCGTCACCGTCTTCATGGCCTTCCTCCCGCGCCGATCGCTCGGGCGCGCATCGCGGCGTGTTTCCTCAGCGCTCTTCTTGCGTTTTCTTAAAGGACTGAGAGCGCAGTCTTTTTTCTCATTCTCAGAAACGACGCTTCATCGCATCCGTCACGGGTTAAGCGCTGCGCGGCGTCCATATAACGCGGTTGCGCGGATGTGCGGCAACAGACGGGCGCAGGATAAGAAAAGGCGGGGCGTCCGCCCCGCCTTTCCTGGTGATTGGCCGAGATCTCTTGCGCGATCTCACATCACGCGCCTCGCCTCGTCCGGGCGCCGCGCCTCAGAGATCGAGCACAGCGTTCCGCTTATTGGAGTATGCGACGTCCGACAGCTTCATCCAGCCGCCGATTTCGCTGCGCGCCGCGAGGAAGCTCTCATGCACTTCATTGGCGAGATCGCTGTGCTGGCGCACCTCGTCGAACACTTCCGCCGCCGCTTCGCCGAAGCTCTCATAGATATCATCGGAGAACTCTCGGAGCTCGACGCCCTCTTGATCGATGAGCGCCTTGAGCGCTTCACCGTTGCGGGCGTTGGTCTCGGACATTTGGCGCGTGTTCTCTTCGGTGCAGGCGGCCTGAAGAATGACCTGGTCGGTTTTGCTAAGGCCTTCCCACCAGGATTTATTCATGCCCATGCAGAGCTGCGAGGCCGGCTCATGCATGCCCGGATAGTAGTAATACTTCGCAGCTTCGTAGAACTTCATGGCGCGGTCGTTGAACGGGCCGACCCATTCGGTCGCGTCGATAGCGCCGGAGATCAGGTTCTCGTAGATCTGCGTGCCAGGCAGTGTGACGGTTGAGGCGCCGAGCTTGGTCAGCACATCGCCGCCGAGGCCTGGAATGCGCATCTTGAGGCCTTTGAGATCGTCTGCGGTCTCAACTTCCTTGTTGAACCAGCCGCCCATCTGCACGCCGGTGTTGCCGCAAGGGAAGCCTTTGATGCCGAAATCGGCGGCGACTTTGTCATACAACTGCTGTCCGCCGCCGAAGCGCATCCATGATTCCATCTCGGCGAAGGTCAGGCCGAACGGCACCGCTGTGAAATAGGCCCAGGCCGGGTGCTTGCCTTTCCAATAGTAATCAGCGGCGATATACGCTTGGCTGTTGCCGGCCGCCACTTCGTCGAGCACGTCGAACGCGCCGACTTTTTCGCCGGACGCGAAATATTCGACTTGGATACGGCCATCCGTCAGCTCAGGAATCCGCGCGGCCAGGCGCTGAGCGCTGGTGCCGAGGCCCGGAAAGTCGCGGCCCCAAGTCGAGACGATGGTCATCTCGACGCGCTCTTGCGCGATGGCGGGCGCCGCGAGCGCCGTGGCTCCGACGCCGGTGAGCGCAGCGCCCTGCAGAAACCGTCTACGTTCCATTAAAGATCTCCCGACTGACGAGCCGCGCTTACGCGCCGAAAAAACGCGCGCCGGACCCAGCTTTATGTGTCGTTTGCGCTTGATCGAAGCCGAGTGGCCCATTCGAAGCGCATTCAAAGGCTTAGTTGCGAGGCGGGGCGTTGGCTCGGCGCATCGACCCTTCGCTCACCTCGCGCGCCGTGCTTATAGCGGGCTCAAAAGACGCGCAACAAAAGACTTTCCCCTTCGTCACTCTGTTTCGTTTTTGTCAAAATTAGTGCGACGCAACATATATTGCTGCAAGTGCGAATTCAATCGTTTGTCCGCGCGTTCTGGTTGTACGCGCGACTTGTTTCGGCGCTCAGACTTGTTTTAGCGCTTAAAGCGCCAATGGCGTTCGCAAACTTCACGCCTCTCCGGCGTTACGCTCATTCTGTATTTTGAAAACGCACCCATTTATTCTCTTCTAACACTTCCGAAGGCTGGAACTCGATTTTATAATCCATTTTTCGGCTGCCGCGGACCCAATAGCCGAGATATACATAATCGAGGTTCAGGCTCCGAGCGAATTCAATGTGATCAAGTATTATGAAGCGGCCAAGGCTGCGCCGCTCCTGCGCGGGCTCGAAAAAGCTGTAGACTAACGAGAGGCCGTCGCGCAGCACGTCGGTCACGCAACAGGCGATCGCGTCATCGATCGTCGTCAGGCGCGGCGCGCGCTCTTCGTTCGGCGTGGCGGCGATCTCCGCCGCGCCTTGCGGCGTCTGATCCGCTTTCGGCGCGCGATATTCGATCAAATGCGTGCGGACCGGCGAATCCTCCACCATCGCGGCGAAATCGAACATATCCATATCCACCATGCCGCCCCCCGCATGGCGCGCCTGCAGATAGCGCTGGAAGAGCTGGTAATGCTCCATCCGCGGGCTTGGCGCCGTCGCCACGCGAATGAGATCCGCGTTGCGCTTGGCGACCCGCTTTTGAGAGCGCGTGGGCGTGAAATCGCGCACCGGGACGCGGGTCGAGACGCAGGCGGAGCAGCCTTGGCAGGCGGGGCGGTAGGCGATGTTTTGGCTGCGGCGAAAGCCGAGCTGGGCCAGGTCGTCATGCAGCGCCTCAGCGCGGCCGCCAACGAGGTTCGTGAAGAGCTTGCGCTCGCGTCGATCAGGCAAATAGGGGCAGGGGCGCGGACCTGTCAGGAAAAACTGAGACCGCAGCGATCTCGAAATGGGACATGGACGCCTTGAGCCGTCTTTCGGGGGGAGGCCCGCCGGGCGCTGCCGACGAGGCGCGTCTCGCGCAACGAGAGAGCTGCGCGTTCTGTCGCAGGCTGCCCTAGTTCGGCCGCTTTGCAAAGAGGCGTGTTACGCCCTTTTTCCGCGCCGCGGCGCCGCTGCGCCGACAATGAAATCGAAGGGCGACTCTTGGTACACTTCGTTGATCCAATTGCCGAATAGGAGATGCGCATGGCTGCGCCAGCGGTTCTGCGGCGCGGCGGCGGGATCATCGCTGGGAAAATAATTCGCAGGCGCACGCACGGGCCGGCCCGCCGCGCGGTCGCGCTCATATTCCTCCGCCAGCGAGGTCGTGTCGTATTCGATGTGGTTGAACATATAGAGCGCGCGCCGCTCCGTCTCCTCCAGAAGGCAGGGCCCGGTCTCGGCCGAGGCGGCGAGGACCGTCAACGCCGGCGGCAGCTCTTCGGCGCGGGTCTCGGTCCAGCGCGAGACGGGCACGGTGAAATCATCCGAGAAGCCTCGCAGATAAGGCGAGGCGTCAGACGTCGTCTTATGCCGAAAGCAGCCGAAGGCCTTTTGTTCGAGCTCATGCTTTTCGACATCGTGGAAATGCTTGAGCATCGCCTGGGCGCCCCAGCAAATCGCAAAGGTCGATTGCACATTGGTCTCGGTCCAGTCGTAAATCTCGGTCAGCTCGCGCCAGTAACTCACCTCGCGGAACGGCAACCGCTCCACCGGCGCGCCGGTGATGATCAGCCCGTCGAACCGCCGCTCGCGCACCGCCTCCCAGGGTCGATAGAAGGCCTCGAGATAATCGGCGGGCGTGTTTTTCGAGCGATGCGCGCTCATGCGGAGCAACGTCAGCTCGATTTGCAGCGGCGTCGCGCCGATCAGCCGCGCGAATTGCGTCTCTGTCCGGCTTTTATTCGGCATCAGATTGAGGAGCGCGATCTGCAGCGGCCGAATGTCCTGACGCAGCGCCGTCTCCTCGGACATCACCATCACGCCCTCACGCGAAAGCGTGTCGGCGGCGGGCAGTCCGGCGGGGATCTTGATGGGCATCGGCGTCGCGCGTCCCTGAAACCATGGCTCGCGCCGGTTCAGCGTCCCCTTTGCGCAGCGGTCCGCTTCGGCGTCTTCGCGCGGAGGTAAGCGTTCGCGAGGGGCGGAGCAAGGGTTCGCCGCGGGCGATGCGCCGCGGCGAACCCTCTGATGCGATCACGTCCCGCCGACCGCCGACCGCCGACGGCCGACCGCCGCGGGGCGATCATTCCGCCGCGATGGAGGCGTGCGGCGGTTTCGGCGCCGCGCCGCGCGCCTCGCCCCAGAGGATCTCGACGCGGCTCGTCGGCAGCCGCGCGCGCAGCGCCTTGTCATCGGCGAGCTGCGCCTCCTCGCCGCTCCAGCGCCGCGAGAGCGCAGCCAGCCCATATTCGAGCCACACCCGCGCCGCCAACGCCGCCGGCGTCGCCAGCAGCGTCAAGAGCGTCGCGAAGCCAAGGCCGAACACCACCGCCGTCGCGAGCTGCACCCACCAAAGCGCGCTCGGCGCGCCGATGCTCAAGCTGAGCGTCGCGAAATTCACCGAGGCGGCGAACATCATCGGCGCCAGCCCCGCCATGGTCGTCAGCGTCGTCAAGAGCACGGGCCGCAGCCGGTGCTCCGCGGTGCGGGCGATGGCCTCGAGCGGTCTCAGATGTTTGCGATACTCCTGATAGGTGTCGATCAGGACGATGTTGTTGTTCACCACGATGCCGGCCAACGCCACCACGCCGGTGCCTGTCATGATGATCGAGAAGGTCTGGTCCATCACCATGATGCCGATCACCACGCCCGCCACGGACATCGCCACCGCTGACAGCACCAGCGCCGCGTTGAAGACGCTGTTGAACTGCGCGAGCAGGATGATGAAGATCAGGCCCAGCGCCGCGATCATAGCGCCGCTGAGAAAGGCTTCAGTCTCCTCCTGATCCTCCTGCTCGCCGATGAAGCGCCGTTCAAGCCCCGCGAAGAGCGCGGGCCGCTCCGCCGCCATCTGGTCGAGCGACGCGCCGATCCGCGCGATGGTCTCCGTGACGTTGACGCCCGGCGCCACATCGCCGCGCACGAGGAAGAAGCGCATCCCGTCCCGCCGCGCGATCGCGCCGGTCGCAGGCTCCACGCTCCGCTCGACGAAATTCGAGAGCGGCGCCATGCCGCTGGCTGTGGCGAGGCGCAGCCCGTCCAGCCGATCGAGCGTCCGCTCCTCCGGCGCGAAGCGGGCGAGCACGTCGATCGCCTCGTCGCTGTCGTCCGGCGTGGTGTCGTCGAGCGTGACGCCGCGGGTGGCGAGGCTCACCAGCGCGCCAATCTCGTCGATGTCGGCGCCGAAGCGGCCAGCGGCGGCGCGGTCGACGTCGAGGCGCCATTGGATGCCCGGCAGAGGCCGCGTGTCGTCGATTGAGATCACGCCCTCGGTGTCGGCGAAGAGCGCGCGCGCCGCCTCGGTCGCGGCGAAAAGTTGCTCGGGCCGGTCGCTGGCGAGCAGGAGCTGGATCGGCTTGCCTTGGGTCGGCGCGTCCTCTTGCTGCCGCAGCTCCGGCGTCACGCCTGGAACGTCGCCGATCGCCTCGCGCATGTCCTCCAGCACGAGCGCGCCGCGGCGCCCGCGCTCGAACCGGGTCTGCCAAGGCTCCAGTTCGATTTGGAGCGTGCCGATCGCGTCCTGAGGCGTCTCGCCGCCGAATTGGGCGATGCCGCCGCCGCCGGTGAAGGCGAAGACCGCGCCGACGCCGTCCACCGCCAAGACCCGCTCCTCGACTTGGCGGACCAGCCGGTCTTTCTCCGGCGCGGAGAAATCGCCAAGGGCGCGGACATAGACGAAGGCGCGCTGGGGTTCGGTCTCGACGAAGAACTCAACGCCTTTGTCATGGCTCTGGTAGAGCGTGAACGCGCCGATGACGACGCCGATCGTCAGCGCCAAAGCGCCGGCCACGGCCAGGGGCGAGCCGATCACGGCGCGGATGAAGCGGCTATAGAGATGCGGGCGGCCCGCGCGGCGGGCTCTCGCAGCGGCGCGGCGCGCGGCGCGATCGGGCCGGCCGAGCGCGCGGTCCGCCAGGCGTCCGATGAAGGCCGCCGCCGCGCCGGTCATCGCGCCGACCACGGGCAGGAACACCAGCGCCGAAGCGAGCGAGGCCGAGAGCACGAAAATCAGCGTGATTGGCAAGAGCGCCATGAACTCGCCCGGCAGTCCAGGCCAGAACAGCATCGGCAGAAAGGCTGACAGCGTCGTGGCGGTCGACGAGATGATCGGCCAGAACATGCGCTTGGCCGCCGCCGCATAGGCCTCGTCCGGCGCCATGCCCTCATCGAGGTTCCGCTCCGCGAGCTCGGCCACCACGATCGCGCCGTCGACCAGCATGCCGACCGCCAGGATCAGACCGAACATCACCATATTGTCGATGTCGTAATCGAGCGCGGCGAAGAGCGCGAAAGCGAGCAGAAACGAGGTCGGCACCGCGAAGCCCACCAGCAGCGCCGAGCGCACGCCAAGCGCCAGGAACACCACCAGCATCACCAGCGCCACCGCGGTGAAGACCGACGCTTCGAGCTGGCCGACCATGTCTTCGACCTCGACCGACAGATCGAGCGCGAAGCCGATATGGAGCGCGTTCCGCAGCGGCTCCGACCAGCCGGCCTGCGCCGCTTCGGCGGCGGCCTTCACCGCGGCGACGGTTTCAATGATGTTGGCGTCGGCGCGTTTTTTCACCTGAAGCGCCATGGTCGGCTCGCCATTATATCGGGCGTAGCCTTGCGCGTCTTCGAAGGTGCGCCGGAGCGTCGCGAGCTCTCCGAGCCGCACGATCCGGTCGCCTTCCGCCACCACCGGGATCTCCGCCGCCTCGGCGGGCGTCTCGAGCGAGCCGGGCAGGCTGATCGGCGTGCTCGCCGCGCCTTGTTCGAGCGCGCCGGCCGCGACGAGGCGGTTGTTCGATTGCACCAGGCGCACGAGATCGAGCGGCGAGACGCCGAGCGCCTCCATTTTCGCTGGATCCAGCTCCGCCTCGATCACCTCGTCGCGCACGCCCGCCAGATCCACCTCAAGCACTTGCGGCAGGCTCTCTATAGCGCGCTCCAGCGCTTTGGCCGCTTGCAAGCGCGCCCGCTCCGGCGCGGTTCCGGAGACGGAGACGACGATGATCGGGATTTCCTGGAGGCTGATCTCGGTGATCGTCGGCTCGTCGATCGCGTCCGGCATCTCTGCGGCGGCGCGGTCCACGCGGTCGCGCAGATCGGCGAGGCGCGCCGATTTATCCCAGCCGCTTTCGAACTCCAGAAGTGCTGAGCCATGCCCCTCCTCGGCGAAGGTGTCCATGGTCTTCAGGGTCTGCAGATCGCGCACCTCTTGCTCGAGCGGCTTCAGCACCAGGCGTTCGACATCGGCGGCTGAGGCGCCGTCGAGGGTCACCGAAACGTAAAGGCTCGGGATGTCGACCTCGGGCGCGCCTTGGCGCGGCAACGTCAGGTAAGCGGTGACGCCGGCGAAGAGCGCGAGCGCGATCAGCGCCAGGATCATGCGCGTCCGGGCGACGGACCAATCGATCAGCGCGGTCATCGGAGGGCCTCGTCTTCACGTGCGGCTCGCAGCGCGTCCGCGCCCTGGCGCGCGCTCTCTGCGCGGCGCTCCGTGCGGAGCGCCGCGCCGTCGGAGACGTAGTATTGCCCGGCGGTGATGATCTCCGCCGTCTCCGGCAGCCCGCCCAGCGCGACGACGCCGCCCTCGTCCGAGAGAATCGTCGCTTCATAGAATTTGGCGCGGCCGTCTTGCGCCGTCATCACCCCCAGCGCGCCCGCATCGTTCAGCACCAACACCGATCGCGGCGCGCGATGCGCCGCCGCCGCGCCCGTGGCGATCGTCAGCGTCACGCTCGCGCCGTCTCGCACCGGCCCGCCCGCTTGATCGGCGGGGTTCGCGGCGGTCGCCTCCACCCGGAAGGTGCGCGTGCGCGCATCGGCGGAGCGGCCTACGAAGCTGATCTTGCTCTCGACGGCGCGGCCGTCCGCCATCACGGCGCGCACCGTCTGGCCGAGCTTGAGCGCGCCGATCTCCGCCTCTGAGGCGAAGCCGACGAAATGGATTGGATCAAGATCGATCACCGTGGCGCAAATCTCGCCCATGCCGAGCCGCGAGTCGCGCTCGGCCGCGTCGGTCTCCAAGCGTCCCGCGAACGGCGCTTCGATCCGCGTGCGCGACAGCGAGAGCTCGGCGAGCGCCACCGCCGCTTTGGCCGCTTCAAGCGCCGCCGCGTCGCGCGCGCGGGTGAGTTCGGCCGAGAAGCCTTTTTGCGCCAACGCGGCCGAGGCGGCGGCGGCGGCTTCCGCCTCGAGCAGCCGCGCCTTCGCCTCCGCCAGTCGGCTTGGCCGATCCGCCGCTTCGATCTCGCAAAGGAGCGCGCCGGCGGCCACCGAGGCGCCTTTGCGCAGCGGCTCGGAGACGATGCGCCCTTCAGTCTCCGCGGCGACGTCGACGCGGCGGGCGGCTTCGGTCACGCCGCGAAGGCGCAAGGTGACGGCGAAGGGCGCGGCGCGGCTCAGCGTCGTCTCGACCAGCGGGGCCCGCCGTTGCGCCTCCGCCTCCGCTTGCGCCTCCGCGCCCTCTTGCGCCGCAGCGGCGCTCCCGCCTTTCGAGAGCGACGCGCTGGCGAGCCCGACAAGCGCCGCGATCCCGACCGCCGCGCCGAGACCCATCCAAACCCGTCTCATTCCACTCTCCTTCGCCGCGGCGCCGCGCCGTGCGGCCCGCGTGTGATTCGATGTTAGCACCGTTAACACGGCGCTATTTAGGACCGCTGAAGATTTCGATCAATCTTCAGCGGTCCGATCGCCGCAGGTCGAAACCGATCGCGGCGCCTCCGCCGGCGCCGCCGAGCGCGCGTTTCGACGGGCGACACCGGCGCCCGCGCCGCGTAAGAGATGCGGTGAGAATGAACGCCGCCTTGAAGGCGACAGTTTTGAAGGAGGGCGCATGTCGACCGAGAGCAGTTTGCCGCCGAAAGAGGCCTCTGGGCCACGCAAACGGATGACCGCTCCGGGCTTCACCGCGCGCAAAGGCGGCGAGCCGCTGGTCTGCCTCACCGCCTATACGGCGCATGTGGCGCGGCTCTGCGATCCCGAATGCGACATGCTGTTGGTGGGCGACAGCCTCGGCATGGTGATCCACGGCATGCCGAACACGCTCGGCGTCACGCTCGAGCATATGATCATGCACGGCCAAGCGGTGCGCCGCGGCGCGGACAAAGCGTTGGTGGTGGTCGACATGCCCTTCGGCAGCTTTGAGGAGAGCCCGGAGCTGGCCTTCCGCAACGCCGCGCGCGTGGTGAAGGAGACGGGCTGTCAGGCGATCAAGCTTGAAGGCGGCGTCGAGATGGCGCCCACGATCGCGTATCTGACCAAACGCGGCGTCCCGGTATGCGCGCATGTCGGTCTGATGCCGCAGAACCTCAACGTCGCTGGCGGCTTTAAGACGCGCGGCCGCGACAAGGCGGAGTGGGAGCCGGTTCTGGCGGACGCGCTGGCGGTGGAGGCGGCGGGCGCCTTCGCGGTGGTGGTCGAAGGCGTGGTCGAGCCCTTGGCGCAAGAAATCACCGCGAAACTGTCTATTCCCACCATCGGCATCGGCGCCTCGGCCCAATGCGACGGTCAGATCCTGGTGTTCGAGGACATGATCGGGCTCTTCCCGCGCATTCCGACCTTCGTGAAGCGTTATGGCGACATGGAAGGGATGATGAAGGCCGCCATCGCCACCTTCGCCGAAGAGGTCCGCGCGCGCGCCTTTCCAGGCGAGAGCCATGTCTACCCCGCGCCGAAGGACGGGGCGGAGGGCGCGTAAGCGTTGGGCGCGGATCGCGCATTCTCTCTAGGAACAGGCGGCGCCCCTTGTTACATGCGCGAAAAGCCAACGACCGCGCGGGACGAATGTGAGCACGGATCAAACAGCCGATAAGGCGGGGCGCAAAGGCGCCAAGCGCGACGCAGCGAAGAAGAAGGGCGGCGGCGCGCCGGCCGGGCGCGACGAGACGGACATCTTCATCGCCGAGGTGACCGAGGAGCTGCAGCGCGACCGCGCCTACAAACTCTTTCGACGTTATGGGCCCTTCGTCGCCGCGGCGGTCGTGCTCATCGTCATCGCGGCGGCGGTGAATGAGTACATGAACGCCTCGGCCACTCAAGCGGCGCGAGAGGCGGGCGCGGCGATCTTCGAAGCGGTGGAGGGCGAAGACCTCGACGCCTCGATCGCGGCGCTGACGGCGAAGGCGGACGATCTGTCGCCGGGCGCGGCCATTGTCGCGCGGCTGAACGCGGCGGCGCTCGCGGCGCAGAACGGCGATGAGGCGCAGGCGGCGGCGCTTTTTGATCGCGTGGCGGCGGATGCGGAGCCGCAGTCGCCGTATCGCGATCTTGGCTTGCTGCGCGCGGCGATGATGCGCTTCGACGCGGCGCCGGCCTCTGAAAGCATCGCCGCGTTCGAGCCGCTCACGGCGCAGGGCCGGCCGTTCCGCGCTTTGGCGCTGGAGATGCTCGGTGCGGCGCATGTCAAGGCAGGGGATCTCGCTGCGGCGCGAGACGCGTTTCGCGCGGCGTTCGAGGAGCCGCTGGCGCCGCAGAGCTTGCGGGTGCGCGCTGCGGATTTGTTGGTTGGCGCCGGCGGCGCGGATCCGCGGTTGGACGAGCCGGAAGCGAGGCTCGGCGATTCGCCGACGGCGGACGGCGGTGATCAAGGCGGAGACGGGTAGGGACGGAAGTGGCGGCCGCGGCGCGCCTCGCGCGAGATACGCGCTTCGGTCGGCGGCGCGGCGCGAGAGGATGGGGAGCGGCGCGAGGCGCAGCGCTTCGCCATACCCTCGCCGCGAAGGCGTCGCCCATAGCAGGGGGCGAACCGGCGAGGCGCTGGACGCGATTCGCATCCGCGCCGCCCTCCACAGCGACGCGTCTCGTTGCGAGCGAAACACAAGGGGCGCCGCGCCGCGCATGCGTTGGAGAGACGCCGCCCCGAGGCAACAGGAAACGCAGGAGTTTTGTGATGAGCGGCTCATCTAGGGTCCCCATGGGGGGAGACGGCCTCCTCAGCGCCGCCGCCATGAAATCGGCCCGAGCGCCGCGCGGCGCCCGCAGCGCCGGCGCCGCGCTTCTGATGCTCGCCGCCGCGACCGGGATGAGCGGCTGCTCCACCATCAACTCCTGGTTCGGTCCCAGCGAGCAAGTTTTGGAGGGCGAGCGCGTGGCGCTGCGCGCCGCGGCGCGCAGCGAAGCCAGCGCCGGCGGCGTCGCCAGTTTCGCGCCCGCGCGCTCGGTGCGGGAGTGGCCGCAAGCCGGCGGCGCCTCGAACCGCTCGCTTGGCCATGCGGATGGTTCGGTCTCGCTCCAACGGGTGTGGTCCGCCTCGGTCGGCGCCGGCTCAGACTCAGAATCGCGCATCACCGCCTCGCCGGTCGCCTCCGCCGGGCGGATCTACACGCTCGACGCGGCGGCCACCGTGACGGCGGTGTCGGAGAAGGATGGCGATGAGATCTGGAGCGCCGAGCTCGCGCCGGAGAGCGAAGATCCGCGCGACGGCTTCGGCGGCGGGCTTGCGGCGGCGGGCGCCGTGCTGGTGGCCGCGACCGGGTTTGGCGAGGCGATCGGGCTGAACGCCGCCACGGGCGAGGAGCTCTGGCGCGCGGCGCTCGGCGCTCCGGTGCGCGCCGCGCCCACGGTTTCGAAGGGCGTTGCGGTGATCCTGGCGCGCGACGGGACGCTCACCGCGCTTTCGGTGAAGACCGGCGAGCAGATTTGGAGC
>JBCBCG010000098.1:0-15477 GCA_038530925.1 Pseudomonadota bacterium
CATCTCCGGCGTGCGCCAGCTTTATGAGAAAGACCTGTTCCTCTGCATCATGCGCCGCCCCGCCTCGTTGTCGGAGAATTGCGCGTAAGCGAGCGCGACCGTTTTCATATACGGCGCGACCATCGCGAACACGACGACGATAATGCAGAGGAACAGGTCTTTCTCATAAAGCTGGCGCACGCCGGAGATGATCGAGACCTCATCCGCGCCCCAGAACCACATCACCTCCGCATGGGCGAGCGGCGCCATCCAGGCGAGCGGGAAGAGGCCGAGCAAGGCGAGATTAACCAAACGAGGAAGCATGAGGCTCGCTTAGCGGCCATCTTGGGCGCCGAGATGGCGGCCGGCGCGCAATCGGGCTCGGGCGCGTCTCGGCGCCGCGTTGCGATCGCGCGATTGCCGACGCCGCCCGTTCCCCTTGTGAGCGCGCCTCGCGGAAAACCGCCCTCGGATCAGCTCAAAACGCGTCATTATAGTCGGTCTTCGAGATCCGAGCCGCCACCAAAGTGAAGCGATCCTGGCGCGCGAACCCATCCCGCAGCGCGCCTTCGAGCCCCGCAGCGTCATCGGCCCATGCGCCATGCCCGCCCAGCGCCTGCGCGACCGCCGGCCAATCGGTGTCGCCAAAATCAACGCCCACAGGCGCATAACCCGCCTTATCCTGCTTCAACGCGATCAGCGCGAGGCTTTCATCCGCGAGCACCAGCACGCAAAAGCCGCCGACGCCCCAATCACGCAACGTGGCGAGTTCGCCAAGCACCATTTCGAGCCCGGCGTCGCCCATCACCGCGAGAACCGGCCGCTCCGGCGCGGCGCGCTTGACGCCCATCGCGAGAGGCAGCGCCACGCCCATCGTGCAAAAGGCGCTGCTTTGCAGCAGCGTGCGCGGCGCGCGGCAGCGCCACATCTGGCTCATCAAGATCCGGTGCGCGCCGCTATCGGCGGTGGCGATGGTCTCCGCCGGCGCCGCGCGCCGCGCCGCGCCAAACACTTGATGAGGCCCCCAAACCGCGGGCTCGGCGAAGGCGTCCGCGAGCGCCGCGCGCGCCGCCTCCGGCGCCCCGTTCGGCCAGGGCGCGGGCGCGGGCGCGCCTTGCGTCCCGCGATCCGCCGCCGGCGCCAAGGCGCCGAGCGCCGCGGCGAGATCACCGACGAAAGAGACCGCGGCGCCATGCATGCCGTGGAGCGCCGCCGCATGGGTCAACTCCACATGCCGCTCCGGCGGAAACGGGTCGATCCAGCCGGCGCGCATTTCGATCGGGTCATAGCCGACGCTCAGCACGCAATCGGCCTCGCTCAGGACCGGCGCAAGCAGCCGATCGGATTTCGGAGAGAGACCATGCCCGCCCAGCGCCAAGGGATGCGTCTCATCGATAACGCCCTTGGCCTTGTAAGTCGTGATCACCGGCGCGCCCCAACGTTCGGCGAAGGCGCGCAGCGGCGCCCCGATATCGGCTTGCATCGCGCCGAGCCCGGCGAGGATCACGGGGCGCTCCGCCCCGGCGATGCGCCGGCGCGCGGCTTCGAGCGCAGCGCCCTCCGCCGGCGCCGTCGGCGCCGCGGGCGCCGCGCGGTAGCGTCGCGCCGGCGGTTGCGGCTTCGTGGCGAGGCTCACAGGCAAATCGACATGCACCGGGCCCATCGGATCCGACGTGGCGATCGCCACCGCCCGGTCGATCAACACATCGACAGCGCCATCGGCGAGGCTGAGGCTCGCCTTCACCGCCTCACGCATCAGAGCCGACTGGTCGAGCACTTGATGGGTGTAGGTCGCCGCTTCCGAGGGGCCGACCGAGCCAGAAATGATGATGAGCGGCGTCTGCTCTTGAAGCGCGTTCGCCGCCGTGTTCACCGCGTTCGCCAGACCGGGGCCGATGGTTGCGAGAAGCACGCCGGGGATGCGATCGCCATCGCCTTCGAGCGCGGCGGCGTGATGCGCGCCTTCGGCCATGAAGCCGCCGGCGTTCTCATGCTTGACAAGCGTGAAGGCGACGCCCGCCGCCTCAAGCGCGTCCATCACCGCGAGCACCTCGCCGCCTGGCACGCCGAAAACGCTGCGGCATCCCGCGGCGCGCAGCCGCTCCGCCACAAGACGCGCCGCCGTCGTCTCGCCCATCGCGGCGCCCCTGGTCTCGCTCATCGCGACGCTCCCACCGCGCCGCCCGCTTGCGCGCTCTCACGCGGCGCGCCGTCAGCGCCCGCATCCTCTAGCGCGCCCGCCTCGAGCGCCGCCTCCAGCAACGCTGGCTCGATCCGCGCGCGCAGCACCGCCAGAGTGTCTTGCCCGCGCACCGGCGGCGCCAAGCGATACGCGACCGGCGTCTCCGAGAGTTTCAGCGGATTGCCGATCAGCGGCGCGTCCGTTCCCGCCGGACCATGCGGCGCCGAGATCACCATCTCCCGCGCCGCCGCTTGATCGGTCTCGAACACTTCCTTGACGGTATTGATCGGGCCGCCCGGAACGCCTTCAGCCTCCATCGCCGCGATGAGATCGTCTTTGCGCCAGCGCGCGATCAGCGGCTCTAGCGCGGAGAGAAGCGCGGCGCGGTTGCGCAAACGCTCCGGGTTCGTCGCGAAGCGCGGATCCTCGGCGAGGTGCGGCGCGCCCAGGATCGCGCAGAAGCGCCGATACTGCGCGTCATTGCCGACGGCGACGATGGCGTGCCCATCGGCGGTGGCGAAGGTCTGATAGGGCGCGATGTTGGGGTGCTGGTTGCCGCGGCGGATCGGGACCTGGCCGCTCAGCAGCGTGTTAACGCCTTCATTGACCAGCCAGGCCATCGTCGCATCCGCCAGCGCGATGTCGATATGCTGGCCGCGTCCCGTCAGGTCGCGCCGCCTCAGCGCTGCAAGCACGCCGACGGCGGCGTAAAGCCCGCAGACCACGTCGCCGACCCCGACGCCGACCTTCATCGGTTCGCCCTCCGGCGCGCCGGTCAGGCTCATGATGCCGGCGAAGCCCTGCGCCATCAGATCATAGCCTGGCTTGGCGGCGTTCGGTCCGGTTTGCCCGAAGCCCGTGACCGAGCAGTAGACAAGACCCGGATGCGCAGCGCTCAGCGCGCCATAATCGAGCCCGTAGCGCTTGAGATCCCCGGTCTTGAAGTTCTCGATGAACACATCCGCCTGGCCCGCCAAAGCGCGCACGATCGCCGCCCCCGCAGGCTGGGCGATGTCGATCGCGACAGAACGCTTGTTGCGGTTGGACGAGAGGTAATACGCGCTTTCGCCGGTTTCCGTCCCGTCGGCGCGCTTCAAAAAAGGCGGACCCCATTTGCGGGTGTCGTCGCCCGCGCCCGGCTTTTCAATCTTTAGAACCTCCGCGCCGAGATCGCCGAGGAGCTGCGTGCAGGTGGGCGCGGCGAGGATGCGGCTCATATCGAGCACCGTCAGGCCGGCGAGGGGCCCGGGCGTCTGGTTGCGCGCCTCATCGCCGTTCGGCGAAGCGCTTTGAGAATGCGGCGGGATCATCGCGATCGCTCCAAACTAGCGCTCATCTGATGCGCGGGCGGATCGGAGGCGCGGTTTTGATCCGCGCTCGCCGTTCTCTTATCGCGAAATCTGAGACCGCGCAGCGCTAACTGCGCCTGCAGAGAGCGAAAGAACCCTCGATCACGACATTGCGAACAATCTTCATTGCGAACAATCTTCGCCCCCACGCCGCCGCCGGCGATGACACGGCCTAGGTCCGACGACGCCGCCCAATGCGCCGCGGCGATCAAGCGCCGCCGCCCGGAATGCGACCGCTTCGACGCTGCGTCAGGGGCGGGCCGCGATGCGATGGCTCAAGGATCCGACGCCGCAAGCCGCCGCGCCGCGCCAAAGGTGAACCGAGCCGTTCGCTGAGAGATGGGCGCGTCCGAAACCACCGCCCAAAACGAAAGCGAGCCCGGCGTGAAACGCCAGGCTCGCCCCTGAGAAGCCATAAGCCGCCTTCGCAGCGCTCTCGCGCATCCCCCGTGAACCCCTTCACCGGCGACGCTTCCCGCCACAACTGAAGCACTGCGCGCGGCCTGAGTCCAGCGTCGATCGCAGCGCCCCCAAGCATCGCCGCAGAGCGGCGCGGTTTCTCCAGAACTTTCAATTCTCTATCCATCAGCAAAAACGCGGGCGCGTCTCTTGGCCACGCCGACCGCGCCCCCCCATTCGTTGTTTCAACGAAGCGACCAGGCAGGAGTTGAACGACTCACTCTCAACCCTGAGATGAGCCGCAGGCGTATTGCGAGGCGAAGCGGCGAGGCGCCGCTACGATCTGGCGCGCCGGTGGCGCGCAGCCCGCTCACTCGCGCCGCGCTGCTTAGAAAGACCCCTGTTCGGGCTCGGCGGCGATTGTTAGGCGATAGATGGCGGCGCCGCGTTCGAAGCGATCAAAAGCCAACCTGCCGCTCTGGCGCAGCGCGGTGGCCAGCGCCGGATCCGGCGCGTCTGACAAACGCCCCTCGCGATCAAGCAGCGCCCAACGCCGCTCCGGCCCGTAGACCTGTTCCGAGATCTCGCCGCCGCCCATCACGCGGATACGCAGCATCAACGCCTCCGCAGGATCGATCGGCTTGCGATCGGCCTCCGCTTGGGCGGCAGGCGTTGGCGCGTTGGTCGTCGTCTCAGACGCAAGAGCCTTAGGCGCAGGCGACGCGCTGGGCGCGTTCGATTGGACCGGCCGCTGCACTGGTCGCGCGTCGGCGCGCCTCTCTGCGCCGTCGTCGCGCGACGCCGCTCGCGCGGCGCTGGCGCGGCGAAACGCTGCGAGACCGGCGTCGACAGACGGCCGCGCCTCCGGCGCTCCGCCGTCGCGCAGCCACTGCGAAAGACGACCCGCGCGCTTCCGCGCCGCCGCCTCAGCCGAGCCGAGCGCCGCCTTCTCCGGCCGCGCTGCGCCAACAACGCTCGCGCCGCTCATAACGTCGACGATCTCGACCGGCGTTCCGTCGGCGGCGAACCGGTTTTGAACGGAGCGAACGGGTCTTGTCGCATCACCGCCCGCGCGGGATGTCGCTCTGTCGCTGACGCTGCTCCGGCTCTCACCCATCGGTCCGCTCCCATTCAAGCCGCGCGGCTGGATGCGCGGGACATTGTGCGAACATGGATAATGGCGATTCGCTCCGTTGTCAAAATGTTCTCATGCTGCGCGGCTCATAAAGGCCGCGTCATTCAGCGGCGAGCGCCGGTCCGGCGCGGCTCAACCACGCGTCGCACGCCTGCAGCGCACGGGCCGAGTAGGCCATGGCGCGCTCGCGCTTGCCTTTGCGGCCTCTGCGCACGCTCTCCTCAAGCGGCGGAAAGAGGCCGAAATTCACATTCATCGGCTGAAAGCTCGCCGCCTCCGCGCCGCCGGTCAGATGGTGAAGCAGGGCGCCGAAGGCGGTCTCCCGCGGCGGCGGCGTCAGCGCGGCGCCCAGCCGTTCGGCTGCGGCGAAGCGTCCCGCAAGGATGCCCATCGCGGCGCTCTCCACATAGCCCTCGACGCCGGTGATCTGGCCGGCGAAACGCAGCCGCGGCGCGGCCTTCAACCTCAGAGAGCCGTCCAAAAGCTTCGGGCTGTTCAAGAACGTGTTGCGATGAATGCCGCCAAGCCGCGCGAACTCCGCCGTCTCCAGGCCAGGGATCAGGCGAAACGCCTCTTTCTGAGCGCCGTATTTCAGCTTGGTCTGAAAGCCGACGATGTTGAACAGCGTCGCCGCCTTATTGTCCTGGCGCAGCTGCACCACAGCGTGCGGCTTCACCGTCGGCGCATGCGGATTGGTCAGCCCCACGGGTTTGAGCGGCCCAAAGCGCAGGGTCTCGCGCCCGCGCTCCGCCATCACTTCGATCGGCAGGCAGCCTTCGAAATAGGGCGTGTCGCGCTCCCAGTCTTTGAACTCGGTCTTCTCACCTTCAAGCAACGCATCGATGAAGGCTTCATACTGAGCCTTGTCCATCGGGCAATTGAGATAGGCTTTGCGCTCCGCCTCGCTCTCGCCCTTGTCATAGCGCGACTGCGCCCAGGCTTTGGAGAGATCAACGCTCTCCACATAAACGATCGGCGCGATCGCGTCGAAGAAGGCGAGGCTCTCCGCGCCGGTCAGCGCCGCGATCGCGTCGGCGAGCGCCGGCGAGGTGAGAGGGCCGGTGGCGATGATCACGCTGTCCCAGGCCTCAGGCGGAAGGCCCTCGATCTCCTCGCGGCGGATTTCGATCAGCGGATGCGCCTCAAGCCGCTCGCTCACCCGGGCCGAGAAGATGTCTCGGTCCACCGCCAAGGCGCCGCCGGCCGGCGTGCGCGCCTCGGCCGCCGCCGCCATCACCACCGAACCGGCGCGGCGCATCTCCTCATGCAGGAGACCGACCGCGTTGGTCTCGGCGTCATCCGAGCGAAAGGAGTTCGAGCAGACAAGCTCGGCCAGCCCATCCGTGCGATGGGCGGCTGTGCCGCGATGGGGCCGCATCTCGTATAGGATCACAGGGACGCCGGCGCGGGCCAGCGCCCACGCCGCTTCGCAGCCGGCCATGCCGCCGCCGATGATGCGCACAGGAGAGACAGTCATCTCTCATCGCTAGAGCCGCGGCGCGCCGCGGGCAAGAGCGCGCGGCCAAGAGAGACAAACGCCGCGCGATCAGACGCCGCCGCCCGCAAGCCGCCCGCCCGGCGCGGCGGCGCGTCCCATGTCCGGGCCGATCATCATGATTTTCTGCCAGATTTTGCGCGAGAGATTGGTGGTCAGATCCTCGATGTCGTTCGAGGCGTCGATGATCTGCGCATCCTGGGTGTGCTCGGCGTAGAGCGCCGCCAGTTTGCCGATGAGAGAGAGCATCTCGACGCAATAATCGAGATAGCGCGACAGCTCGCCAGGGCTGAGATCCCGCTCGGGCGAGCTGGGCATGCGCAGGCCCGGGTTAAGGATCGACACAGGATCTTTGGTGAGCTGATGCATGTCGACGACATGCGCGAGCGAGCGCAGCTCATGCAGATGGCGCAGCACCAGCCGCCGTGCGGAGCGCTCCTCCAACGAGACCAGGAACCAAATGGCGAGCGCCGCCAGAATGGCGAGGTTCACGGTCGACTCAAAGCCTTGCAGCAGCTCCGCCGGCTCGGCCGCCGCGAGCGGCGCGAGCCAAGACCCGAGCGGCGCGCCGCTCTCTGCGCCGATCAGCCAAGCGATCCACACCGCGCCCAGCGCCGCCGCGATGATCACGCCAAGCCCGGCGGCGCGCAGCGCGTAATTCGGCCTTCGCGCCCTGTCGACGCGCGCCGCGGTCGCGCGCGCCACCATCGTCAGCTCGCCGCAGGCGCGGGCGAGGCCGCGCTTTGGAAAGCGGTCCTTAATGCGCCGCTCCAACGCCTCGAGCGTTTTCACAATCTGCGCCGCGTCGAGCGCCGGCGGCGGCGCGCTGGTCGTCTCGCTCATCACGCCATCCTCACGGTCTCGGATTGCGCGGATGAAAGCGCCTGATTTTTTGGGCGAAACAGCGGCGCCGCGCCGACCGAAGCGCGCTCATGGGGGAGGCGGCGGCGTCTCGATCGCCGCCACGCGAACCGATCGATCAGCTTTCGGCCTCGCCCGCCTCGCCCTCGACGCCGCCTTCTTCCTCGCCGCTATCGGCGAGGCGGGCGACGGACACGACTTTCTCGCCCGCGGCGGTGTTGAACACCTTCACGCCAGACGCGGTGCGCGATTGCCGCGAGATCCCGGCGACGGGACAGCGGATCGACTGGCCGGCGTCGGTCACCAGCATGATCTCGTCCTCCTCCTCCACTGGGAAGGCGCTGACAACGGATCCGCCGCGGCCGAGATCGATGGCGTTCACGCCTTGGCCGCCGCGGCCCGTTACGCGGTATTCGAGCGCGGAGCTGCGCTTGCCGAGGCCGATCGAAGTGATGAAGAGGATCAGCTGCTCTTGCGCGGAGAGTTCAGCGTAGCGCTCCTGGCCGAGCACCACATCGCCCGCCGCCTCGAGCGCCGCTTCATCCGACGGATCGCCGCCATCCTCCACCGACGCCTCGAGCTCGCCCGCCACGGCGCGGCGCATTTTGAAATAGGCGGCGCGCTCCTCAGGCGTCGCGCGCACCGAGCGCAGCACCGCCATGCTCACCACCTGATCCTCCGCACCCAGTTTCACGCCGCGCACGCCAGTGCTGTCGCGCCCTTTGAAAACACGCACATCGGTGACGCCGAAGCGGATCGCTTTGCCATGGGCGGTGGCGAGCAGACAGTCGCTCTCCTCATCGCAGATCGCCGCCCCGACCAGCCTGACGCCGTCGGAGAGCTTCATGGCGATCTTGCCGTTCGATTTCACATTCACGAAATCGCTGAGCGCGTTGCGGCGCACATCGCCGGCCGACGTCGCGAAGACGATCTGCAGCGCGCCCCATTCATCCTCCGGAGCGTCGATCGGCAGCATCGCCGCGATGGAGACGCCGGGCTCGATCGGAAGCAGGTTCACCACAGCCTTGCCGCGCGCCGCGCGGCCGCCTTGCGGCAAACGCCAGACTTTCATGGCGTAGACTTTGCCGTCGGTGGTGAAGAACAGAACTTGAGTGTGGGTGTTGCCCACAAAGAGCCGCGTGACGAAGTCTTCATCCTTCGTCGCCATGCCCGCGAGGCCTTTGCCGCCGCGCTTTTGGGCGCGATAATCAGTGAGCGGCGTCCGCTTAATGTAGCCGCCATGGGTGACGGTCACCACCATATCTTCGCGCTCGATCAGGTCTTCGTCATCGACCTCGCCATCATGCTCGATGATCTCCGTGCGCCGCGGCACGGCGTAAGCCTCGCGGATCTCGCGCAGTTCGCTCGAAATGATCGAGAGGATCCGCTCGCGCGAACGCAAAATGTCGAGATAATCGGTGATCTTGGCGGCGAGCTCTTTGAGCTCATCAGTGATCTCGTCGCGGCCAAGCGCGGTGAGCCGCTGGAGCCTCAGATCCAGGATCGCGCGCGCTTGCACCTCCGAGAGGCGATAGCCGCCCGCCTCGGTCACCTGGTTCACCGGATCGTCGATCAGCTCCAGATAATCTTGGATCGCGCCAACCGGCCATTCGCGCGCCATGAGCCGCTCGCGCGCTGTGGCCGGATCAGGCGAGGAGCGGATCAACTGCACGACCTCGTCCACATGCTCCACCGCGACCGCGAGACCGCAAAGAAGATGCGCCCGCTCCCGCGCTCGGGCGAGGAGATACGCCGTGCGGCGATAGACCACCTCTTCGCGAAAGGCGATGAAGGCCGAGAGCATGGTCTTCAGATCCATGTGCTCCGGCCGGCCGCCATTCAGCGCCAGCATGTTGCAGCCGAAGGAGGTCTGCAGAGGGCTGAAGCGATAGAGCTGGTTGAGCACCACCTCGGCGGTGGCGTCGCGCTTCAGCTCCACCACGACCCGAACGCCGAAGCGGTTCGACTCGTCCTGCACATGGGCGATGCCTTCGATCTTCTTCTCTTTGGCGAGATCGGAGATCTTCTCGACCAGGCTGGCCTTGTTCACCTGATAAGGGATCTCTTCAAAGATGATCGCCTCGCGATCCTTGCGGATCGTCTCGATCTTCACTTTGCCGCGCACGATCACCGAGCCGCGGCCGAGATGATAGGCCGCCCGCGCGCCGGAGCGGCCAAGGATCACGCCGCCGGTCGGGAAGTCCGGGCCCGGCACGATCTCCATCAGCTCGGGAATCGTCATCGCCGGGTTCTCGATCAGAGCCAGCGTCGCATCGCATATCTCGCCGAGATTATGCGGCGGGATGTTGGTCGCCATGCCGACCGCGATGCCTTGAGCGCCGTTGACGAGGAGGTTTGGAAACCGCGCCGGAAGAACCGACGGCTCCTCCCGATCATTCGAATAGTTCGCCTGGAAATCGACGGTGTCCTTGTCGAGATCTTCGGTGAAGGTCTCCGCCAGCTTGGTCAGCCGCGCCTCGGTGTAGCGCATGGCGGCCGGCGGATCGTTGTCCTGACTGCCGAAATTTCCCTGACCGTCGATCAAGACCGCGGACATCGAGAAATCCTGCGCCATCCGCACAAGGCTGTCATAAATCGCGCCGTCGCCATGGGGATGGTAGCGGCCCATCACATCGCCGACGATCAGAGCGGATTTTTTGTAGGATTTGTTGTGGGTGTAGCCGTTCTCATGCATCGAGAACAGGATGCGGCGGTGCACAGGCTTCAGCCCGTCGCGCAGATCGGGGATTGCGCGGCTCACGATCACGCTCATGGCGTAATCGAGATAGCTGCGGCGCATCTCCTCCTCGACGGAGATGATCGGCCCGGGATGCGGCGCCCGCGGCGGCGCGCCGCCAGCCTCTCCCACGCCGCCGCCTGCGCCGTCGCTCGCCGCCGCGCCGCCCGTCGCCCTGCTCTCGTCTTCGCTCACAAGCGCCACTCTTTCCCGCCAGATATCGCTAGCGAGCGTATAGAGCTCCGCAACATGTCGCGCAAGTTAGGCGCTCAGCTGAGAGAGGGCCGCGGGCCGGTGGATCAGGAGGCGGCGGCGCTCGGCGCGGCCGAGAGCGCCTCGCTAGCGGACGCTGCGACCACTTGATTGCGCCCTGCGTCCTTGGCGGCGTAAAGCGCGCGATCGGCGGCGGCGATGGTCTCGGCGATCGGGGCGTCCATCGCTTCGGCGACGCCGATCGAAACCGTGACGCTGCGCGTCTGAGCGCCCGCCGGGCCCGGCGGCGGCGCCGCCGCCTCGATCGCGGCGCGCACTTGCTCCATCATCGCCCGGGCGCCCGCCTCGTCCGTCTCGCTCAGGAACACGCAGAACTCTTCACCGCCGAACCGCGCCACGAGATCTCCGCCGCGGCGAAAATTCTCGCTCACCTGCTGAGCGACTTGCTTCAAGACCTGATCGCCGAGCAAGTGCCCATGCGCATCGTTGAGCGCCTTGAAGTGATCGATGTCGATCATGCCGATCGAGTAGACGCGGCCGCCCTCGCGGTGCCCCTGCGACCAAAGCGTCTCGGCCATCTCGAAAAAATGCCGCCGATTATGCAAGCCTGTGAGCGGATCGCGCAGCGCCGCCTCGCGCAGCGCGTCGAGCTGATCGAGATACTCCATATTCTGGGTGATGCGGCAGAAGAACTCTTCGGGAATGAAGGGCTTCTTCAGAAAATCGTTGGCGCCGAGCTTCAAGAACTTCGCCGAAAGCGGGCCGGCGTCCACCGATGAGACGCCGATGATCGCAAGCCGATCCGGCGCGATTTTCTGGCGCGCGGCTTTGGTCAGATCATGGCCGTTCATGCCCGGCATGTTGAAGTCGGTGATCATCAACCGGATATCGGGATGGGCCGTCAGCGTCTCCAGCGCCTCTCGGCCGCCTGGCGCTTCGATCACCTCGAAGCGATACTTGCGCAAAAGTTTCGTCAGCTGCGCGCGCGCCGTCGCCGAATCGTCGACCACCAGCGCTTTGACCTGCGTATTGGCGCGCACGCGGCGCACCAGCGAGACGACGTAATTCAAACTGTGAGGATTGTCTTTGATCAGATAATCGATCGCGCCGACCTGAAAGAGCCGCTCGCGCAGCTCGTCCGAGTAAGAGCCTGAGAACACAACCGACGGAATGCTGCGCGCCTGCGCCGTCAGAACGATCTCATCGCCTGACGCGTCCGGCAGCGTCAGGTCGAGCAGCGCCAGAAAGAACTGCGCATCGTATTTCTCGATCGCTTCATTGGCTTCTTCAAGGCTCCGCGCCAGCACGATCTCGAGGCCCGCCTCTTTTTCGAGCTTCGCCTTGATCGCATAAGCGAACGACACCGAATCTTCGACCAGAAGCAGCCTATTCGCCGCGTTTTCACTGACACCGGCCATGCGCTTTGTTCCCTGAACGCCTGTTCCCTCACGATGCGCAGGAGTGTGGCGCCAGTTCCCGAATAATTGGTGCAAGCGCGCTTCAACACGATGTTTTTGTTCGAGAATACTAAGTAAAAAAGCCCCTATCCTTTAACAAGTCGGCAAAGAGGCGCGCATGCGCTCAACGCCCGCCTTAATCGCCGAGATTCTTGACGCCGAAGGGCACATGCACCGCCGGCGAATACGCCGCCGCGCGGTCGACATGGGCTTTCTGGTCATCGAAAAAGACATGCGGCCGCAGCGTCCTCAAAACGCTCGTCTTCTCCGCGCCGTTCATGAAGAAACTCTTATCGAGACGCACGCCCCACTCGAGCAGAGTTGAGACGACGCGCTCATTCGCCGGCGCCCCGCGGGCGGTGACGAGCGCGGTTTTCAGCCTGGGCGCGTAGCCGCGCGCCGCTGCGGCGGTGGTTTCGATCGCCTGGATCGCGGCGACGCGGCGGAGCAAGGGATAGAGCGGGCCGGGCCGATGCGGCTCATCCTGACGCGCCGCTTCATGGGCGCGAAACCCCTCAAGCCCGTGCTCAGCAAAGACGCGCTCAGACGCATCATCCGCCAGGACGCCGTCAAAATCAAAGGCGATGCGCAGCTCGGGATCATCCTGATCATCCGCCAGCGCCGCGCCGGGCGCGACATGGCCCGCGGGCTGACCCGCCGCGATCGCCGCGCGCACATCGCCGGCGTTGGCGGAGAGGAAGAGCTCGCAGGCGAAGGCCGGCCCGTAATCATGCGGGCTCTCGCCTTGGGTGAAGGCGGCCCGCGCGATCGGCAGCCCGTAATGCGCGCAGGAGCGCAGGGCGCGGCGACCGGTTTCCGCGTCATTGCGCGACAGGAAAACCACTTCGACCAGCGGATCCTCCGGCCGCACCGCGTTCAGCCCGAGCACGCGCCGGATGAAGGGCAGGGCGGGCCCGGGCGGAAAAGGCTCCTCCAGCCGCTCGCGTTGATGGCGCCGAAACGCCTCGACGCCCTCCTCGCGAAACACCGCATCCGAGGCGCCGAGATCGAACAGCGCCGAGGACGCGACGCCGACCACCAAGCGCTGAGTGAGATCAACCGGCATTCGGTCCGCCTTAACCGAGCTTTAACGGCTTAGAACGGGATCTCGTCGTCGAGATCATTGCTGAAGCCGCCGCCTTGACCCGGCCCCTGACCGCCGCCGGCGGGCGCGCCTTGCGGGCCGCCTGAGCCCATGCCGCCTGAGGCCATGCCGCCTGAACCCATGCCGCCTGAACCCATGCCGCCCGCCGCCATGCCGCCGCCTCCCATGGCCGGCGCGCCGCCGCCATAGCCCATTTGGCCGCCGCTCTGATACCCGCCCTCGCGGTCGGAGCGGCTGTCCAGCATCGTCAGCTCAGAGCGATAAGGGCGCAGCACCACTTCAGTGCTATAGCGATCCTGGCCGCTCTGATCCTGCCATTTCCGCGTCTCAAGCTGGCCTTCCAGATACACTTTCGAGCCTTTGCGCAGATAATTCTGCGCCACCCGCACCAGCGGCTCGGAGAAGATGGCGACGCTGTGCCATTCGGTTTTTTCTTTGCGCTCGCCGGTGTTGCGGTCCTTCCAGTTTTCGGAGGTGGCGATGCGCAGATTGCAGACCTGCCCGCCATTCTGGAACGAGCGCACCTCCGGATCCGCGCCGAGATTGCCGATCAAGATCACTTTATTCACGCTGCCCGCCATGCCGGTCTCCTTTTGTCCTGTTTCCTGGCTCTCTACCGCGAGGCTGCGGCTTTGGTAAAGGAAAGGCGAACGGCGCGCGCGCGAAACGCTCTATGCGAGAACAGGCTTGAAGCGAGAGGAGACGCAGATGCGAAAGGCGACACATGGCGCGGCGCGGGCGCGGAGCGGCGCAAGCCGGGCGCGCGCCGCCTGGATCGGCGGCGCTTTGGCGACGGCGGCGCTCTGTCTCAGCGCTTGCGGCGGACCGATCGATCCGAACCGGCCGCCGCTGCCGCGCGATTACGAGCCGCCGCCGCTTGAGAGCGGACCGCAAAGCCGCCCGCTCGATCGGATTTGACCCGGCGGCGCCCGCGCCGAAGAGCGGCGGAGACGCGCGCGCCCGCAAGGCGCTGCGGCGAAATCGCCGCGATGAGGCGCGCTCCGCCGCAGTTCGCGCTTGACCGCCGCGGCGCGCGCCCTTAACCACTCGCTTCCGATCTTGCGATAAGAGATCGGGCACGCGGTTGTAGCTCAGTTGGTTAGAGTGCCGGCCTGTCACGCCGGAGGTCGCGGGTTCGAGCCCCGTCAACCGCGCCATTTCTTCAGAAATTCGAGTAACTTCGCGCCGGCGTCTTTCGCGTGCGCCCTGTCGTCGGGACGGATCAAAAACAAAAACTCGCGGTGGCCATCGCCGCAATCCCTTCACCGCGGCCGGTGAAGCCGAGCTTTTCCGACGTCGTCGCCTTCACCGAAACGCGTCCGATCTCGACCGCGGCGATCTCGGCGATGCGGGCGCGCATCGCCTCGGCGTGCGGCCCGATCTTCGGCCGCTCGCAAATCAGCGTCACATCCAGCAGCGTCGCCTCACCGCCCGCCTCGCGCGCCAAGCGCATGGCGTGGGCGAGGAACTGGTCCGAGGCCGCAGCCCGCCAGCGCGCCTCGCTCGGCGGAAAATGGCGGCCGATATCGCCGAGCGCCGCCGCGGCGAGCACCGCATCAGTGAGGGCGTGGAGCCCGACATCCGCATCCGAATGGCCGCTCAGCCCCGTCTCATGGGCGATCCGGACGCCGCAGAGCATCACATGATCGCTCGATCCGTCGGCGTTGGGCCCGAATCTATGGACATCGAACCCTTGACCCACACGGATATCCGCTTTCATCCCGCGCGCCTCCCGCCGCTGCGCCGATCCCGCGTCCTCTGGATCGATCTGCGCCGCCAAATGGGCCGCGAAGGCGAAATCCGCCGGCGCGGTGATTTTCATCAACTCCGGCGCGCCTTCCGTCAGCCGCACGGTCAGCCCCGCTCGGCGCGCGATCTCCGCGTCATCCGTGGCCGGCGTCTCCGCCTGAGCGCGATGCGCCGCGAGGATCGGCGCGAAGGCGAAAACCTGCGGCGTCTGCGCGCGATAGAGCCCGTCGCGCGGAACGATCTCGCCGGCGACCGGCGCGCCCTCCACTTCCGAAAGCCCGCGCCGGAGCGTGTCGGCGAGCGGCAGCGCGGCGCAGGCGCCGCCCCAGCGCCGCGCGGCGGAGAAGGCGCGATCGATCGCCGCCTGCGGCGCGAAGGGCCGCGCCGCGTCATGGATCGCGACGAAGCGCGGCGGCGCGGCGGCGCTCGCCAGGCGCTCGAGCCCAAGGCGCGCCGTCTCTTGCCGCTCGCATCCGCCGAACACCGGCGCCGCGAGCTTCTGCGCCAGCTCCGGCCGGCGCACGGCCAGCGCCGCCGCAAGCGCGTCATAGCGCGCCGCGTCCTCGCGTCGGATCGCCGTCAGCACCGTGGAGACGTCCTCGCGCGCGGCGAAGATCGCCATGCAGCGCGCCAGCGCCGAGCGCCCCGCGATCGGACGATATTGCTTCGGAAGCCCGCCGCCGGCGCGCAAGCCCGCGCCCGCGGCGACGATGAGCACGGCGACAGGCGCGTCATGATCCTGCGGCGGCGCGGCGCTGACGGCCATGGACCCTCCGACCCATTGTGTGAAATGAGCCGCAGCTCGGAGCGGAGTCT
>JBCBCG010000099.1:0-15148 GCA_038530925.1 Pseudomonadota bacterium
ACCGCCCAAACCGCCTCAGAAACCGCTTTGATCGCCCCCAAGGGGCGATCAACGCCGAGCTGAACCTGCACTCCCCCTGAGCACGGCAGCGCATCCGGCCCGCCGCCGTGACGAAGCCCGGATTTTCCAGCGCCGGGCGGTCCAAAGTTCGGGCACACAGCAAAAGCTGGAAAATCCCTGGTCGCAACGGCCCGGATTCAGGGGAGAAGGTCAGGTCATGATAGCGAAACGCTTGTACGCACTTATGAGAAGCGGTTGACAGAGCTGGAAGAGCGCAAGGCGATCTGTCTGGATAAACGGAAACACACTCGTCAACCAAAGCAAGACCAGCAGTGGGTGTGTCGAACCGCTCTCTCGCTTCCCTAAAGGACTTATAAAATATAAGATTTCAGGGTACTCGCGCACTGTTGAAGTGTTGCAATGCGCGCCTTCGCGCGCGTTTCCACACTCCTGAAATGAGGGGTGCCGAACCGCCGATTTGTCGTTGCCGTTCAAGCTCTAAGAGAGCCTGAAGGGCGACAAATCAAGAATGGTGGAGCCGATCGGAGTCGAACCGACGACCTCTACAATGCGAATGTAGCGCTCTCCCAACTGAGCTACGGCCCCACAGCTTCGCGTGCTTTCGCAAACGAGGCGGTTGAGGTACGAGCGGCGGCGCGGTCTGTCAAGCGATGGGCGGCGCTCCTTGCGGCGTCTGCGAGCCTAGAGGAAGACGCGGGCCGCGCGTATGACGCCGATGCGCGCGCCGCGGATCTCGCAAGATCCTTTCGAACGTCGCTGGCGCGAGCACGGTCGCGCCAGGCTTTCAGGTCTGGAAATCGCGGCGGTTGAAGGGTTTGTCGCGTATAGACGACGCGACAGCGCCGGTGGCGCGCTATATCACGCTGGCGCGCGGCGCAGGGGATGCAGGAGAGGCTTCATGAACTCGCTTATTATGATCATCGCGCTGCTGGCGCAGCTCATCTTTTATCTCGTTCTCATCCAATTCATCATCGGGCTCTTGATCCAGTTCGATGTGCTCAACCGACGCCAGCCACTGGTGCATCAGATCTACAACGGCATCAACGCGCTGCTCGACCCGCTCCTGGCGCCGATCCGGCGGATCCTGCCGCCGACCGGCGGCATCGACTTCTCGCCTTTGGTGTTGCTGATCGGCCTGCAGATCCTGCTCATCATCCTGTCGAACAACCGAAACGCCTTCGGCTAATCGCGCGCGCATCGCCTGCGCTGGCGATTAACGTTCTCTCTTCACGGGACCTTCAACCCGGTGCGCCACGCTTCGGCGACGCCGCATGGGGCGAAGCGAGGGCGCCGGGGGGACGCAGCGCATGTTCAAATTAGAGGCTATTCGACTCGGGCCGAATGAAAAGACGCCAGATGAGCGAGACCTGATCGCCGAGCTCCAGATGGATCGGAGCGGCATGTGGACGTCGACGATCGTCGCCGGCCTTCTGTTCAAAGAGGACGTGCCAGGGGGCTTCCACACCGCTGAAGAGGCGATCGAGGGGACCAAAAAGTTCCTGTCTGGGTCAAGGCGCAGTCGCTTCTACTACCGCCAGAAAAGGGCTGGTCGCCGCGTGATCAAACGCCGCCGGAGCTCTCTGGTGTGAGGCTCCGCCGCGAGCAGATGCTGTGAAGCGCGCTCTGCGCAGATGATCGTCGACCATCCCCGCGTAGAGGCGTCGCGGATCGAGCACGCCAGCCGCCTTCCGCTCCGCCGCGCATTTCGCTAAAGCCGCTCCTGCGCGCTGGTTCCGCCTTTTTCGTGGCGGGGCCTGGCGCGGCCTGATGGGAGCGGCGCGATGAAATTCACCTTGTCCTGGCTGAAGGATCACCTCGAGACCGAGGCGAGCCTCGCCGACATCACAGAAGCGCTCACGGATCTCGGGCTCGAGGTCGAAGGCGTCGAAGATCCGGCCGAGAGGCTTGGCGCCTTCCGCATCGCGAGGGTGGTCGAAGCCAAGCAGCATCCGAACGCGGACAAACTGCGCGTCTGCGATGTCGAGGCCTGGCCCGACGGGCCTGAGGGCGCGCCGGCGCGGGTTCAAGTCGTCTGCGGCGCGCCGAATGCGAAAACCGGCATGCGCGCGGTCTTTGCGCCCGAAGGCGCATATGTGCCGGGAACGGATCTCTGGCTGAAAGCCGGCGAGATCCGCGGCGAGCGCTCGGAAGGGATGCTCGTCTCTGAGCGTGAGCTTGAGATTTCGGATGAGCATGACGGCATCATCGAGCTGCCGAGCGACGCGCCGCTCGGCGTGCGCTTCATCGACTACATCGGTCTCAACGATCCAGTGATCGAGATCGCGATCACGCCGAACCGGCCGGACGCGCTGGGCGTCTACGGGATCGCCCGCGATCTGGCCGCCCGCGGGCTCGGCCGGCTGAAAGACGGAGAGACCGCGCCGATCGACGGCGCCTTCGCCTCGCCGATCGGCGTCTCGCTCGACAGCGGCGTGACGGCCGACAGCGAGGAGAGCGCCGCCGCCTGCCCCTATTTCGTGGGTCGCTTGATCCGCGGCGTGAAAAACGGGCCGAGCCCGGACTGGATGCAGAGGCGGCTGAAGGCGATCGGGATCGGGCCGAAGAACGCGCTTGTCGACATCACGAACTATGTCAGCTTCGACCGCGCGCGCCCGCTGCATGTGTTCGACGCGGGCAAGCTCGAGGGCAACATCAAGGTCCGGCTTTCAAAGCCGGAGGAGAGCCTGCTGGCGCTCGATGGCGAGACGTACGTGCTCGAGCCTGGCATGACGCTGATCTGCGATCGCGGCGGCCGGCGCCCCGCGGCGATCGCAGGCGTGATGGGCGGCGCGGAAAGCGGCTGCTCCGAAGAGACGACGGATGTGTTCGTCGAAAGCGCTTATTTCGACCCGATCCGCACCGCCGCGACGGGCCGCCGGCTGAAGATCAATTCGGATGCGCGCTATCGCTTCGACCGCGGCGTCGATCCGGTCTACACGCGCGAAGGCGCGGAGCTCGCCACGAAGCTCATTCTAGAGTGCTGCGGCGGCGAGCCGTCGGATTTGGTGATCGCCGGCCGGCCGCCGAAAAAGGGCCGCAACGGTTATGAGCGCAAGATCAAGCTGCGGCCTGAGCGGCTGGCGGGCCTGGTCGGCCTCGACATCGAGAAAGACGAACAGATCCGGATTCTCGGCGCGCTCGGCTTCGAGATCTCCAGCCCGAAAGGCAAGACCATCACCGTAGCGCCGCCGCCCTGGCGCCCGGATGTGCATGGCGAGGCGGATCTGGTTGAGGAGGTGGCGCGGATCGCCTCGCTCACCAAGCTCACGGCGCAGCCGATGAAGCGCGCTCATGAGGGCTCGCCGCGGCCGATCCTGACGCCTTCGCAGCGGCGGATCGCCCTCGCGCGCCGCGCGGTCGCTACGCTCGGCGCGCATGAATGCGTGACGTACAGCTTCGTCTCGGCATCCGAAGCGCGGCTCTTCGGCGGCGGCGATCCGGCGATGACGCTGGAGAACCCGATCGCGGCGGACAAATCCGATATGAGACCGTCCCTGTTGCCCGGCCTTCTGGCCGCGGCGGCGCGCAACCAGGCGCGCGGTTTGGCGGATGCGGCGCTGTTCGAGGTCGGGCCGGTCTTCTTCGGGCCGGAGCCTGGAGAGCAGCAAGAATCGGCGGCGATCCTCCGCGTCGGCGCCGCCGCGCCGCGAGACTGGTCGGGCGCGCGGCGGCCGATCGATCTATACGACGCCAAAGCGGACGCAGAGGCGTTGCTTTCGGCGTTGGGCGTCGATGTCGACAAGCTGATGATCGACCGCGAGACGCCGGGATGGTGGCATCCAGGGCGCTCAGGCCGGCTCAAGCTCGGCCCGAAAACCGTACTGGCGGAGTTCGGCGAGCTGCATCCGAAAGCGGCGCGCGCGCTTGGCGTCAAAGGCGCCGCGGCCGGCTCCGTCGTGTTCCTGGAGGCGATCCCAGCGCCGAAAGCGAAAAGCACGGCGCGCCCGGCGCTGTCGCTGCCGGATCTTCAGCCGGTGGAGCGCGATTTCGCCTTCATCGTCTCTGAGCGCACGGAGGCGGCGGCGATCCTGCGCGCGGCGCGCGGTGCGAATAAGAAGCTGATCACCGATGCTCGGGTGTTCGACGTCTTCGAAGGGGCCAAAGCGGCGGCGCAGCTGGGCGAGGGCCAGAAATCCGTGGCGATCTCGGTGACGCTGCAGCCGACGGAGAAGACGCTCACGAATGAGGAGATTGAAGCGGTGGCCGCGGCCGTGCTCGCCGCGGTGGACAAAGCCGTCGGCGCGAAGCTCCGCGCTTAACGTCGCCACTGAGGTGCGAAGCCATTAAAAATCAGACACCTAAAGCCGAAGGATCGTTGCGCGGAAGCATGAGCGGCGCTAAGAAAGCGACGCGATCCGCAGTGAGGTTTAGAAGGAAACTCGCATGGGAATGATGCAAGAGTTCAAGGAGTTCGCGGTCAAAGGCAATGTCGTCGACATGGGCGTCGGCATCGTCATCGGCGCCGCCTTCACCTCGATTGTGACCAGCTTCGTCTCCGACATCGTCAATCCAGTGATCGGCGTTGTCACCGGCGGCGTCGATTTCTCCAATTTGTTCGTGAATTTGGGCGAAGGCGACTTCGCCACTCTGGCGGCGGCGCAAGAGGCGGGCGCGCCGACCATCAATTACGGCTTGTTCATCAACGCGATCATTAGCTTTGTGATCGTGGCCTTCGTTTTGTTTCTCGTCATCAAGAACGTGAACAAGCTGAAGAAAGAAGAAGAGGCCGCGCCAGAGACGCCGCCCGAGCCGAGCAATGAGGAAAAGCTGCTGGGCGAGATCCGCGATCTGCTCAAGAAAGACGCTTGAGCAGGACGCAAAAAAGCGCGCCGCTCAAGCGAGAGGCGCGCGACATTCCCAAACGCTGCGGCGATGATCTAGTGTCGAATGTCCTCGGCTAGCGCGTAGCAGCCGTTTTCCAGAGTGCCGAACAGCTCGTCGACTTCCGGATGCTCCACTGGCTCACCCGACTCGTCAGGCAGCAAGTTCTGCTCGGACACATACGCCGTGTAATAGCTCGTCTCGTTCTCCGCGAGCAGGTGATAGAACGGCTGCTCCTTATGCGGCCGGACTTCCTCGGGAATCGCGTTCCACCATTCCTCAGTGTTCGCGAAGACTGGATCAACGTCGAAAATCACGCCGCGAAACGGATAAACGCGGTGCTTAACCACCTGACCAATCAAGAACTTTGCTTCGCCGCGAAAAGGTTCGGACATGGAAGGCTCACGCTTAACAAAAGCCGCTGACGCCAAAAACGCATATCCGCGGGCCCAGAGCCTGTCCAGCGGTCGAGCGGCGCGCTCGGCGCGAGCCGACGTCTGACCATGACGCGCTGGACACAACGCGCCCGGATCGAAACAACGCGCTTGCGCCTTAGGAAAGCGCTAACGTTGACGCTATAGCCCAGCGATATGGCGCATGGAACCGGCTCCTTTTTCGATCGCACCGCGCCGCGACGCCTGCTCGCGGCGGCGCTGCTCTTGTCTGCGCTGAGCGCCTGCGCCTCCTCCACTGCGGTGCCGCGCGCGCAGAACAACATTTGCGCGATCTTCGATCAGCATCCCAGCTGGCGCCGCGCCACAGCGGATGTCGAACGAAAATACGGCGCGCCCACGCCGCTCGTGATGGCCATCATCTGGCGCGAGTCGAGCTTCCGCCATGACGCCCGGCCGCCGCGCGCGCGGGTCTTCTTCGGCCTTATTCCTTGGGGCCGCGTCTCCTCGGCGTACGGCTACAGCCAAGCGCTCGACGGGACATGGGAGTGGTATCTGCGGGACACCGGGCGCTCGGATTTCTGGACTGATCGCGATGATTTCGACGACGCGGCGGATTTCGTCGGCTGGTACATGACGAAGACGCGGCAAATCAACGGCGTGGCCATGGGCGATGCGGTGAGCCAGTATCTGGCCTACCATGAAGGGCATCGCGGCTATCGCACCAAAACCTATCGCGGCAAGGCGTGGCTGCTGCGTGCGGCGCGGCAGGTCGAGAACATGTCCAACGTCTATGCGCGCCAGCTTCGCAGCTGCCGCTGAACGGCGCGGCGGCGCTTGATTCGCACCATTCACCTTTCGCGCCGCAAAGTTTCTTTGATTTACTATTGATCCTGTGGCGAAACGCACCATCCTATCGCAGCGACGCAAAGCGCTCACCAAGAGCGGGATTTTCGGGCGAGATTTTCTGATGGATCGATTTTCCGAAATGGAGACCTTCGTTCGCGTGATCGAAGCGGGCGGTTTCACCGAGGCCGCGCGCCGCGCGGGTGTTTCGAAATCAGCGGTGTCGAAGCAGATCTCCTCGCTAGAGCAAAGGCTTGGCGCTCGCCTGCTTGATCGAACGACGCGGCGGGTGAACCCGACCGAGATCGGCCTCGCCTATTACGATCGCGCCACGCGCGTATTGGCGGAGGCGGATGAAGCGGATCAGCTTGCGCTGTCTTTGCAAGATGCGCCGCGCGGCGAGCTGCGCGTCTCCGCGCCGCAAAGCTTCGGCGTGCTGCGGCTTGGGCCGATGGTGGCGGACTTTCTGCGTGAGCATGCGGAAGTCACCGTTCATATGGCGCTGGACGACCGCTTCGTGGAGCTGATCGCCGAAGGGTTCGACATCGCCATCCGAATCGGCGCGCTTGAGGACAGCTCGCTGAAGGCGCGCAAGATCGGCGAAGCGCAGACGATGATGGTCGCAAGTCCTGGCTATCTCGAAACACGCGGCGCGCCGAGCGCGATCGAAGACCTCGCTGAGCACACTCTGCTCCATTACAGCTACCTCGCGTCTGGCCGAAGCTGGAAGTTGATGGCGCCGAACGGTTCTGAGAAAACCGTGCGGGTCGGCGGCGCGCTGACGGTGAACAACGGATCGGCTCTGCTGACCGCGGCGGAGCGGGATCTCGGCATCGCCTTCCTGCCCGACTTCATCGTCGAGGACAGCGTGGCGGCGGGGCGCGTGCGACAGATCCTGCCGGATGCGACGCCCGATCCGATCGGCATCTGGGCGGTGACGCCGCCAGGGCGGTTCGTGCAGCCGAAAGTCCGCGCCTTCGTGGATTTCATCGCTGAAGCCCTGAAGCAGGATCGTAGCGCACGCTCAAGCGAGGCGATGAAAGAAGATGCGTTGAAAACCGCCGCAGAGTGAGCGAGCCTTCCGCCCCAGCGCGCCGGCGGCGGAGACGCGATTATGAGGACGGTCACGATCGGGCGACGGTTCAACGGTCCTCCTTCCTCCGGGAATGGCGGTTATTGCTGCGGCGTGACAGCGAGCTTTTTGGACGGACCGGCGATGGTGCGTTTGAAGGCGCCGCCGCCGCTTGAGACGCCGCTGACAGTCGAACGTGATGGCGCGTCGGTTCGACTTATGGATCAGGACAAGGTGATCGCAACGGGTGCGCCGGCGTCAGCGCCAGTCGCCGCGCCGCCCCTTTCGCTCAGCCTCGCGGCCGCCGAAGCCGCATCGGGCTATGAAGACCCGGACGCGCATTACTTTCCGAGCTGTTTTGTATGCGGGCCGGCGCGCGAGGAAGGCGACGGCCTGCGCATCTTCGCGGGGGCTGTCGACGGCGCGGACGCGGTCGCCGCGCCCTGGACGCCGCATCGCAGCCTTGCGGTCGAGGATGATCGCATCGGCGCGGCGCATGTTTGGGCCGCGCTCGACTGCCCGTCTTATTTCGCGCTCCAAAAACCCGGGCTGCCGGCGCTGCTCGGTCAGATGACCGCCGCCATCCACCGACGACCCGACATAGGCGAGCCCTGCATCGTCATCGGCTGGCGGCTGAAATCCGAAGGCCGCAAACACCTCGCCGCAACCGCCCTCACCAGCGCTGATGGCGAGACCCTGGCCATCGCCGAAGCGCTCTGGATCGAACTCTCTCCTGAGGCGATGGCGGCGATGAAGCCTTAGCCGGCCGCGGCAGCAAGCTCCGGCGCCATCACTGGAAGCGAGAGTGGCGGCGCGTTACGCGTCCGCCGGATCAAGCGCGGCCTCCTCCTCGCGCAATCGTTGCTCCACCGCGCCGGGCGAGCCTGAGCCGCGCGCGAAAAGGGCGTAGGTCGCCGGCACGGTGAGCAGCGTCAGCACGGTCGAGGCGAGCACGCCGCCGAGCACCACGACGCCGATGGCGAAGCGGGTCTCGGCGCCAGGGCCGTTGGCGAGGATCAGCGGCGTGGCGCCGGCGGCGGTGGTGACGCCTGTCATCACCACCGGCCGCAGCCGCGTCGTCGCCGCATCGACGATCGCATCCGCGAAGGCCGCGCCTTGGTCGCGGAGCTGATTGGCGAACTCCACGATGAGGATCCCGTTCTTTGCGGCGAGGCCGATCAGCATCACCAACCCGATCTGGCTATAGAGATTGAGCGATCCGCCCACGAGCCAGAGCCCGGCGAGCCCTCCGGTGATCGCCACCGGCACGGACAGCATGATCACCAGCGGGTGGCGCCAGCTTTCGAACTGGGCGGCCAAGACCAGGAACACCACGGCGAGGCCAAAGCCGAACACGAAGGCCATCGACGAGCCGGCCTCCTGCAAATCGAGCGACTGGCCTTTGTAATCGATCACCACCTGCTCCGGCAGCACCTCGCGCGCCACCGCTTCGATCTCAGCCAGCGCCTCGCCGAGCACGACGCCTTCCGGCAGGTTCGCCTCGATGGTGATGGCGCGGATGCGGTTGTAGCGGTTGAGCGCGCCTGAGCCGCCGACCTCGCGCAGCTCGACGAGGTTTGAAAGCGGGATCAGCGCCTGCGACGCGGTGGAACGGACATAGATGCTCGAGAGATCGGTCGGCGTGCGCTGCGCGTCGCGCTCGCCTTCGATCACCACATCGTATTCTTCGCCGCCTTGCAGGAAGGTGGTCACGCGGCGCGAGCCGAGCATCGTCTCGAGCGTGCGGCCGATATCGCCGACGCGCACGCCAAGCTCGGCGGCGCGATCGTAATCGATGTCCACGCGCAGCTGCGGCCGCGTTTCTTTGTAATCCCAATCAAGGCCTGGCAGCGCGACGCCGCGCTCGTCGAGGGCGCTGAACAGCGTCTCGCGCCACGCGGCGAGCTGCGCCCAATCGCCGCCGCCGATGGTGATCTGCACCGGCTTGCGCACGCGCCCGCCGAAGCCCTGGCGCATGATGGGAAAGGCGCGCACGCCGGGCAGGTCGCCGAGCGTGCGGCGCACCTCGCCCAGGATCGGCCATGCGGCGCGGCGCTCCGCCCAATCGGACAGCACGACGATGACGATGCCGGTGTTGAAGCTCTCGTAATTGTTGAAGGTGCGCGGCGTGCGCACGAGCAGCCGTTGGAACTCGCCGCTCTCGACGAACGGCGTCAGCCTACGCTCCACCTCATCCATGTAATCGCGCATGTATTCGTACGTGGCGCCCTCGGGCCCGTTCACGATCACGAAGAAGGCGCCCCGATCCTCGCGAGGCGCGTATTCCGATGGGATCTGACTATAGAGCGCGGCGCTGGCGCCGAAGCCGCCAACCACAAGCGCGAGCCCGAGCACCGGCGCGGCGACGAGTCTGCGGACCACGCTGCGATAGCCGGTCGTGACCGCGCCGAACGCGCGCGCGAAGCCGCTTCGCCGCGCCGGCGCGCGCTCAGCGGCGGCCTCGCCGCGCTTCAGGACTTTGGAGGCGAGCGCCGGCGAGAGGCTAAGCGCCACGAAACTCGAAAGCGCCACCGCCGCGGCGATGGTCAGCGCGAATTCCGAAAAGAGCCGCCCAATATCGCCCTGAAGAAAGCCGATCGGCACGAACACCGCCACCAAAACCAGCGTGGTCGCGATCACCGCGAAGGCGACCTGGCGCGCGCCGCGATAGGCGGCGACCAGAGGCGTCTCGCCATATTCGTCCATGCGCCGCACGATGTTCTCGAGCACCACGATCGCATCATCGACCACCAGCCCGATCGCCAGAACCAAGGCCAGCAAGGTCAAAAGGTTGATCGAAAAGCCGAGCGCCCACATCGCCAGGAACGCGCCCACCAGCGACACTGGCACCGTCACCGCCGGCACCAGCATCGCCCGCCAGCTGCCGAGGAAGATCAGGATCGCCAGGATCACGAGGCCCACTGCGATGGCGAGCGTGCGATAGACCTCGTCGATGGCGCCTTGGATGAAGACGGAAGTGTCGTAGCTCTGCAGGATCTCCATGCCTTCAGGCAGGGTCGGGTTGAGCTGCGCCGCGAGTTCTTTGGCGCCGCGGGCGACGTCGATGGTGTTGGCGGTCGATTGACGGATGACGCCGAGCCCGACCTGCGGCACGCCATTACCGCGAAAGAAGGTGCGATCCTCCTCCGAGCCGAATTCGACGCGCGCGATGTCGCCGAGGCGCACGAGATCGCCATCGGCCCCTTCCAGCAACGCCATGCGCTCGAAATCGCGGATCGAGGTGAAGGAGCGATCGACGCGTACGGTGAGCTGCCGCGTCGCGCCTTCGAGGCTGCCGGCGGGCAGCTCGACATTCTCCGCGCGCAACCGGTCTTCGATGTCCGCCGCGACGATGCCGCGCGCGGCCATCTCCTTGCGATCGAGCCAGATGCGCACTGCGTAATTCTGCTGGCCGCCGACACGCACCCGCGCCACGCCCTCGATCACCGAGAAACGATCCACAAGATAGCGGCGCGCGTAGTCGGTGATCTCCGGAACCGTCATCCGATCGCTGACGAGGTTCAGCCACATGATGACGTCTTGATTGCTGTCGACCTTCGAGATCTCCGGCGGGTCCGCCTCCTCCGGCAGATCATCGAGCACGCCCGAGACGCGGTCGCGCACATCATTGGCGGCGGCGTCGACATCGCGGTCGGTCACGAAGGTGATGGAGATGCGCGAGGCGCCGTCCTCGGAGACGGATTCGATCGTCTCGATGCCTTCGACGCCGGCGACGCGTTCTTCAATGAGTTCTGTGATCCGCGTCTCGACCACATTGGCCGCAGCGCCGGGATAGAGCGTGTCGACCGACACCACCGGCGGATCGATGTCCGGATATTGCCGCAGCGGCAGCTGATCGAAGGCGACGAGGCCGCAGAGCACGATGACGATCGACATCACCGTGGCGACGATCGGCCGTTTGACCGAGAGATCGGAGAGACCCATGGCCGATCACCCGCCCGTCCGGATGGACGCCGGGCGCGCCGCGGTTTCATCGCCGGGCGACAGGCTCTCTTCGGTCACGGCCTCGCGGATCGTCACCGCCTGACCCGGCCGCACCTTGATCCCGCCTTCAACCACGACCCGTTCGCCGTCGCTGAGCCCTTCTAGAACCTCAACCTCGCCAATGCGCCGGCCGCCGGTGCGCACTTTGCGGCGTTCGACCCGCATCGCGCCCTCGCGCTCGGCGGCCACCAAAACGAAGGTGTCCTCGCCGAAGGGGATCAGGCTCTCTTCGCTCACCACCAGCGCCTCGCGCGCTTTGAGCGCCAGCTCCACCTCCATCAAGAGGCCCGGCAGCAGGCGGCGCTCCTCATTGGGAATGAAGGCGCGCACCAGCACGGAGCGCGTCACCGGATCGGCCTCCGCGTCGATCGAGGCGATGCGGCCGCGGAACACTTCGTCCGGAAAGGCGCGGCTGCGCGCCTCGATCTCAGAGCCGACGGCCAGATCCGCGAGGAACAGACTGGGCACTGAGAAATCGAGCTTCAGGATGCTGTCGTCGATTAGCCGCAGGATCAGATCGCCCGGCTCGACGGTGGCGCCGGGGCTAAGGCTGCGGATGCCGATGCGCCCGGCGAAAGGCGCGGTGATGACGCGGTCGGCGATCTGCGCTTCGGCGGCCTTCACCCGCGCCGCCGCCACCGCCGCCGCGCGTCGCCGCTCGGTCAGCAGCGCCTCCGAGCCTGAGCCGGTGGCGAAGAGCCGCTGTGCATCATCGAGCAGTTCTTCGGCCTCCGCCTTCGTGGCGAGCGCCTCTTCCAGAAGCGCGTCCTCCTGAATGTGCCGCAGATCAACCAGCCGGTCGCCGCGTTCGACGCGGACGCCGTCGTCCACATGCAGCGTGTCGACCTGTTCGGTGACGAGCGCCGTGATCTCGACCCGCGCATTCGGGCGTAGCGTGCCGAGCGCCTCGACCTGGGTGACGAAGCGCGCCTCGCGCACGCTTTCGACGATTACGGTCGGCGGCGGCCCGCTTTGCGCGGCGGCGCTGGCGAGCGGCGCCAGCAGCAGCGCCGCGGCCAGCCATCCAGCGCGCTGAACAACTGAAATTTGGGATGGCGCCGTCATGTCGCTTGGTCTCCCGCATCAAACGGCCGCAGCCGTCCGGTTTCACCGTCTCGCCGCGCGCCGGATCGCCGGTCGCAGCCCCGCGCAGCTTGGTCACGCATCGGAAACCTAGGCTCGCAAAGCGCGAAGTCGACGCGCGCTTAGTGAACATTCTGTTGCGCCGCGATGGAGGATCGCCGGCCCTCGCCGCTTCGCGCGCGACCAGCGCGCCACGGCTCGGCCCCAGCGCGCCGCCGCGCGCCTTGTCCAGATGTTGCGTCGCCGATAGGCTCAACCGCCAAACGTCGCGGCGGCGACCGATAAGCAGGAGAGGCGGGCGATGGCGGAGACGACCAACACAGCGCGAGCAGGTTCGGTGACGGCGGCGGTGGCGCAAGACATCGGGGTGCCCGAAACCCAAGCCTTCGCCGCGATCAAACTTCTGGACGAAGGCTCGACCGTGCCCTTCATCGCCCGCTACCGCAAAGAGGTGACCGGCGGGCTTGACGACACGCAACTGCGCAATCTCGAAGAGCGGCTGCGCTATCGCCGCGAGCTGGAGGAGCGGCGCGCCGCGATCCTGAAAAGCGTGGCGGATCAAGGCAAGCTCGACGATGCGCTGAAGCTGAAGCTGCTCGGCGTCGACAGCAAAGCCGAACTCGAAGACCTTTACCTGCCCTACAAGCCGAAACGCCGCACCAAAGCGATGATCGCCCGCGAAGCCGGGCTCGAACCGCTGGCCGACGGGCTTCTCGCCGATCCGAGCCTCGACCCGACCGCCGCCGCCGGCGCTTATATCGATGCGGATAAAGAGGTGCCGGACGCGGCCAAAGCGCTTGAGGGCGCGCGCCATATCCTGATGGAGCGCTTCGCCGAGGATCCGGAGATCGTCAAAGCCGTCCGCACGCGCATGAGCGGCGAGGCGGTGCTGGTCTCAAAGGTCGTAGAGGGCAAAGAGCAAGCCGGCGAGAAGTTCTCAGATTACTTCGATCACCAAGAAAAGATCGCCGATATCGCGCCGCACCGGGCCTTGGCGCTGTTCCGCGGTCAGCGCGAGGAGGTGCTGCAGATCTCGGTGAAGCTGCCCGAAGAGATCGAGGCTGAGGATCCGCGCGCCTTCCCGCCGCAGGCCGCGATGATCGCCCGCCTGGCCGGGCTCGCCGATCAGGGCCGCCCCGCGGATAAATGGCTGATGGAGACGGCGCGCTGGACCTGGAAAGTGAAGCTCGGCTTCAAGATGGAGACCGATCTTTTCGCTGGCGTGTTCGAGCGCTCGGAAGACGAATCGATCCGCGTCTTCGCCGCTAATCTCCGCGATCTGCTGCTCGCCGCGCCGGCCGGCCCGAAAGCGGTGCTGGCGCTCGATCCGGGCTTTCGCACCGGCTGCAAGGTCGCGGTGGTCGATCCCACCGGCAAAGTGCTCGACACCGCCACCATCTATCCGCATGAGCCGCAGCGGCGCTGGGACCAGTCGCTCAGCACCATCGGCGCGCTGGTGATGCGCCATGACGTCGAGCTGATCGCCATCGGCAACGGCACCGCCAGCCGCGAGACGGACCGGCTCGGCGCCGCGCTGCTCCAGCAGATGTCCAAAGCGGGGCATGGCGGGAAGGTCGCCAAAGTGATGGTTTCCGAGGCCGGCGCCTCGGTCTATTCGGCCTCCGAGACCGCGGCGAAAGAGTTTCCGGATCTCGATGTGAGCCTGCGCGGCGCGGTCTCGATCGCGCGGCGGCTGCAGGATCCGCTGGCCGAGCTGGTGAAGATCGATCCCAAATCCATCGGCGTCGGCCAGTATCAACATGATGTCGGCCAGCCGAAGCTTGCGCGCACGCTGGACGCGGTGGTGGAGGATTGCGTGAACGCCGTCGGCGTCGATCTCAACACCGCCTCCGCGCCGCTTCTCAGCCGCGTCTCGGGGCTCTCCTCGACGCTGGCGCAGTCGATCGTGGCGCATCGCGATGAGAACGGGCCGTTCAAAAAGCGCAGCGATCTCAAGAAAGTGCCGCGGCTCGGGCCGAAAGCGTTCGAACAGGCGGCGGGCTTCCTGCGGATCATGGACGGGCCGGAGCCGCTGGATGGCTCAGCGGTGCATCCTGAGGCCTATCCTGTGGCGCGGCGCATGGCGGAGAGCGCGGGCAAGCCGGTGAAGGCGTTGATCGGCGATGCGAAAGCGCTGCGCGGTCTCGATCCGAAAGCCTTCGTCGACGACAGTTTCGGCTTGCCGACGGTGAAGGACATCCTATCCGAACTTGAGAAACCCGGCCGCGACCCGCGCCCCGCCTTCGAGACGGCCGCCTTCCAAGAGGGCGTGGAGACGCTTTCGGACCTTCGGCCCGGCATGGTGCTCGAGGGCGTCGTCACCAACGTCGCCGCCTTCGGCGCCTTCGTCGATATCGGCGTGCATCAAGACGGGCTGGTGCATGTCTCAGCAATGGCCGACCGCTTCATCGACGATCCGCGCGAGGTGGCCCGGCCGGGCCAGGTGGTGAAAGTGAAAGTGCTCGACGTCGATGTTGGCCGCAAACGGATCGGGCTCTCCATGCGGATGAGCGACGAGCCGGGCCGCGCGGAGGATCGCGGCGCCGGGCGGAGCGGCGGCGGGCGGAACGACCGCGGCGGCGGCGGCGGTGGCCGCGCCAAGACCTACGCCGCGCCGCCGAAATCGGGCGGGCGCGGGTCGGGTGATCGCGGCGGCGCGCGAGAACCTGCGGCGGACAACGCCTTCGCCGCCGCCTTCGCTAAAGCGCGCGACCGCCGCTGAAGCGGCGCGCCGGCGACGCTCGGACCCAAGCCTGCGGCCGCGGCTTCTGGCTTGGGCGCCGCGATGCGATGCGATGCGCCTTATTCAAAGACGCCGTCGACCACCACTTCGAGACCAGGCTCCGGCCCGTATTTGTTCGGGCCGGATTGCGAGCGCGACACCAAGAAAACCAGCAGCACGATCGAC
>JBCBCG010000100.1:0-15146 GCA_038530925.1 Pseudomonadota bacterium
CCGCGCGGCGCGGGCGCCGCCCGCCATCCGCCGCGCCGCGGCGGCCGCGCCGGTGGAAGCGGCGGCGCGCTCGGCCGGGTTCAGCCCCTCGCGCTCGAGCGCCGCGTCTTCAGCGCGGGCTTCAGGATCGAGCGGCAGATCGAACCGGATCCAGAAGCCATCTTCGCTCCGCGCGGCCGCGGTCGCGCCGCCATGCGCCTCGATGATCTTGCGCGCCAGCGAAAGGCTGACGCCGTCAAGCGCGTCATCCGCCGTCGTCGCGGCCGAGCCGCTCGCGCCGGCGTCTTCCGCTCCGGAGTCTTCCGCGGCGGAGTCTTCCGCGCCGGCGTCTCCCGCGCCTGAGCCCGAGCCTGCGCCCGTTCGCCGCCGCGACCGCTCGAGCGCGACCTCGATCACGGCGCGGTCGGAGCCTTCCTGCCCCAAGCTCAGCCGCGCTTTGTCGCCCGCCTCCGCATCGTTCAACGCCGCGGAGATCGCGCTGAAGAGCGCGTGCCGCAGCCGGCGCTCATCACCGAACATCGGCATGTCGCGCGCGGCGAGATCCGCGTGGAACGCGGCGCGGCGCCGTTCCGCGCGGCGCTGCGCCATGCTCGCCACCGCGCCCGCCGTCGCCGCCAGATCGAACGCGCCGCGGCGCAATGTGAGAGAGCCCGCCCGCAGCGCGCCGAGATCGAGCGCGTCCGAAATCAGCTCGCGCAGATCATCCGCCGCCGAGAGCACATAGCCGACATAAGCGCGCTGCCGCTCCTGCAACGGGCCGGCGAGGCCTTGGTTCAACATGTCGGAGAAACCGATCACGGCGTTGAGAGGCGTGCGCAGCTGATAGGCCATGTCGGTGAGGAAGTCGGTCTTCAGCCGATCCGCCGCTTCAAGCGCCTCGGCCCGTTCGCGCAGCGCCTGCTCCGCCGCATGCGCGGCGCTGACGTCGACGCAGGAGATCAGGCTCGCGCCGTCGGGCAGCGGCGTCACTTGCAGCGCCAGATGCTGTTCTCGCGGCGCGTCGCCCTCACGTTCCGGCGCCAGCAGCCGGCGGCCGGTGAAGCGGTGGATGCGCCGTGGCGGCTCGAACCGCAGCGCCGTCTCGATCTGGGCCCAGATCTCGCGATCGAGCGCGCCGCCGCGCGAGGCCGCCGCGGCGAGTTGATCGAGCCCGAGCCGCCGCCCGCCATCGCCGGCGCCATCGGGACCGCGCCGCGCTTCGCTGTCGGCGCACCAGGTCGCGTCGAGCGCCCAGATCCGCGCGAAGGCGGGGTTCAGAAGCTGCACCGAGCCCTCGCCGCCGATCAGCGCCAAGCCTTGCTCCACCGCGGCGATGGTGGCGCGGCGCGCGCCTTCGGCGATGCGGAAGCGCCGCTCGCTTTGGAGCGCCGCGGTCTCGTCGGAGAGAAACAAGGCGACGCCGCCTGCGGGCGTGCGCGCGGCCCACACCCGCAGCGCCTCGCCGTTCGGAAGCGCCCAAAGGTTGGTCTCGTTCAGCGCCGCCGGATCGGCGAGCACGCGGTCGCGCCAGGCCGAATAATTCGCCTGCTCGGGCATGCGCTGGCGGCGATGGAGCTGATCTAGAAACGCGCGCAGATTGGGCGAGCCGGCGGTGAAGCTCGGCGGCAGACGCAGCAATCTCAGCGCCGCCTCATTGGCGATGCGCAGGCGCTTCTCGGCGTCGAAGGCCACCACGCCCGCCGGCGCCGCGTCGATCATCGCCTGCAGCTCCGCCTCGCCGGCGGAGGGCTGGGCCGCCGCCGCGTCGGACGCCTTGGCCGCCGCCGCTTCGAAGCTCGGCGTCAGGCGCAGCACCGCGCGCGCTCCCACGGTCTCGCCCAAGATGAACCAATGCGCGCCGCGTTCATCCGAGGCCTCGAGCCGGAAGCGCGCGCCGTCGTTCAGCAACCGGGTGATCGGCTCTTGCAGCGTTCCGGCGATGCCGGGGCCAAGCAACGCGGCGAGCTCGGCCCGCGGCGCCGCCTCGCCGTCGCGCCGCGCTTGCGCCGCGGCCGCCGTCTCTAGAAAGGCCATGGTCGCCGGCGAGGCGGGCAACAAGCGGCCCGGCTTGATGATGAAGGCGAGTTCGGTCGAAAGGTCGTGATCGAGCTTCCAGGCCAGGCGATCGGCCTGCGCCTCGGCGGCCTTCATGCGGCGATGCAGCGACCGCGCCGTCAGCCCCGCGGCCACGGCGACGGCGCCGCTGAGCCCTGCGAAGACATACGGCAACGCGTCGCCGCTCGCGCCGGAGGCGGCGACGCGCTCGGCGAGATCCAGGGCCGCGCTCTCCACGCCGACCCATCCTGTCGCGGCTAACGCCATCATTTTTGTTATCTGCTCTGAGCCTCTCTCACATAGATCTATAGGCTGGATCGACGCAAAGCGGAAGATCTACTCGCGCGAGGGGCGAAGGCTCTTCGAAGCTGTGGCTTTATCCAAACGCGCGGGCGCCTCGCCTTGGATGGAGGAGGCGGGCGTGTGCGCCGCCACCAGGCCGGCCTCGACCGGCCACGAGACGCGGGCGATCGCGCCGCTCGGTTGCGCCGAGGCGCGCGCCTCGGCCGCATCGCCCTTGAAGCGCGTCCGCGCCGCGGCGGAGTTGCGGAAGCTCACTGCGGCGCCGGTCCGCTCCAGCAGCGTCTTGGCGATGAAGACGCCAAGGCCCATGCCGACATACTCGTCGCCGGCCGCGTCGCCGCGCCCGCGCGTGGTGGCGAAGGGCTCGCCCAACTCATCCAAGATCTCCGCTGAAAAGCCCGCGCCGTCATCGCCGATGGACACGGAAAGGCCGGTCGGCCCGGTCTCCACATCGATCCATACGGTCGAGGCGGAGAAGTCGACGGCGTTCTGAATAAGATTGCGCAGCCCATGGATGATCTCCGGGCGCCGACGCACCATCGGCTGCGGGATCGCCGGCAGATCGCCGCCCGTGGCGCGGCCGTTCACCCGGTAGATCATCACCGCCCGCCGCTCCTGATGCGGCTCGGCCGCCTCCTCCAGCACGGTGATGATCGGCGCGGTGCGGATCTGCGCGTCGTCCGGCGCCCGCACTTCGGCGAGCCCGCGCAGGATCGTGCGGCAGCGCTCCGCCTGTTCCGAGATCAGCGCCGCATCCTCCGCGTTTTCAGGTCGATCGCGCAGATCGCGGCGCAGCTCCGCGGCGGTCAGCTTGATTGTGGCGAGCGGCGTGCCGAGCTCATGCGCCATCGCCGCCGACATCGCGCCGATCGCCGAGAGGCGCTGCTCGCGCTCAAGCGCCATCTGCGTCGCCGCCAGCGCCGAGGAGAGATCGAACGCCTCGCGTGAGACGCGGCGGAGGTAAAGCGGCAGCAGCACCATCATCAGCGTGAGGGCCGCCCAGGACGCCGCCGTAAGGCCCGCGGGCGGCTCCCAAGGCGCGCCGTCAGGCAAAATCAACGGCTCATGAACGAAAAGCAGCGCGCTAGCGGCGATGAGCCCGAGCGCGCTGACGGCGACGGCGGCGAAGCGCGAGAGGATCGCCGCCGCGATCCCGACGGGCGCCAGCATCAGCATCGCCAGCGGGTTGGCGACCCCTCCGGTTAAGCCGAGCAACAGCGCCGTGACGATGATGTCGAGGCAGAGCGCCAGCGCCGTCTCCCGCTCCTGCAGCCGTCGCCGGCCCGAGGCCGCGACGCCGAGCAGCAGCGTGGCCATGGCGCCGAAGGCGAGCACCGCGGCGCAAGCCTCGATCGGCAGGCGCAGGCCGAGCCCGAAGGTCGCGGCGGTCAGCGCGCCGGCCTGGACCGACAGCGAGATCCAGCGGATCGTGCTCGCCGTGCTGCGGCGCAGCCCTTGGGCCGTCGATCCCTGGCTCATCGATCGCCGCGCCCCTTGACCAAGGCGCCGCGCCGAGCGGCTCCTCGAAACGCGGCCGATTGAAGGGCGGCCGATCGGCATGCGGCCTGCCCATGACCAAGCGGTGTGTGTTCGGGCCGTCGATCACCGGCCGTCGAAGCGTTCACGTCGCGGCCTCCCGCGCTGCAGCGTCCAAAGCCCGCTGTTGGCGCGTCGCGAGCTCATTACTATTTCCTTCATCGCGCGCGTGCGAGAAGCGCGCCTGTTCGTCGCGGGCGGAGCGGCGGGGCGGCGCGCTGGGCCAGCGCGGCTCGGGCGCCGGCGGCGTCCGAACGGCTCACAGGAGAGAGGAGCGAGGCTGATGGGAGATCGGTCGGGCGGCGCGCCGCAGAAATCTTTTGACGTCGCGGGGCTGATGCTCAAAGGCGTCGCGGTGCTGGTGGCGGTGATCATCGGCCTTTCGCTGTCTTTGGCGATGTTCTCCGAAACCGATCCGCGCGGCGGCGCGTTCGACCTGGTCGACACCGCCGGCGCCTCAGTGGATGAGGAGATCCTCGAAGATCAGATCTCGCTGGTGTATTTCGGTTTCACGTATTGTCCGGACTTTTGTCCGACGGAGATCGCGAACATGGCGGCCGCGCGGCGCTTGGCGCGGGCGGAGGGGCTCGACCCGCAAATCGTGTTCATCGCCGTTGATCCGAAACGCGACACGCCCGAGGCGCTGCGCGAGTATCTCGATGCGTTCGACGAAGGGCTGATCGGCCTGACCGGCGCCGCGGCGCAGCTTGACGCGGCGGCGCGGGCCTATGGCGCGCGGTTTGAGATCTCGCCGCCTGACTCGCCAGACGATCCGTTGGGATATGACGTCGTCCACACCACGTTGGTTTACGCTGTGGGCCGAGACGCGCGCGTGTTTTGGCGCTTCCCGGCGATGACGCCGCCGGATGTGATCGCGAAGAAACTTAAGGAGCAGGCGGCGGGCTGACGCGGCGCTGCGCGACGCTACGGCGTCACGCGGAGCGGTTCGCGAGCGCCACGCCGAGCATCGCCAAGGCGAAGCCGGCGAGTTGGAGCGCGCTGAGCGTCTCGCCAAGGAGCGCCCAGGCGATCAGCGCCGCGGCGCCCGGCGTCAGGAACATCAAACTTGAAACCGCTGAGGCCTCGCCGCGGCGGAGCATCCAATAATAGATCAGCACCGCCCCGACCGAGAGCAGCGCCACCTGCCAACCGAGCGCCAGGGTGAAAACCGGGGTGAACTCAAGCATGAGATGAGCGCCGAAGGCGGGCGTCAGCGCCGCGCACAGCGCCATCGCGAGCGCGGCGGCGGCGTATTGCAAGGTGGATCCAGCCGCTAAAGGGGCGTCTGCGAGCCATCGGCGCTGCGCCACAGTGCCGCAGGCCAGCGCAAAGCTCGCAACGAGGCTCAGCGCGATCGCGCCCAGCCCCGCCACAGGCGCTTGCGCCGGCGTCAGCGCTGTCGCAGCCGACGCTCCGCTCGCGACGGATGCGCCCAGTTTCGGCGCCAGCGCCAGCGCCGCGCCGGCGAAGCCGAGGGCCATGCCCGCCCCGCGCCGAGGGCTGATCCGCTCCCATCCCGCGGCGCCGGCGAGCAACGCGACGAAGAGCGGGCTTAATCCCGCGATGAGGGCGCCGAGCCCGGCGCTCAGCCCCATCCAAATAGATCCAAAGAGCCCGCCAAGATAAACCGCATGAATCAAAAGACCGCATGCGACCATAACGGGTATATCTTCACGCTTCGGCCACGGGGCGCGAATGGCGGCGCACCAGAGCCCGAGCAGCAGCGCGGCGAGCCCGAAGCGTAGGGCCAGAAGGCTCGCAGGGTCCGCATAGACCATCCCCAGCTTGGCGACCGGCGCGCCGGTCGCCCAGAGGAACACGAAGACCGCCGGGGCCAAGCCGCCGACGTCGACGCCACTCGCGCGAGTGTCCACAGGCTTTGTCACAGCGCCGCCGATAACGCCGGCGCCATCCAAGCCAGGAGCCGCAGGCGCCTGAAAACCAAAGCGTCACAGCATCGTCGCGAAGACGAGACCGACTCGGCGCCGATTGCGTCGCCTCCCGGTCTGTGCAAAGTTGCCTTAGAAGACCAAGGGAGGTCGCAATGCAAGATTCTATGATCCTCGATCTCGGCGACGATCCGTCGTTGATGATTGTGGATGATGACGAGCCGTTTCGCCGCAGGCTTGGTCGCGCGATGGAGAAGCGCGGCTTCGAAGTCACGCTGTGTGAGAGCGTCGCCGAAGGAGCGGCGGCGGCGCGATCGAAGCCGCCGGCCTATGCGGTGGTCGACCTGCGGTTGCAGGACGGCAACGGTTTGGATGTGGTGAGCGTGATCCACGAGTCCCGCGGCGATGCGCGGGTGATCGTGTTGACCGGTTACGGCGCGATCGCCACGGCGGTGGCGGCGGTTAAGATCGGCGCGCTCGATTATCTCTCCAAGCCGGCGGACGCAGACGATGTGACCGCGGCGCTGATCGCGTCGGGCAGCGACAAACCGCCGCCGCCTGATAAGCCGATGTCGGCGGATCGCGTGCGCTGGGAGCATATTCAGCGAGTTTTCGAGCTTTGTGATCGCAATGTCAGCGAAACGGCGCGGAAGCTGAACATGCATCGCCGGACGCTGCAACGGATCCTGGCCAAACGCAGCCCTCGCTGAGCGCGAGGGCGGGCCGTCGGCGATCATTCGCCGACGGTTGTTTCGCTGCGGCGCGCTATCGGCGTAGTTTCCCGCCATCAAGCTTCGCGCCTGTCTCGGCGGCGATTTGTTTGAGCCGATCCGCGGATTCGCGGCGGATGTGCTCGAAACTTGGGTAGGCGCTCGGATCGTTCAGCGCCTCCAACAGGACGGTTCGCGATAGGCCGACATCGTCCAAGATGGCGTCGCTATGCTCCAGCATGGCGCTCACGACGCGGCGCATATGCGCTCGCTCCCGCGCGGCGCGCAGCCTCTCGAAAAAAGCGCCTATGCCCTCGCTCACCACGCCGCGCCGGGCGGTGGTCAGCCGGTTCGCTCGCATGTCGATCATAACGATCCCTCTTTATCTGAGGTGAGACGGCCGGGATTGGCCTCTCGCGCGGCCTCGAAAGGCTCGCGCTCAAGCCGCTTGCCTTACCGGCGCGATTCAGAGAAGTTGAAAGTGCCGTTGGCGCCCTTCAGATTATCTGAATGCGCTGGCGCGGCAGTTGGTTGCGCAGACGCGCGTTGGCGATACGGCGTGCGCGAATGCCAGGGGAGGGCGAAATGAGCCAGGAGAGCGACCAAACGAATGGCGCTTCGACGCACGGCGCTTACGGCGACGCAGCGCCGATCGCCCGCGCCGCGGCGGGGCCGAGCGCGGGCGCGACCCTCAGCGTGGAGGCGATGCGCTGTTTTCTCGGCGTAGTGGATCGCGGCGGCGTCGCCGGCGCCGCGGAGCAAGTGAACCGTTCGCCTTCGGCTGTCTCGATGCAATTGAAAAAGCTTGAAGAAACGCTGGGCGCGCCGCTGTTCGAGCGCGAGCCGCGCGGCATGCGTCCAACAGCGCAAGGCGAGCGGTTGATCGGCCATGCGCGCCGACTGCTCGCCGCCCACGCCGCGGCGCTGGAGGCGTTTCGCCGCCCCGATCTTGTCGGCGAGGTCCGGCTCGGCCTCAATGGCGATGTCGGCCCGTTGAGGCTTTCGGAGATGCTCGCCAGCTTCGCGGAGACGCACCCGATGGTGCAGGTGAGCGCGCGGGTCGCCTCGTCCGAACGCGTCTGCGCGATGCTCGAGGAAGGGGCGATCGATCTGGCGATCTTCTCGCCAGGCGAGGGCTTCGCGCTTCGCGACGACGATATGATCCTGTCGGACCAGCCCTTGCTGTGGGTCGGCGCGATCGGCGGGAAGGCGCATTTGCGCCGGCCGACGCCGGTCGCGCTCGCCTCCTCGGGATGCGCTTGGCGCGCTAAGGCGGTGAACTGGCTGTCGGAGGCGGGAATGGACTGGCGCCCGGCTTACGTGTCGGATTCGAGCCCGGCGAACTTCGCCGCCGCGGCGGCGGATCTCGCCATCGCGATCGCGCCGAAATCGGCTCTGTCTTTCGAGCCGCGGCTGGAGGTGATCGCGTTCGGCGGCCGCGACGCGCCGGCGCTGGGGCGGACGCAGCTCGCCCTCCGCCTGCCGCGGCGCGCCGCGCCGTTCGAGCCGGCCGAAGCGTTGGCGGACCGGATCGCCGCTGTTTATGAACGCGTGCGCTTGCGCGGCGGGTCGGATCTCGGGCCGCGCTCCGCAGCGTAAGGCGCTCTGCTGGGACGCGTCTTGCGATCACGCCTCCGAACCGCTATCTATCAAGTCAAAAGCGGCTTCGTCAGAAACTGGCGGACCACCGAAACACCAAAAGCGGGCCGCGAGAGCCCGCTTTTTTGTTTGCGCCGCGCGTTGCGGCCGGCGAGGCCGCGCATCTTGGGGAGAAGGAGCGTCCAGGCGTGCTCGCGAAATCGCCAATGGATGAGAAAATCGCCGGCGTCATCGCCTCGAGTGTGGCGGCGATGGGCTATGAGCTTGTGCGCGTGCGGCTGATGGGCGGCGAGACGCCGACGCTGCAGATCATGGCGGAGCGTCCGGACGGCACCATGGATGTCGAGGCCTGCGCCGATCTCTCGCGCGCGCTCTCGGCGGTGCTGGATGTCGAGGATCCGATCGACCGCGAGTACAAGCTCGAGATCTCCTCGCCTGGGATCGATAGGCCTTTGACGCGCCTGCAAGATTTCGTGCGCTACGCCGGGTATGAGGCCAAGCTTGAAACACGCGATCTGATCGATGGCCGCAAACGCTTTAAGGGCGTTCTGCTTGGCGTCGAGGGCGAAAGCGTGCGGCTGGAGACAAGCGTTGAAGGCGGTCTGGCCGCGATGGCGCTGCCCTTCGCAGCGCTGGTCGACGCCAAGCTGGTGCTGACCGACGCGTTGATCGCGGCGAGCCTTAAAGGTCTCGGCGGACCGCCGCCGGCGCTGGAGGACGGCGCGCTCGCCGATGGCGCGGAGGTGGTTCTCGGCGCGCTTGACGCCGCAGGTCCGGACGCGCCGGACCTCGAGATTGAAGCGTCGCCGCTCTCGGCCGCCGCTGATGAGACCAACGAAGCTTCGCAAGAGTCTGATGCTGAAGACCGCGTCGCGCTTGTGAAGAAGGAAGGAGAGACGGGGCATGGTTGACGCCGTTAGCGCCAATCGGATCGAATTGCTGCAAATCGCCCACGCCGTGGCGCAAGAAAAGCAGATCGACCGCGAAATCGTGATCGAAGCGATGGAGGAGGCGATCCAAAAGGCCGCCCGCTCCCGTTACGGCGCGGAATACGACATCCGCGTGAAGATCGACCGCAAGAACGGCGAAGCGCATCTCGAACGCGTGCGCGAAGTGGTGGAGGAGGTCGAGAACCACTTCACCGAGATCCTGCTGAAGGACGCCAAGGCGCGTTACGACTACGAGGGCGAGATCGGCGGTTTCGTCCGCGAGGAGCTGCCGCCGATGGAGTTCGGCCGCATCGCCGCGCAAACGGCGAAGCAGGTGATCCTGCAAAAGGTCCGCGAGGCGGAACGCGCTCAGCAATATGAAGAGTTTAAGGACCGTGTCGGCACGATCATCAACGGCACGGTCAAGCGCGTCGAATACGGCAACGTCGTCGTGGATGTCGGCCGCGGCGAGGCGATGCTGCGCCGCGATCAGCTGATCCAGCGCGAGGCTTTCCGCGTGAACGATCGGGTTCGGGCCTATATCCGCGAGGTGCGCTCCGAGCTGCGCGGGCCGCAGATCTTCCTCAGCCGCACAGCGCCGGAGTTCATGGCGAAGCTCTTCGAGCAAGAGGTTCCAGAGATCTACGAAGGCGTCATCGAAGTCAAAGCGGTGGCGCGCGATCCAGGCAGCCGCGCCAAGATCGGCGTGATCTCCTATGATGGCGGCATCGATCCCGTCGGCGCCTGCGTCGGCATGCGCGGCAGCCGCGTGCAAGCGGTGGTGAACGAGCTGCAAGGCGAAAAGATCGACATCATTCCTTGGTCGGAGGATGCGGCGACGTTCATCGTCAACGCGCTACAGCCTGCGGAAGTGACGAAAGTCGTCCTCGACGAAGACGCGCAGCGCATCGAAGTCGTTGTTCCGGACGATCAGCTCAGCCTCGCCATCGGCCGGCGCGGCCAGAATGTGCGCCTGGCCACGCAGCTGACGGGCTGGGTGATCGACATCATGACCGAGGCCGACGAATCTGAGCGCCGCCAGAAGGAGTTCGCCGAGCGCACCGAAGCCTTTATGCGCCATCTCAACGTCGATGAAATGGTGGCGCAGCTCTTGGTGTCCGAAGGCTTCTCCTCGCTCGATGAGGTGGCTTACGTGGATCTCGACGAACTCGTGACGATCGAGGGCTTTGACGAAGACACGGCTGAAGATCTGCAGGCGCGCGCGCGGGAGAGCCTCGAGGAGATGAACCAGCGGATCATCGATGGGCTGCGCGGCAAAGGCGTCGACGACGCGCTGCTCAGCTTCTCGGGGCTCACGCCGCAAATGCTGCTGGCTTTGGCGCAGGACGGCGTGATGTCGCTGGAGGAGTTCGCCACCATGGCGGATTGGGAGCTGGCGGGCGGCGTCACCGAGACCGAGGATGGCAAGGTCGTCAAGGATGACGGCGTTCTTGAGCGCTTCGACGTCTCGATCGAGGAGGCGCGCAACCTGATCATGTCGGCGCGCGTCGCGCTCGGCATGGTGGATCCAGAAGCGCTGACGGCGCTTTATGAAAGCGAAGGGGACGAAGAGGCCGAAGAGAGCGCGGGCGATGCGCCGGCGGAGGGCGCCGCAGAAGAGGGGGCCGCCGCCGAAGAGGATAGCGCTGAGGCCGATGAGGCCTCAGCCTCCGATGAGGCCTCGCCGCGCTAGGCGGCGCGGCGGTCAAGACAAGCGGCGGGGCGGCGGGCGCGATGGGCCGAGGCGGCGTGAAAAAAGAGCGCGAGGGGCCTGAGCGTCGCTGCATCGCCACCGGCGTCTCGGGCCCGACGGCGCCGCTGATCCGCTTCGTACTCGATCCCGAGGGCGCTTTGACGCCGGATTTGGCGGAAAAGCTTCCCGGCCGCGGCGTCTGGCTCTCGGCCCAGGCGGCGGCGATCGATCTCGCGGTTAAGAAAAAACTCTTCAGCCGCGCCTTTCGCACTCAAGTCCTTGCGCCGGAGGATCTGCGCGCCCATCTTTCGCGCTTGCTGGAGAAGCGGGCGATCGAGGCGGTGTCGCTCTGCCGCAAGGCGGGCGCGGCGGTCGCGGGGTTCGAAAAGGTGCGGGATGCGTTGCGGCGCGCCGCTTTTTCCGGCGCCGATGGCGAGGAGCGGGCGCAGGGCGTCTTCTTGCTCCAAGCTTATGACGGCGCCGAGGATGGGCGGCGAAAATTGTCGCGGCTTCTTGCGCCGGACGCGATCGTGACGACGCTAAGCGCGGATGAATTGGGTTTGGCCTTTGCGCGGCCCTATGTCATACATGCGCTCCTCATGGAGACTGGCGTCGCGCGGCGAGCGCTCCGCGAAGTGAAGCGCCTTGAAGGCGTTCGCGGCGCGCTTACCGCGTCTGGCCTCCGCGAGGGCGATGACGATCAGGCGGATGGCGGCGCGGCGTAACCATGCGCCATGCGAGGGCGTTTGGCGCTTGTGGGGCGAGGCGTCGGGGTCGGACCAGCGCGAAATATGGCGGCGCGACCGGCGGCGCTCTTGCGCTTTAGCGGTGGGAGAGCGAAGAGCGGCCATCGGGTCGCAACGCTGGTCGATCGCGGAGCGACAAATGGTGAAGAGCCGGCGCGGACGATCGGCGCGGGCTTTATGGGTGTTTGATTGCGGCGTCGGGCGCGGCTCGACATGAGAAGGCGACGGAATGACGGATAGAGAACCGGGCGATCGGCGGCGCGGCTCGGGCGGCGGAAGCGGCTCGCGCACACTGGGGCTGCGCTCGGGCGGCGGCGGTGGCGGCGGCGCGGTTCGTCAGTCCTTCTCCCATGGTCGCAGCAAATCGGTGGTCGTTGAGACCAAGAGCCGCAAGCGCGTGATCAACAAGCCGAAGGATGGCGGGGAGTCGAAGCCCGCGACGCCGGCGGTCGACAGCATGAAGGAGGCCGCGCGCAAAGCCGGTCTGTCCGAACATGAGACGCAGCGGCGTCTGAAGGCGCTGGAAGCGGCGAAAGTCGCCGAGGCCGAGCGCAAGAAGCGCGAAGCGGTTGAAGCCGCGCGCCGCGCCGAGCGCGAAGCGCAGGCGAAGGCCGAGGAGGAGGAGCGCAAGCGGCGCGAGGCTGAGGAGACCGCTCGGCGCAAGGCCGAAGAGAAAGCGGCCGAAGAGGAGCGCTTGCGTCACGAGGCGGAGACCGCCGCGGCCGAAGCCGCGAAAGCCGCCGCGACGAGCACGGGCGCCGCCGATGCGCGCCGCAAGGAAGAGCGCCCCGCCGCCGCGCCAAGCCGTCCCGCCCCGGCGGAGGAGGAGCGCCGCGCGCCGCGCCGCGCGCCGGAGCCGGTCAAAAAGCCTTCGCCGAGCCGCGGCAAAGGCGATGATGGCCGCCGCTCCTCGAAGCTGACCATCGCGCGCGCCACCTCAGGCGACGCCGAACAGGGTCGCATGCGCTCGGAGGCGGCGATGCGCCGCCGGCTGCAAAAGCGGAATAAAGGTGTTTCTGGCGGGGCGGATCGGCCGGCGAAGGTCTATCGCGACGTGGTGATCCCGGAGGCGATCACCGTGCAGGAGCTGGCCCGGCGCATGACCGAGGCGGGCGGCGATGTCGTCAAGGCGTTGATGAAGATGGGCGTTATGGCCCGGATCAACGACACGATCGATCAAGACACGGCCGAGCTGATCGTCACCGAATTCGGCCATCGCGTCAGCCGCGTGAGCGAAGCGGACGTCGAGGACGTGCTCGCCGCAGATGATGATCCGGCGGAGTCGAAGCGTTCGCGCGCGCCGGTGGTGACGGTGATGGGCCATGTCGACCACGGCAAGACCTCGCTGCTCGACGCTCTCCGCAAAACCAGCGTCGTCTCCGGCGAGGCGGGCGGGATCACGCAGCATATCGGCGCGTATCAGGTGCGCACGGATGGCGGCTTGATCACCTTCCTCGACACGCCGGGCCACGCGGCCTTCACCTCGATGCGCTCGCGCGGCGCGCAGGTGACGGACATCGTGATCCTCGTGGTCGCGGCCGATGACAGCGTCATGCCGCAGACGGTCGAGGCGATCAGCCACGCCAAGGCGGCGGAAGTGCCGATGATCGTCGCCATCAACAAGATCGATAAGCCGGCCGCGGACGCGCAAAAGGTGCGCGTCGAGCTGTTGCAGCACGATGTGCAAGTCGAAGGCATGGGCGGCGAGGTGCTGGATGTCGAAGTCTCGGCGCATACCGGCCAGGGGCTCGATCAGATTTTGGAGAACATCACGCTTCAGGCGGAGCTTCTTGATCTGAAAGCCAATCCTGATCGTGTCGCCGAGGGCGCCGTGATCGAAGCGAAGCTCGACACCGGCCGCGGGCCGGTGGCGACCGTGCTGGTCCAGCGCGGCACGCTGAATGTCGGCGACGTGTTCGTCGTCGGCGAGGTGTGGGGCAAGGTACGCGCTTTGGTGAACGATCAGGGCGAGCGCGTGAAATCCGCCGGGCCTTCGGTGCCGGTCGAGGTGCTCGGCCTTAACGGCACACCGGAGGCGGGCGATACGCTCAACGTCGTCGAGGACGAGGCTAAAGCGCGCGAGATCGCCGATTATCGGATGCGCCAGTCGAAGAATAAGCAGGCGGCGAAAGGCGCGCGCGCCACGCTCGATCAACTGCTTGAAGGCGCTAAACGCGACGCTGGCGTGGCGAAGTTGCCGATCCTTATCAAGGGCGATGTGCAAGGCTCGGTCGAAGCGATCGTGCAGGCGCTGGAGAAGATCGGCAATGACGAGGTGATGGTGCAGATCCTCCATTCCGGCGTTGGCGCGGTGACGGAATCGGATGTGACGCTGGCGGAGGCCTCGAACGCGCCGATCATCGGCTTCAATGTGCGGGCGAACGCGCCGGCGCGGGACGCGTCGCAGCAAAAGGGCGTGGAGATCCGCTACTATTCAATCATCTACGATTTGGTGGATGACGTGAAAGCGGCGGCGTCCGGCCTGCTGTCGCCGGAGGTGCGCGAGAAGTTCATCGGTTATGCGGCGATCAAGCAGGTGTTCACCATAACCGGCGTCGGCAAAGTCGCGGGCTGCGAGGTGACCGAAGGCGTCGCGCGGCGCGAGGCGGGCGTGCGCTTGCTGCGCGACAACGTCGTGATCCACACTGGCAAGCTGAAGACGCTGAAACGCTTTAAGGACGAGGTCAAAGAGGTGCCCTCCGGCCAGGAATGCGGCATGGCGTTCGAGCGGTACGAGGACATCCGCGAGGGCGATGTGATCGAGATCTTCGAGACCGAGGAGATCACGCGGACTCTGTAAGGGGCGAGAGGCGGGCCGAGACGCCGTTTCCGCGCCGCGGGGACGGCGTCTCGCATTTTGGGGCCTGTCTCTCGGCTCATGACGCCGCCGGCGGACGAAGAAGGTGAGCGAAATGGCGAAACGGAGACCGCGCCGGAACGGACAGGCGAGCCCGAGCCCGGCCGATCCCTATCCGAGCGCCGCCGGGCTCGGCGCGCAAAGCCAGCGTCAGCAACGCGTCGGCGAGATGCTGCGCCGCGCGCTCTCGGAGATCCTAATGCGCGGCGAGACCCATGATCCGGAGCTTGGCCGCCACTCGATCACGGTGACGGAGGTGCGGGCGAGCGCGGATCTGCGTCAGGCGACCGTCTATGTCACGCCGCTCGGCGGGCGCGAGGAAGACGAGGCGCTGGAGGCGCTGGCGCGCAACCGCGGCGCGCTCCGCAAACTGGTCAGCCGCGCGGTGACGCTGAAATTCGCGCCCGAGCTGCGCTTCCGCCTCGATGAGAGCTTCGATCGCATGGACGAGACGCGTCGGCTGCTCGACCAGGAAAGGGTGCGCCGCGATCTCGAAAGCGATGCTGGCGAGTGACGGGAGGAACGCCGCTTTGGCCCATCGAGGGCCGCCGCGGCGTTCGCGAGCGGATGGAGAGCGCGGCGCCGGGAACGGCTCGATACGGGCTCGAGGCGGCTGGCGCGACGCTGTGCGACGCCTCGGTCCAACGCCTCGGTCCAACGCCTCGGTCCAACGCCTCAGTCCAATGCGGCTGCGCTCGGCGCATGGCGCCGCGATATGGCGTTCCGAGCCCCCTTTTTCGGCGTGCTGGGCGCCGTCTCCGCCCTTTCGTTTTTTGGAACGTCGCGCCCTTCGCCGAGCCGTTTCGTCATAAGGATCAAGGCGCGGCGGCCTTCCAAAGTCCCGGCTGCG
>JBCBCG010000101.1:0-15099 GCA_038530925.1 Pseudomonadota bacterium
GTCGAGACCGGCCGCGCGCTGGCGCAGCGCCGCTCTCTCTCCGTCGGCGTCTCCACGCGCCGCATGCAGCGAGGCTTCGGATTCGACAAGCGCCTGACGCAGCCGCGCCGCCTCCGCTTGCGCCGCCGCCAGCGCCGCCGCGTCGGGAGGCGGCGCGGTCGCCACCGTCACAGGCGCGGCGCGGCGCAGTTCGGCTTGGGCGAGCCAGAGCCGGTAGCGCAAAGACGCCGCTTCGGCTGCGGCCGATGCGCGCGCGCCCGCTTCAGCGCCCGCGCGCTCGCGCCGCAGCGCCGCCTCCAGCGTCGCGGCGCGGCGCGACAGCGCGTCCACATCCGCCGAGCGATCCGCCGGCGGCAGCGGCGCCAGCGCCGCCGGACGCGCCAGGAGAAAGGCGTTTTCGCCCAGCGCGCCGTATCTCGGGCTTTCGCCGTCGCGATTAAGATCGGCGATCAGCGCCTCCGCGGCGAGGTCGTCGCCGCGCTGCGCCGCCTCGACCGCGTCGCCCAGGCGGCGCGACAGCAGCCAGCGGCGATAGCGCAGCCCTGAGGCGACATCCGTCAGATGATCACGCTCCGCCTCGAGCTCGGAGAGGCGCGTCAACAGCGCGGCGGCGTCCGATCCTGCGTCGGGCTCTGGATCGATCCCTTCGGCGAGTTCGCGTTCGACACGGCCGACCAGGCGCCAATCGCCGAGCCGACTAGCGACGAGCAGGCGTTCGGCCAGGCGCGCGCGCAAGGCGTCGTCCGCCGCGGCGCCCGGCGCCGCCTGCGCCGCGGCGCCGTCATGCGCGTCAAAAGCCTGCGGCGGCGGCGCGAGGCCGGCCTCCTCGGCGGCGAGGCGGCCCTCCAACACCCAAATGCGGTGCTTGAGGAGCGAGATCTCTTCAGGCGGGGCGCCGTCCTCTCCCGGCGCGACGCCGCTGAGCAGCACATCCTCAAGGCCCTGAGAGAGCGCCGCCACATCGAGAGGCGCGTCCTCCGCCGCGGCGTCGAGCGCTTGGCGCAGCCGGGTCTCGAGCGCCCAGTTGCGATACCGCAGCGCCGTCTCGTCACGCCCGCTCTCCACCGGCGCCGGCGGCGGCGCTGGGGGCTCGAACGCGCCGTCGGCGGCTTCCCGCAGCGCCGCGCCCGGCGGCGGCGTCGCGGCCGCGTCGTAGCGCCCGCGCGGCGCCGGAAGCTGAGGCCAGAACCCGATCAAGGACGGATCGCGCCGGGCCTCATCGATGTAACAGCGCCAATAGGTCCAGAGCGTCAAAGCGCCGAGGCAGAAGCCGACGAGAAGCCAAATCCAATACGGCGCTCCGAAAAACGCCAAAGCGACGCGATCCGTCGCCAACGCCTCGGCCGCAGCCGGCAGCTGACCCATCATTCGAACTCCCCCGAGGCTTCTTGGCGGAAGCGCTCTTGAACACCGCGCGCCTTCCCAAGCGCGCTCGTCTTTTCCGCTCACGCCGGGCGAGGAGACCAACCTCAGATTGCGGCGGCCTCCCTGAGCGCTGCGGCTGCTCAACAGTGACGCAGCGCCCCATTATCCTTCAAATTCAGCGGCCTAGCCATCAACTTGCGATAAGGCCGCTGCAGCATTTGCGCGCCGCAGCGTTAACCGGCGGTGTAAATCAGCCATAGAAGAGGTTGTTATAGCAACTTAAATTCGATGCGGCGGTTTTTCGCCCGACCTTCAGCGGCGCTATTGTCGGCGATGGGCCGGCTTTCGCCATAACCTTCAGCGGTCAGGCGATCACGGGCGACGCCGCGCACCGCGAGGGAGAGCCTGACGGCGGCGGCGCGGCGCTGGCTCAGCGCCAGATTGTCCGCTTCGCCGCCGGAGCTGTCCGTATGCCCGCCGATTTCGAATCGCTTCTCCGGGCAGCGGTTGAGCACATTCGCGAGCGCGTCGAGCGCGGTGTCGCTCTCTCGGTTGATGCTGGCGCTGCCGGTCGCGAAGCGGATCGGGTCTTCTTGCGTGATCTCGTTCAGCGCGGCGGCGCACGCGGCCGCCTCCAGCGGCGGGCCGGCGCCGCGAAGCGCCGCCACCGCCGGATCGAGATGCTCGGCCACGCGCAGCTTCGAGAACCGCGCGAATTCTTCAGGCGTTTTGTCCTCAAGCGCCGCGAGCGCCCGACGCACCGCATCGGCGGAGGACGCCGCGCCGCGCAGATAGAGCGCGCCCGGCTCCGCGGCCAATTCGCCGCTCTCCAGCTCGCCCAACGCGTCGAGACCAGCGAAGACCGCGCGCTGCCAGCCCGCGGGCGGCGCGCCGTCGGCGAGGCGCATCGCGTCGCTCAGATCCGCGCCGCCGAGCTGGGCTTTGGCGTAAGCGAGCACCACCGAGCGCAAAGTGAGATCGCCCACCACGCCGCCAAGGCTCACTGAACCATCCGCCGCCCGCCGCGCCAGCAAGCCGAAGCTTGAGCGGTCGAGCGTCTCTGAGTCGACCGCCGCCACCACGGCCTGGCCCATGCTGCGCGGCGAGCGCGCCTCGCGCACCTCCAAGCGAAATCCCGCCGGCAGCGCCGCGCGCAGGCGATCGCGCAGCTGCGCGCGGATCGACGCGTCGCCCGGCGCCGAGAGCCGAACCTCGCGCCCCGTAAGCGACAGCGTTCCCACTTGCAGGTCGGCGAGCTCGGCCACCCCCGCATTCGCCGCCTCGATCCAACCCGGCGGCGCGCCGCGGCCGAGTTCGAGCGCGTTGCTCGCGTCGAGCGCCACGGCCCAGGCTTCGGCGCGCTCAAGGCTCGGCGCATGGCCGCTGAGCTTGGCGTCGCCGGGCTGTTTCACCGCGCGCATGGCGAAGGGCGAGACCACGGGAAGCGTCTCGCGCACATCGATCGAGACGGCGTAAAGATCGGGCCAATCGCGCTCGGCGGCGCGGCGAGCCGCCGCCACATCGACGCCGTCCGGCGTGAAGCCGGTGATGCGCACGCGATCATCGGAGATCTCGATCTCGCCTTCCTGCAGGGGATCGAGCGCGCGCAGCGCCCTGGTGACGGCCGCGGCCCAGGCTTCGTTCGGCGCGCCATTGGCGAGCGCGCAGCTCGGGCGCGCGCGGTCGCGCTCCGCGCCGGGCCGGATCACAGCGCCCAGGATCACCGATCGCTGCGCGGCGTTCGGCGCGGCGCAGGCGATCAGACGCAGGCCTTGCGCTTCGGTTTTCCGCGCGGCGAAGCGATAGGGCGAAAGCAAAGGCGGCGGCGCGTTGATGTCGATCTCAAGCGCGATCGAGCTGTCGAGCCGGCGGCGCAGCGTCGCCTCCGCGCTCGCCGCGACCTCCGGATCGGAGACGGCGCCCGTCAGACGGATGCGCTCACGCTCCACCGCGACGCGGCCGATGCGGAGCGCCGAGACCGCGTCGATCGCGGCTTCCGCCGCGGTGAACCAAGTCTCCGATGGTCGCCGGTCCTGCGCCTTCATGAGATTGCTGAAGCGCAGCCCGGCATTGGCGAGTTCCGCCCGCGCGCCGAGAAGATCCCGCGCCTCGGCGTTCGGCGCATCGCCCGTCAGCGTCAGCGCTTCATCATCCTTATGCAGGATCATGATCGCAGGCCGCAGATCGACCAAAGGCGCGACCACGACGATGTTGTCATACAGCGTCTCGACCCCTTGGGCGCCGGCGAGCCGGTCCATCACCGCCTCGCGCTCCGCCGCCGAGCGCACGCGGCCGGAGACGGCGAGCACATGGCCGTCCGCCTCAAGCGCCAGGTCGCTGAAGCCGATGCTGTCGAGCTCGTCTTGCGCGGCGACCATCATCTCGCTCTCGGCCTTAACCGCGGCGTAGCGCCCGACGCTCAGCGCCGCGACGCCGATCGCCGCGAGCGCGCAAAGGCTGATGATCTCGCTTCTGCGCATTCGGTTCCAGATCCCGTGTTTCGCGGCCTGACGGTCAAAAGACCGCTCTGCGGGGCGCCGGTGGGCGGCGGCGGGCGCGCGTCCCGCGCCGCGGCTCTTCGGCGCAGCCGTGAAAGAGCGGTTTACCCGATCGCGGCGGCGAGGCGAAGGGCGGATGCGCCGCCACCTTGCGAGACTGGATTGCGAGGCCGGCTTGCGAGACTGGGCGGCCGCCGCGTCCGGCGAAGCGCTCGAATTATGAAAGAGTGGCTGGGGCGGCTGGATTCGAACCAGCGCATGGCGGTACCAAAAACCGCTGCCTTACCGCTTGGCTACGCCCCAACGAGGAGCCGCGGTTTACCCTGGCTCGGCGCCCCTTTCAAGATGGTGGATGCGATCGGTCCGGAACTCGTCCCGAGCGATGGCCGGCGCAGCAACCATCAGTCGCGGGCCTTCCCCCTTGCGCGTCCGCCTCGCCTTCGCTAACTCACCGGTTCGTCGGAGTATAGCTCAGCCTGGTAGAGCACTGTCTTCGGGAGGCAGGGGCCGCAAGTTCGAATCTTGCTACTCCGACCAATTGCGACGCGCATTTGGTTTCGCGCTTTCATCGCGTTCCAGGGCCGTAAGATTATTCCTTTATCGTGGCGCGCGTTGGGTCCGTTGGCGCTTAAGCGTGACGGCCATCACAGCTGCGCATGCTCGTGACACAGCTGGCTCGCGTCTTCCAGGCTGAGAGCGACGTTCAGCAATTCGCAAAAGCCGCCGGTTTCGGTCGCGCGGTGGTGGCGGCAACTTCGGCACACGCCGAAGGACCGTTGGTTCCGACGCGTTAACGCCGCGCGCGCGACCAGAAATAACCCTGCTTCGAGCGAACGGGCGGCGTCCGGCGCCAGCGCCGCGATCGCCGCATCGAGCTCATCCGTCAATCGCAGCGCCTCTGAGCCCTCCCTGGTGACGTCGTAGCGGATGCTGCGCCGGTCGGCGGCCGATCGCTCCGCTTTGATAAAGCCTTTGCGTTCCAGCGTTTTGAGCGTCTGAGAGGCTGTGCCGCGCGTCGTGGCCAGAAACTCGGCCACATGCGACGGCGCGCGCGACACCTGGTTCGCGCGGCCGAGATAGGCGAGCGCAGCGCGCTGCGCCGGGTTTAGCCGATGGGCCCATTCCTCCGCCGCGGAGAGGCGGCCGAGCCGATCAATCAGGTCGCGGATCGCGGTGCGCGGTTCATCAGACATAGCTCTAAACATAGCGACTCGAAATCGCTTTACAATTATAGCGACTCGCTACTATAAAGCCTCGATCAACCCCTTTGAGGAGCTACGCTATGAAGACACCTTTGCTCGCCGCGGCGATCTCGCTGTTAGCGAGTGGCTTGGCGCTCGCCGATTCCGGACACGCCCCCCACCAGCCAGGCGCCGTCCTTTCGGATGCCGATACGACGAAGACGGCGTCTTTCGATATCCTTGCGGCTCATATCCATCGCACCGGCCGGACGCTGACGTTCCATATGACGACGCGCGGCGGCGCCGGCGAGGTGACGCCGGATCCCGTGGGCGCGCTCGGCGGCGCCCCGGTCTACGCGTATGTTTGGCCGACCTCGCTCGATCCCTCATCCGTCGGCTTTGAAGCCGAAACCGGCATCCTTGCGCTCGCCGCGACGAGCCATCCAGACTTCGACGACACGCCGCTTTTTGATGAGAACCGAGACGGCGACCCGTCGAATGACGGCGCTCTTTGGCACAGCCATTGGGTGGTTTTGACGCCGACGGAGACATGCGGCCCCGGCGCGCTCGGCGTCAGGGATGTCCCAGAGGGCGCGGAGCCGACGATGCCGGCGACATGGCCAGGGTTGCCGATCTTCATCGACAGTCCGGGCTACACGCCGCTGTTCAATGGGCCGGAGGTCACGATCAACGCGCCCTTCGCCGACGCGGAAGCGCTCATCGGCGCGAAATATGACGGCGTCACCTCGGCGCTGAAAGTGAACGCGAACATCCACGCGCCGCTGCTCTGCGTGACCGACGTCTTCGATGTGGCGTCGGGCGATCTCTCGCTGCCCGGCGCGCTTGAATAACGCCCTTGCGGCGCGAAAAAAACCGGACGCCCAGCGGGCGCCCGGTTTTGATTTCAACCCGGTGGGCGAGCTTAGATCACTCTTTCAACGCGGTGATCGCGGCGACGCCGTCGAGGAGATCCAGCGCATAGGAGAGCTGGTAATCCTCGCCGCGCAACGTGGCGCGCGTCGCGCCTTCCGCGCCCTCTGCGTCGCCATCGCTGGCGTTCTCTTCGGTGTCGTTGTCGAGATGTCCGCGCAAAGAGTTCTCATTGCGCCGCGGGCGTTCCGGCGTCTCCGGCGTTTCGACCGTCAGCTGTTCGACGACGATGTCCGGATCGATGCCTAGCGCCTGGATCGAGCGGCCGGACGGCGTGTAATAGCGCGAGGTCGTCAACTTGATTCCTGCGCCGTTGCGCAGGCCGACAACAGTCTGCACCGAGCCTTTGCCGAAGCTTTTGGTGCCGACCACGATGGCGCGGCGATGATCCTGGAGCGCCCCGGCGACGATTTCTGACGCGGACGCCGAGCCGTTGTTGATCAAGACCACCATCGGCAGCCCGCCAGCCAGATCGCCGGGCGTCGCGTTATAATGCTCCGCCTGATCGAGATCGCGCCCGCGCGTCGAGACGATCGAGCCTTTCTCAAGGAACGCGTCGGACACCGCGATCGCCTCTTGCAGCACCCCGCCCGGGTTGTTCCGCAGATCGAGCACGATCCCCTTCATTTCGCCGTCGAGCTCGGTCTTCAGCTCGGCGATCTTCTCGGTCAGATCGGAAGAGGTGTTGCGGTTGAACTTCGTGATCCGCACCACGCCGATCTCGCCTTCCAGACGCGCGCGGACCGGAAGCACTGTGATCTCATCGCGGACGATCTCGATCTGCAGCGGCTCATCCAGTCCCTCGCGGGCCACCGTGATCGTGATCGGCTCGCCAGGCGCGCCGCGCATGCGGTCGACCGCGTCGCCCAACGTCATGCCCAGCACCGCTTCGCCGTCGAGATGGGTGATGAAATCGCCCGACTGAACGCCCGCGCGCGCGGCCGGCGTATCGTCGATCGGCGTGACGACTTTGACAAAGCCGTCCTCCATCGTCACTTCGATGCCGAGCCCACCGAATTTGCCCTGCGTCTCCTGCTGCATTTCCGTGAAATGCTCCGGCGGCAGATAGCCGGAATGCGGATCGAGCGAGGCGAGCATGCCGTTGATCGCGGCTTCGACAAGCTTCTCGTTGTCGGCTTCCTCGACATAGGATTTCTCAACGCGGTCCAGAATGTCGCCGAGCAAGCCGAGCAACTCATACGTGTCCTTGGCGCTGCTCGACTGCGCCATGGCGGACGAGGAGACGCCGGTGGGCGCGGTCAACAGCGCCGCTCCGCCGAAGCCGATGCCCGCGCCGAGGGCGGCGGCAACCATAACTTTCTTCATAGACCGCTTATCCTTTCCGTCGCTGGCCGAAACCATGGGGTCGGGTCCAGCAATTTTCGATCCTTCGTGATCTCGATGTCCAGCCGTTCTTCGCGCCGCGGCTCCTCGGCCTGTTCAAACAGACGAAACGGCGAGACGCTGGGGCGTTCGCCGCCCATTCGCCCCAGCGGCTCTCCCGCGACGACCCGCCGTCCGGTCGTCACTTCGATCGCCGCCAGACCCGCTAAGAGAATAGAGTAGTTTTTCTGCGGCTCAATCATGACGACGCCTTGTCCCTGAAACACGCCGGCGAAGACGATTTCACCGCTCCACGGCGCGATCACGCGGGCGTGAGGTTCCGTGATCAATGCGATTCGCTGCGGCGATTTGACTTGCGGGCGGCGGACATCGCCGGCCGCGGGCCAATAAAGCGCGCCTCGCGACTCAGCGAACGGCGCGGACTTGGCGGGCGCAGGCCGCTTCGGCGCTTGAGGCGCGTCTGGCGTCGGATCGCGCGGCGCGCGAGCGCGCTCCTCTCCGCGCTCCGGCGCCGCGAGCGCAAGCGTTTCTCGGGCGCGGCCCGCGCGGGCCAAGGCGCGCTCGATGGCCGCGCGTTCCGCCCGGCGCCGGCTTTCCTCGCGCTGCGCCTCCTCCTCGCGCGCCGCAAGCGCGGCGCTGGCTAAGGCGCGGAGCGAGCCCGCCTCCTCCGCGATGCGCGCCGCCGCGGCCGCCGCGCGCGCCGCCTCGGCCAAGGCGTCGGCGCGCTCTCGCGCCAAGAGATCGCGAAGGCGCGTCACCTCCGCCTCTTCCGCGCGCGCGGCTTCAAGATCGGAGAGGATCGCCGTCTCCACCTCGCGCGCCGCGGCGACGGCGACGCGCCGTTCCGCCGCGTCCTCGCCCTCTTGCGCGCGTTGACGGCGCAGCGCCGCGGCGAGCCGCCGCATCAACATCGCGCTCCGCGCCGCATCGAGCGGTCGGTCGGGATGCGCCAGGAGCGCCGGCGCCGGTTCGCGCGCGGCGCGTTGCACGGCCGCGGCCAGCTTCGCGGTGCGTTTGCGCGAGGCGGCGAGACGCACTTGCGCCGAGGCGACCGCGCCGAGCCGCTCGGTCAAAGCGGCGCGGGCTTCGGCGAGGCGCCGCTCACGCGCGACGATGCTCACGCCGAGCCGGCCGAGCGAAGCCTCTTGCTCGGCGACGCGCAGGGCGCGCGCGGCCGCGGTCTCCTCGGCTTTGGCGGCGACGCGCCTGGCCTCGGCCGCGTCGGCGTCGAGCCGCCGCGCTTGGCTTTCGGCGTCTACAGTCGGATCAGCGGGCGCGGCGGACGCCGGCGCGTCGGTTTCGGCCCGCGCCGCCGCGCCCTCCGGCGAGGCCGCGATCGCACAGGCGATCGCGCAGGCGCGCGCCCAGGCCACGGGCGAGAAGGCCGGTGGCGCCGCGGAGGGTATGGGCCGCCTCGCGCTCACGCGGCGCTCTCTCCCGCACCGCGCGTCTCCGCCTTGGCGATCAGCAGCGATCGACCCGTCATCTCCGCCGGCTGCGCCAGCCCGAGCAGCGCGAGCAGCGTCGGCGCGACATCGGCGAGCCGCCCGCCCTCGGCCAGCGCCCAACGCCCCGCCTCGCCCGGCCGCGCGTCGATCAACGCGATGGGAACAGGATGCGTGGTGTGCGCCGTATGCGGCCCGCCGGTCTCCGGATCGATCATCAGCTCGCAATTGCCATGATCCGCGGTCACCAGCATCGCGCCTCCCGCGGCCTCAAGCGCCGCCCACGCCTCGCCAACCGCGCGGTCGACCCGTTCGACCGCCGTGATCGCCGCCTCCAGCGAACCAGTGTGGCCCACCATGTCGGGATTGGCGAAATTGACGATGATGAGATCGTCTTCGCCCGCGGCGATCGCCGCGTTCAGCGTCGCCGACACCTCCGCGGCCGCCATCTCCGGCGCGAGATCATACGTCCTCACCTTCGGGCTCGGCGCCATATGCCGCCGCTCGCCCTCGCTCGGCGTCTCGACGCCGCCATTGAAGAAGAAAGTCACATGCGGATATTTCTCGGTCTCGGCGAGGCGGAGCTGCCGCAGGCCATGCGCCGCCGCCCAGGCGCCGAGCCCGTTCTCGATCGTCTCCGCCGGGAACAGAGTCGGGATCAGCGGGTCGAGCGCGTCGGAGTAGGAGACCATGCCGAGCCGCGGGCCGAATGCCGGCGCGGCCGCCCGCTCGAAGCCGTCGAACCCAGGATCGAGCAGCGCGGTGAGGATCTCCCGCGCGCGGTCGGCGCGGAAATTCGCCATGAAGAGCCCGTCTCCCGCCGCGACGCCGGCGTAATCGCCGATCACCGTCGGCGTGACGAACTCATCCGTCTCGCCGGCCGCCGCCGCTTGCGCGATCGCCGCCGCCGGATCCGCCGCCGCCGGCCCGCCATGGCCGGCGCCAAGCGTGATCGCGCGATGCGCCGCCGCCACCCGCTCCCACCGTTTGTCGCGGTCCATCGCGTAAAAACGCCCAGAGACGGTGGCGACGGTGACGTTCGGCAGCCCCTCGATCTCTTGCGAGAAGGCGCGCCAATGCTCGGGCGCGGTGCTCGGGCCGACATCGCGGCCATCGAGGAACAGATGCAGTCGCACGGGAACGCCGTCCGCCGCCAGAGCCCGCGCCGCCGCCGCGATATGGCGCTGATGCGCATGCACGCCGCCGGGCGACATCAAGCCCATCAGATGCGCCGCGCCGCCGCCCGCGCGCAGCGCCGCGCGAAACGCGGCGAAGGCTTCGCGGCCGGCGAAGGCGTCCTCCGCGATCGCCTTGTCGATCTTCGGCAAATCCATCCAAACGACGCGCCCAGCGCCCAGGTTCATATGGCCGACCTCGGAATTGCCCATCTGACCGTCCGGCAGGCCCACATCCTGGCCGCTGGTCTTGAGGCTCGCCATCGGCGTCTGATCGCGCAAACTGTCGTAGACCGGCGTGCGCGCCAGCGCGACCGCGTTGCCCTCGGCCGCCTCGCGCAGGCCCCAGCCATCCAGCACGCACAGCGCCACCGGTCCGCGCTTCGGCGCCGCGCCCTCTTCTCGCTGGCTCATCTCTTCGCCTCCCGCGCTTTCGAGGCGGCGCCGGCGGCGACGCGCTCGATCCCTCGTTAGATCGAGGGCGGCTTAACAGCCGATTGACGACGAGGGGATGCGGCGCCGACGCGGCGCGCGGAACCGTTTGGGGACGCGTTGGCGCCACAACATCCGCCCGTCAGCCCTCCCGATGATAAGGGTGGCCCGCCAAAATGGTCGCGGCGCGGTAGATCTGCTCCAGCGCCATGACGCGCGCCAAGGCGTGCGGCCAGGTCATCGCGCCGAAGCTGATCACGAGATCCGCTTCGCCTCGAAGCGCCGGGTCGAGCCCGTCCGCTCCGCCGATCACAAGCCCGAGCCGCGCCGCGCCGCCATCGCGCCAGCGCTCGAGGTTCGAGGCGAAGGCGCTGCTCGAGAGCGCCTGGCCGCGCTCATCGAACGCCGCAAGCCTGTCGCACTCCGCGACAGCCCGGCGCAGCAGAACCGCTTCGCCATGCGGTCCGCGATCGGCGGCTTTCGGTTCGATGGCTTTCAGATCGATCGGTCCAAGCCGCGTCACGCGGGCGAAAGCGTCGACGCGCGCCGCCATCTTCGCGCAGAGCTCCGCCTCGGGGCCCTTGGACAAGCGGCCGATCGCCGCCAGGGTCAGCTTCATCGCCTGGGCGCGCGCTCAGCCGCGCCGCGGCGACGCCGCGCCGGCGGGCTAATCAGCGCTCTCGCCGCCGGTGATCGGCGCCGGCGCCCACATTTTTTCAAGCGCGTAGAATTCGCGAACCTCGGGCCGGAACACATGGATCACGACGTCCGAGGCGTCGATCAGAGCCCAGTCGCCGTTCTCGACGCCCTCTGCGCGCGGCCGCGGCCCGCCCCGCTCTTTCAGCGCTTCGATCAGCTTATCGCAGATCGCGCCGACATGACGCGTCGAGCGGCCGGACGCGATCACCATAAAGTCGGCGAAGGCGGATTTGCCGCGGAGATCGATCGACATCACGTCGATGGCTTTTTCATCGTCGAGCAGCTCCAGAATGTCGGCGAGCTTCGCCTCCACATCCGCGTCGCCGCCGTCGCCAGCCCGACCGGAAGCGCTGTCAACGCTGGTCGATCGGGTCGCCTCGCCGTCTCCCATATCCGGCTCCGCCGCGTCATACTCCGCCGCTTTGGTCGCTAAAGCGCTGTCCGCGTTCGGATTATTTAACGTAGCTATGGCGCTCGCCTTTCTTGCTGTTCGCCGCCGCGACCCGTAAGCCCGACGCGCTTTATCCTAGAATGTGAGCAAGCCGGTCTTTCGCTGCAAGTATTTTCCACAGCGGCGCGTCGCGGGCGGTTTTGGCGCGTCGGCGCGCGGCGTGTTAAGCCAGCCGTGCGGGGCCGAGAGATCAGAACGGGAGATCACGCGTCGCCGCGGGTCTTCCTTGCGCTGGAATGGGACAGGGAGCGACGCGGATGCGGCGCGAGAGGGGTTTTTCGCTCGCCGACAAGGCGGCGCGGGCGGAGGCGTCGGCCGGTTTCGATCGGCGGCGTTTCACGCTCGGCGCGATCGCCGCCGCCAGCGCGCTCGCGGCGCCGGCGCTGGCTCAGGCTCAGGCTCAAGCGCGGATCGTGGTGGTCGGCGGCGGCGCCGCGGGCGCGACGGCGGCCCGCCGTTTGGCGCGGGACGCGCCGGGCGCCCAAGTGACGCTGGTCGCCGATCGCGAGGCCTACACGAGTTGCTTTTTCTCCAATCTCTATCTGGCCGGGTTTCGCTCGCTGCGATCGCTCACCCATCGCTATGACGCGCTCGCGCAGCGTTACGGCGTGCGGCTGGTCATCGATCGCGCCGTCGACATCGATCGCGACCAGCGTCAAGCGCGGCTCGCCAGCGGGGCGCGGCTGCCTTACGACCGGCTCATCCTCGCGCCCGGCGTCTCGCTTCAAACCGACGCGATTGAAGGCTATGGCGCTGTGGCGCAGGCGGCGATGCCCCATGGTTACGAGGCCGGCTACCAAACCTTTCTTCTCAAAAAGCGGCTCAAAGCGTTGCCGGAAGGCGGCGTGTTCCTGATCGCCGCGCCGCCCAATCCCTATCGCAGCCCGCCGGCGCCCTATGAGCGGGCGTCCATGGCGGCGCTGCATCTCTCTCGGACGAACCCGACGGCGAAGGTGCTGATCTTGGACGCGAAGGACGCGTTCGAGGGGCAGGCGCTCTTCACCGCGTCTTGGGAGCGGTATTTTCCGGGCGTCGTGGAGTGGTCCGCGGCGTCGCTTACCGGCGGCGGCGTGATTTCGGTGGATGCGGCGGCCGGAACGGCGACCACCGGCGCGGGCGATGCGATCCGCGTCGACGCGGCCTGCATCATCCCGCCGCAACAGGCGGGCGCCGTCGCGATGCGCGCGGGATTGACCGATGCGGGCGGCTGGGCGCCGGTCTCGCCTGAGACGATGCGCTCTCAGATCGACGCGCGCGTGTTCGTGATCGGCGATGCGGCGAGAATGGAGCCGATGCCGAAATCCGCCGCCTCCGCCGCGCTTCAAGCGCGCCGCGCCGCCTGGGCGATCCGCCGCGAGCTGGGCGGCGCTGAAGAGGCCGCGCCCGCTTTGGAGGAGACGAGCTGGAGCTTTCTCGAGCGCCAAGACGCGATCGAGGCGCGCCGAACCTATGCGATCGAGGCCGGCGCGCTCGCCTTGCGCAGCGAAGCGTCAAGCGCGCTGGAGGAAGACGCCTCCGAGCGCCTGGAGAACGCGCTCGCCGCCGCTCTCTGGTACCGGGATGCGACCGCGGCGATGTTCTCGTAAAGAGCGCTCTCGACGCGCGGCGGCGCGCGGTTTTGCGTCGCCGGGCTTAGCGATAGCGGATCGCGTCGTACTCCGTGGAGACGACGCAGCGCGCATGATCGAACGGGTCGATGCGGTTGTAATGCGAGGCCCATTCTTCGCAGGCGTCCTGATCCTCCGTCGGGCCCATCAGCACGCAGCCTTGGCTGGCGCAGCTGACCTGATGACGAAAATGACTGCTCACCACGACGAATTGCGCGCCTGGATCGTTCAACTCGGCGGTGAAGGCCGCGAAGCTCTCTCGGCCGCCGGGCGCGGATTGCGGCAGCGCCGCCGAAGGCGCGCTCGCGAGCAGAAGGAGCGCTGCGCCGAAACGCGCGGCGCGCCGCGCGATAGGTTGGTGTCGCTCGCGCCTCGCCATCGCCGCCTCGCTACCCGCCGCGCACTAAGCGGTGGTACGCCTCCGCAAGATCGCGCGTCAACGCGCCGACCTCGAAGCTGTAGGGTCCGATCTCTGAGACCGGCGTCACCTCCGCCGCGGTGCCGGTGAGGAAGCACTGCTCGAAGCTCTCAAGCTCGGCCGGCTCGATATGCCGCTCGATCAGTTCGACGCCGCGCTCTTGGATCAAGCGGATGACCGTTTGCCGCGTGATGCCGTTCAGAAAGCAATCCGGCGTTGGCGTATGGACCGCGCCGTCTTTCACAAAGAAAATATTGGCGCCGGTCGCCTCCGCGACATAACCGCGATAATCCAGCATCATCGCATCCGAATAGCCTTTGCGCTCCGCCTCATGTTTGGAAAGCGTGCAGATCATGTAAAGACCCGCCGCTTTGGTGTTGCAAGGGATCGTATCCGGCGCAGGGCGCCGCCATGTCGCCAAATCAAGTTTTGCGCCTACTTCGCGCGCGTCGCCGTAATAGGCGCCCCAATGCCAGGCGGCGACGGCCAAATGGATTGTGTTGTCTTGCGCTGAGACGCCCATCATCTCCGAGCCGCGCCAAGCCACAGGCCGAATATAGGCGTCGGTCAGCCCGTTCTTCGCCACCGCCTCTTGCTTGATCTGGTCGAGCTGGTCGAGCCCGATCGGCAGCGAGAAGCCGAGCGCGGTCGCCGAGGCCTGCAGCCGTTCGGAGTGTTTGCGGCTCTCGAAGATGACGCCGTTATAGGCTCTCTCGCCCTCAAAGACGCTCGAGGCGTAGTGGAGCGCATGGCTGAGCACATGCAGCTTGGCCTCGCGCCACGGCGTCCACTCGCCATCCAGCCAGATCCAGCCATCCCGATCATCATAGGGCGGGCCCGCCATCGCCATCTCCCATCTCTGAGCGCATTTGCGCAAATGTTGCGTGAGGCGGCGCTGATTCGAAAGAAATGGTCGCTCGCCATGGGGCTGCAGTAATTCTGCTCTGGCCTTATGTCAACAAGGCTGACATAAATTGCGCAGGCGGCGCGCGCCGGCGCGTCCTATCGGCGGTGAAAGAGGAGCGGCATGCGATCGACGAGCGAAAACGGCCGGAGGGCTCAGGGCGGCGAAAGGCTGCTGTTTCTCACTGACGACCAGCTGCGCCAGGGCGCGGAGCTGATGTTCTTCGCCTATCGCGCCTTCACCAGCGACGCCGACGAGATCCTGAAGAGCGTCGGCTTCTGGCGGGCGCATCACCGGGCGCTGCACTTCATCGCCAGCCGACCTGGTCTGACGGTCACGGGCTTGATGGAGATCCTCGGGATCACGAAGCAGAGCCTGAACCGCGTCTTGCGCGAACTCATCGAGAAAGGGCTTGTCGAAAGCCGGGTGGGCGAGAAAGATCGGCGGATGCGCGTTCTAGCGCTGACCAAGGAGGGCGCCGCGCTGGAGCGCCGCTTGGCGGAGGCGCAGCGCGCGCGGGTGCGGCGCGCCTATCGCGAGGCGGGGCCGGATGCTGTGGCGGGCTTTCGTCTGGTGCTGGAGCGCATGCTGGCGTTCGATCTTCTGGTGGTTGATGTGATGATGCCGGGCGAGGATGGCCTCTCCTTCAC
>JBCBCG010000102.1:0-15087 GCA_038530925.1 Pseudomonadota bacterium
CGGCGCGGCTGAGACGCCGAGCTAAGGCGGCGCGCCCTCGCGCGCGCTGTCGCCCTCAAAGTCGCACGCGTCTTCGCCCGCGCATCGATTGACGGCGCGCGCCCTTGGCGCCAGCCCTCACGCCATGGAGACGTATTTCATTCTCGGCGGCGCCCGCTCCGGCAAGAGCGCGCGCGCGCAGGCTCTGGCCGAGACGCTGGCGCCGGCGCGCTGCTACATCGCCACCGCGGAGCCGTTCGATGCGGAGATGCGCGCGCGCATCGCGCGCCATCAGGCCGAGCGCGGCGCCGGCTGGACGACGCTGGACGCGCCGCTGGCTCTGAGCGCAGCCATCGCGGCGGAGACAGCGCCCGGCCGCGTCTGTCTTGTGGATTGCCTAACGCTTTGGCTCTCAAATCTTATGCATTACGAGCATGACGTCGAAAGCGCCGCAGCGCGGCTCGCAGAGGCGGTGGCGGCGGCGCGCGGCCCGCTGATCCTCGTCTCCAACGAGGTGGGTCTTGGCCTTGTGCCGGAGACGCCGCTCGGACGCCGGTTTCGCGACGCGCAAGGCCGCCTCAACCAAAGGATCGCGGCGATCTGCGCGCATGTGGAATTTCTCGCCGCCGGGCTGCCGCTAAAGCTGAAGGGCTGACGCCGACGCTCGGCGCCTAGCGAGGGGCCCAGCCCGGCGGCTCGGCCAAGGCCAGAAACGCGTCGACATCCACCGCGGCGGCGACGCCGTCCGCCAGCGCGTCGAGCGCCATCTCAACCGCCGCGTTGTAAGAGAAATCCGCGGCGGGCTTCGCGCCGATGCGGCCGAGCCAGATGCGCCGAAACGCGTCGCCGCCAAAGGCGCCGTGAAGGTAGGTCCCTTCGATCCGACCGTCTGCGCTGCGCGCGCCGTCCGGCGCGTCGCCGATCCAAGCGAAGGGCGCGCCGGCGCCCGCGCCGACGGTGCGCCCGAGATGGATCTCATAGCCGGTGATCGGCGCGCCGCTGACCGCGCAACGCGCTGAGACCGGCGCGACGCGCTTTTCCGCCGCCATCACCGTCTCCACAGCGAGAAGCCCAAGCCCCTCGACCGCGCCCGCGGCGCCGTCGGCGCCCCGCGGATCGAGGATGCGCGCGCCCAGCATCTGAAAGCCGCCGCAGATCCCGAGCACGCGGCCGCCGGCGCGCGCATGGGCGATGATGTCGTGATCCCACCCCTGCGCGCGCAGAAACGCGAGATCGCCTATTGTGGACTTGGAGCCGAACAGGATGATCACATCCGCATCCCGCGGCAGCGGCCGCCCCGGCGGCGTCCATTCGAAGGCGACGCCAGGCTCCAGCCGCAGCGGATCGGCGTCATCGAAATTGGCCATGCGCGACAGCATGGGCGCGGCGATCTTCACCGCCCCTCGGCCAGCGCGGCGCGGCGCCTCCAGCGCGACCGCATCCTCCGCGGGCAGCAGCGATGCGGCGCGGAGCCATGGCACGACGCCGAGGCGCGGCCAGCCCGTGCGGCGCTCGATCGCGGCGACACCGCCCTCGAACAGGCTCGGATCGCCGCGGAATTTGTTCACGAGAAAGCCGCGGATCATCGCCGCGTCGTTCGGATCGAGCACCGCTTGCGTCCCGACGAGGCTCGCGATCACGCCGCCCTTGTCGATGTCGCCGATCAGCACGACGGGCGTTCCGGCGCGGCGCGCGAAGCCCATATTGGCGATGTCGTGGGCGCGCAGATTGATCTCCGCCGGACTGCCGGCGCCTTCGACAAGCACCAGGTCGCGCCCCGCGGCCAGGCGCTCGAAGCTCTCCATCACCGCGTCCAGCAGCGGCCCGCGGTTCGAGCCGAACGCCTGCGCGGCCATCGCGCCGCGCGCGCGCCCTTGCACCACCAGCTGGGCGCTGCGGTCCGTCTCTGGCTTGAGAAGGATCGGGTTCATATCCGGCTCGGGCGGCGCGCCGGCGGCTTGGGCCTGCAGCGCTTGAGCGCGGCCGATCTCGCCGCCGCCCGGGCATGCGGCGGCGTTGTTCGACATGTTCTGCGGCTTGAACGGCGCGACCGACAGCCCACGCCGACGCGCCAGGCGGCAGAACGCCGCCGTCAGCAACGATTTGCCCACATCCGAGCCCACGCCCTGCAGCATCAAGGCCCGCGCGCGCTTTTGCGCGCCGCTCATGCGGCCCCCAAGAATGTGATGCGCCCCTCCTCGACCAGGGCGCGCACGCCATACACCGCGCGCAGCCGCTCCGCCGTCACGGTCTCCTCCGGCGGGCCATCCGCGAGGATCCGGCCCTCCTTCATCCAGATCATCCGCGTCGCATAGCGCGCCGCGAGCGGCACGTCATGGAGCGCCACCAGCGCGCCGCCGCCCTGCGCTGTGAAGCTGCGGATCAGATCAAGGATCTCGAATTGGCGCCGCGGATCGAGCGCCGCCGTCGGCTCATCGGCGATGAGGAGCGGCGCGCCGCTGGCGAAGACGCGGGCGCTGTGAACCCGAGCCAGCTCGCCGCCGGACAACGTGTCGGTGCGCCGCTCGGCCAGATCCGCCAGCCCGCAGGCGGCGATGGCGCGATCGACCGCCGCCGCATCCGCCGCGCCAAGCCGACCCAGCGCCGCGCCATGGGCGAAACGGCCGAGCGCCACGACGTCGCGAACCCTGTTCGGCCAGGCGAGCGGGCGGCGCTGCGGCAGATAGGCGACGCGGCGCGCCCGCTGCGCCGGCGACAGCGTCGCCGCCTCGCGCCCATCGATCCGCGCCCAGCCCGCGCTCGGTTTGATCAGTCCAAGCGCGCCGCGGATCAGGCTGGTCTTGCCGGCGCCGTTCGGGCCGAGCAGCGCGACGAAGGCGCCGGATCCCAGGCGAAAGCTCGCCCCGCGCACCAGCGCCGCCGCGCCGGCGTTAAGCGAGAGATCGCGGACCTCGAGTGACGCAGGTTCGCTCATCGCTCACTCATACGCCGCGCGCCGCGCCATGGCGATCCAAACGAAGGCCGGCGCGCCGATCAACGCGGCGACGACGCCCAGCTTCAGCTCTTGCGCGGTCGGCGCCAGGCGCACGCCGATATCCGCCAGCACCAAGATCAGCCCGGCGAGCAGCGCCGCTGGAATAAGAGAGCGCGCCGGATCGTGATCGACCCAAGGCCGCACCAGATGCGGCGCGACGATGCCGACGAAGCCGATCGCGCCGGCCAGCGCCACCGCGGCGCCGGTGGCCAGCCCGGCGCCGATCACAGTGACGATCCGCTGCCGCTTCAGATCCAGGCCGACGCCGCTCGCCGCCTCCTCGCCGAGCGTGAGCGCGGACAGCCCTCGGCCCGAACCGATCAGCAGCGCCGCGCCGAGCGCCATGAAAGGCGCGGCGAGCGCAATGTCCTCAAAGCTGCGATTGGCGACCGAGCCGAGCATCCAATTCACGAGATCCGCCAAGGAGAACGGGTTCGGCGCCAGGTTCAAGAGCAATGTCATCGCCGCGCCGGCGAAGCTGGAGAGACCGACGCCGATCAGGATCAACGTCACCACCGACGCCGTGCGCAGCGCCGCCGCGGCGATCAATCCGGTGGCGGCGAGCGCGCCGAGAATGGCGGCGATCGGCAACGCCCAAGGGCTGAACGCCACGATCCCGAACGCAAGCGACAGCGTCGCCGCGAGCGAGGCGCAGGCGGAGACGCCGAGCACGCCGGGTTCTGCGAGCGGATTGCGCAATAAGCCTTGCAGCGCCGCGCCGCTGAGCCCGAGCGCCGCGCCGACCAAAAACGCCGCCGCCGCGCGCGGCAATCGGATGGACCACACCACCACGAGATCGCCGGGCGCGCCGACGCCGAAAAAGGCGCCGAGCACGCGGCTCGGCGCGAGCGGCGTCGAGCCGAGAAGGCATGCGCAAAAGACTGCGGCGAGCGTCGCGGCGCTGAGGCCGGCGATCAGCGCGCGATCCCGCCCCCCGATCTCCGCGCCGCCGGCCCGTCGCTCCTCGGCGGCGGTCACGGATCCGCCGCCGGCCCTTGCGCGCGCGGGCGCGCCGCGGCCGTCGCCGCGCCCGCGGCCAACGCTTCGACCGCATCCATCAAGAACCAGGCGCCGCAGGCTGTCCAAGCCCCTTCGAGCGGCACGACCTCCGGCCCATCAAGCTGCGCGCGCGCCACCGGATGCCGCGCCGCGCTCCATATGGCGCGCCCATGGGCGCCCGCCCCGAAGGAGGCGGCCGCGGTCACGTCCGGCTGCTCGTAAGCGAGCCGCTCCAACGGCAAGGGCCGCCACCCTGGCTCGGTTTCGAAGTTCGTCAGGCCCGCCGCCGTCATCATCTCATGCACTAAAGAGCCCGGCCCGGTGGTCACGCCGCTCGGCGTGAGATAAAGCGCCGCGCCGGCGCGGGCCCGCGGCGTGAGCGCGGCCAGGCGAGCGCGGTACTCCGCGATCACCGCCGCGCCTTCCGCCTGCGCTCCGAGCCCTTCGGCCATCGCCGCGATCACGGAGACGACCGAGCCGATCTCCGCGCTGTCGATATCGCTCGCCCAGCCCACTTGCAGCACCGGCGCGCCGGCGCGCTCATAGAACCAAGCGGCGTTCGGGCCGCCGCCATAGGCGCGCACCACGAGATCCGGCTTGAGCGCCAACACATCCTCAGCGACCGGCCGAACCGTCGGCACGCCGACCGCCGCCGCCCGCATATAGGAGAACGGCTTCGTCGCATCGGGAGAGAGCGCGAGAATGCGGTCCGGCTCGACCAACCTCAACACGTATTGATCAGCGCAATAATCGAGGCTGACGATCCGAAGCGGCCGCTCCGGCGCCGCCGCCGGCGCTGCGGACCGCGGCTCCCACACCGCCGCATACCCCAACAACGCCGGCGCCGCGGCGAGCGCGACAAGCGCCCACACCGCGCCGCGGCCGGCGCCACCGAGCCAACCGCTCACGCCGACGCCTCCCGCATCACCTCGCCCCTCAAAAGCGCGCTTTCACACCGCCATATGCAGAGATAGGCGCGGTTCCAAAGCTCGGGTTATCGAGATAGTCCGTATCGGTGAGGTTCTCGACACGCCCGAAGATATCCACTTGATCGTCTATCGCAAATTCGGCTCTGAGATCGACCAACACGTAATCCTGCACAATCACGCCAAAGAGCTCTTCTTCGCCGTTGTACGTAACCGCAACGCCCAAATTAACGCGATCGGTTGGACGCACCGCGAGATCGAGCGTCGCGCTATGTTCAGGCTGAAGGCCGGCCGCTGTGTTTGTTCCTAAGTTGACTGCGTCAGTATAAGTGTACGACGCGGTAGCACTTAGCCATTTGGTTGGATCGGCACTCAGTGAGACTTCAACGCCTTTCGTTTCAAAATCATCGAAATTTTCAAACCGGCCATCGAAGTTTGGCGTGAACGGTTCTACAACAGAAAACCCAATCAGATTTTTAACATCTTGTTCAAAATAATTGACTGCGACACTCGCTTTGTCACCAAAAAGTGGTTGTTCGACGCCGACATCCCAACCCTGACTTTCCTCTGGAACAAGATTTGCCGGTTCAATCGTTGGGAGTGTCGGCGTGAGTTCGGCAGTGCTTGGCGCGCGAAATCCTTCGGCGTAGCTAGCACGAAGCAAAGTCCCCGTGAATGGCACCTCGAACACGCCTGAAGCGTTGTGCGTTGTCGCGCCCTTAAAGTCGCCGCTCGTGTCACGCCGAATTCCGCCATTCAAGGTCAAAAAAGGGAACGGTTGCACTTGGATCAGTGCGAAGCGTCCAAAGGCTTCGCGCTCAGCGGTCGCGCCAAAACCTTCTTTAACACGCGTCTCTTCTTCTTCATAGTCGACGCCAAAGATCAAGCTGACTTCATCGATTGGGCGCAGTGTTGCTTGATAGCCGTAGGCGCTCCGTTGTCCATCAGCATCAAAGGTGACTGCGTCTGCTCCATCTACATTCAGTCGATCCGTTTCGAGATGGCTGACTGAAAGCTTATTCTCAAATCTTCCATCGAACAGAAGCAACGTTACGGACCCGGACGCAAAAATCTCTTCCGTTTCGCCTACATTGTCCGCGTCGGCCTGAAAGTTATCGAACTCGAATTCTGATGATTGCACTCTAAATGATCCGTCGAAATACAAGTTATCTACCGGCTGAATGCGGCCTTTACCAGAAAGAGAAGCGCTTTCATATCCGTCATCTTCTTTATTTCCAAAGCGTTCTGCTGCAGATGAATAGCCGTCGGTTCTAATCCCGCTGACAGTGATCCGTCCCGAGGCAAAATCTCCGCCGCCAGACAGCGTCGCGGAGCCGCGCAACGTGCCGAAAGACCCACCTTCCAAATAAAAATCGCCGCCCGCGCGACCTCGGCCGTCTTTTGTAACGATGTTTATGACCCCTGCAATCGCATTTGACCCATAAAGCGTAGACTGTGCACCGCGCAATACTTCTATACGCTCAATGTCAGCGGCATCAAGATTTGCAAAATTAAAGGCCCCGTTTGCCGATGTAGGATCATTCTGCTCAACGCCATCGATGACGACCAGCGTCTGATTACTCCCTAGTCCGCGCAACGACACGCTAGAGACGGCGCCGAAGCTCCCAGAGCGGATCACCTGCACGCCAGGAACAGTGCGAAGCGCGTCGTAAACCGTTCTGATTTGTCTCTCTTCAATTTCGTCAGCCGTGATCACGGAAACGGATCGTCCCACTTGGTCGATCGGCGTCTGGAACCGTGTTCCCGAAACAATAATCGGCGGCGTCTCGATGACGTCGTCCGCCGCGGGTTCTCGCGCCGCGGATTCCTGCGCGGTGGGTTCCTCGGCGGATTGCGCCTGGGCGGCGGCGGTGAGCAAGGCGGCGCAGGCCGCGCTGGCGAGCAGAGAGTGCGTTCTCGACATGTGAGCTTTCCCTCGCACCGGCCGCGGCGCGGTCCGATGCGTTCCCAAAAAACGACGCGTCGTCCGCCGCGACGGGCGCGGACGAACGGGCTTCCCCATGTCGCTTCAAGGGAGAGGCGCAAGCCTTCCCGCCCTCTGAGGCTTCTCCCGGCCTCCGGACGAGCGACGCGACGGCAGGTCTCCTGGCTCGCCAATCATCGCCTCGGGCCGCCTTCCCAGATGCGCCGCGATGAGCGCTTTCCAGTGGCGTATCGGCCGTCGACTCCTGGCTCACAGTTGCGGGAACAGCGCCGAATTCGCATCGGCTTCCCTATTGAGCCGCCATCTCGGCGGCACCGTCTGGGCCGATCTACGAATGGCGTTAACGAAGAGTCAACCGGCGCAGCCGCCGCGGCGGCGGAGGCGCCGCATCGCGGCAACGCGGCGCGCCGACGCAATCGCAGGCGCAGCGCGCAGCGCATCCGCGCCGCGTCAGAGCGCGGCGAGAACGCCGAGATAGAGCGCCGCCTCGCTCGCCTGCTGCGTCGCGCCGAGCGTATCGCCCGTATAGCCGCCGAGTTTGCGCTCGAAGTAGAGCCGCATCGCGCCATGGCCGAGCGCGCAGCCGAGAAGACCCGCCAGCACCGCTTCGAACGGCACCACCAGGAGGCTCGCCGCGGCGATCGCCAGGCTGAAGAACACGGCGCCGAAGAGAGAGGTCGCGCCGCCCTCCGCGACATCCTTCGCGGCACCGGACGGCCTGGCGTAGACGCTGCTCGCCACCAGCGCCACGCAAGAAAGCCGCGAGAGGCTGTGGCCGAGCACCAGCGCCGTCATCGCCGCCGCCATCGGCAACGCGGCCAGCGCGCTCAGCTTCAGCGCCGCGCAGAGGATCAGCGCCAGCGCGCCATACGCGCCGAGGCGCGAGTCCCGCATGATCGCGAGCGCGCCTTCGCGATCCTTCCCGCCGCCGACGCCGTCGAACGTGTCGGCGAGCCCATCCTCATGCAGCCCGCCCGTCAGAAACGCGGCCGCGATCACCGCGATCACCGCCGCCGAGGCGTGCGGCAGCGCCAGGCTCGCCGCGCCATAGGCCGCCGCCGCCAGCGCGCCGATCAGCGCGCCGATGAGAGGGTGGTAGGCGAGCGAGGCCGCCATTCGCTCCGGCGTGTAATCGACCCGCGGCGTCGGCAGGCGCGTTAAAAGCTGCATCGCCAAGAGAAACAGCGCCGCCTGCCGCCTCATGACGCGCCGGACGGATCATCGCCCGCGGGCCCGCTGACGCCGGCGCCCTCAAAGCTCGCCATCTCCGTCAGCATCGCCGAGGCGGCTTTGACCAGAGGCCACGCGAGGAGCGCGCCAGAGCCTTCGCCGAGGCGGAGATCAAGATCGAGCAGCGGCTTCGCGCCCAACGCCTCGAGCAACGCGCCATGGCCCGCTTCGGCGGAGCGATGAGCGAAGACGAACGCCGCCTCCGACCCGGGCGCCAGGGCGCGCGCGGTCAGCGCCGCCGCGCCAGCGATGAAGCCGTCGACCAGCACAAGCCGCCGCGCCTCGGCCGCGCCGATCATGGCGCCGGCCATCATGGCGATCTCGAACCCGCCGACCTCCGCCAAAGCGCGCTCCGGCGCCAAAAGCGGATCCGTGCGCGCCGCGGCGCGGGCGAGCAGCGCGGTCTTGCGGCTGAGGCCCGCCTCATCGAGCCCAGCGCCGCGGCCGATGAAGCCCTCGACCGGCCGCCCTATCAGTTTGGCGGCGAGGAGGCTCGCGGCGGAGGTGTTGCCGATGCCCATCTCGCCGAAGCACGCCGCCGGCGTCTCGCCGCCGCGCCCCAGCGCCGCGCCCGCTTGAAGCGCGGCCTCGGCCTGCGCGCCGCTCATGGCCGGCCCTTCGATCGCGTTGGCCGTGCCCGCGGCGATGCGCCGTTGGAGGAGCGAAGGATGCGCGATCGGCGCGCCGGCCACGCCGGCGTCCACCACGCCGACCTCGACGCCAAGCGCGCGGGCGAACACCGTCGCCGCCGCGCCGCCCTCCAGAAAGTTCATCACCATCTGCCGCGTCACCGCCTGCGGAAAGGCGGAGACGCCAGCGGCCGCCATGCCGTGATCGGCGGCGAAGATGGTCAGATGGCACCGATCGGCGTTCGGGCGCAGCGTTCCTTGCAGGCGCGCGAGCTGCGCCGCCAGCGCCTCGATGCGGCCGAGCGAGCCCGGCGGTTTGGTCTTGCCGTCGATCGCCGCGCGCAGCGCCGCCTCGAACACCGGATCCGATGCGCTCAGCGGCGACGCGCCATCGTCGATCGTCATCATCCGCGCTCCTATCGCCGATCGCCGCGTCGCTCGCGACGCTGGCGTTTCTTTTCCATCCGGCCTGGCATAAATCGCGCCAATGACACACGAACCGAAAGAGAGAACGCGGTCGCAGGCGGAGCTGGCGCAAGAGCCGATCACGCTCGGGATCCTGCAGACAGGCGATGTGCACCGCGATCTCGAAGCGGCGCATGGCGCCTATCCGGAGATGTTCACGCGGTTGCTTCAACCCGCGGCGCCGGAGCTGCGCTTCGAGGTGTTCCGCGCGCTCGACGGCGCGCTGCCGGCGCGCGTCGAGGCGTGCGACGCCTATCTCGTCACCGGCTCGAAATTCGGCGTCTACGATCCTGAACCGTGGATCGCGCCGTTGGAGGCGTTTCTGCGCGCGGCGCATAAGGCGGGCGTTCCGCTGATCGGCGTCTGCTTCGGCCACCAGATCCTGGCCCAAGCGCTGGGCGGCGTGGTGCGCAAATCCGAGAAGGGTTGGGGCCTCGGCGCCCATGCCTACGAGGCCGCGCCCAGCGCGGCGGCGCCTGAGCTTGGCGCGGCGCTCACGCTCCATGCGGTGCATCAGGATCAAGTGATCGAGCCGCCGGCGGGCGCGACCGTTCTGGCGCAGTCGACGTTCTGCCCGGTGGCCGCGCTCAGCTATGGCCCAGCGGCGGCGCCAAGCGCGATTTCGATCCAACCGCATCCGGAGTTCGACGCGCCATTCGTCGCCGCGCTGTTGGAGCGCCGCCGCGCGGATGGCGGCATGCCGGCGGAGGCGGTCGAGCGCGGGCTCGAAAGCCTCGGCGCGCCGGTGGCGAATGCGGAGATCGCGGCGTGGATGGCGCGCTTTCTGCGCCAATCCGTCGGCGCGCGGCGCGCAGGCGCGGCTCGTGACGCCGCGCGCCAACCGGGCTCGTCCGCAGCGGCCCATCACGCTGAGACCGATTACGCTGAGACCAACGATGCTGCGACCCACGATGCTGCGACCCACGATGCTGCGACCGATGACGCAGCGGATGCTACGGAAGAGGCGCCGCGCGCCGATGGTGGTCGGAGCCGATCCTTGGCTGCGACCGGCGTCGGCTTCGTCGCCGTGCTGCTCTGGTCGCTGCTGGCCCTCTTCACCGTGGGCGCTGGGCCGACGCCGCCTTTTCAGCTGATCGCGATCTGCTTTTTCATTGGCGGCGCGATCGGGCTCGCGGATCTGGCGCGCCGCGGCCGTCCGCTCAGCGCCGCCTTCGCCGGCTCGGCCAAAAGCTGGGCCCTCGGCGTCGGTGGACTGTTCGGCTATCACTTCTTCTACTTCACCGCGCTGCAGAACGCGCCTCCGGCCGAGGCGGGGCTCATCGCGTATCTCTGGCCGCTGCTGATCGTGCTGCTGGCCGCGCCCGCGCCGGGCGAGCGCTTGCGCCTCGGCCATGCGCTCGGCGCGCTGTTCGGGTTCGTCGGCGCGGCGCTAATCCTTGGACCGGCGGCGGAGCGCTTCACGGATGTCTCCGGCGCAGGCGTCGGCTACGCCGCCGCGCTCCTCTGCGCGCTTCTTTGGTCCGGATACAGCGTCCTCAACCGGGTCGTCGGCGAGGCGCCGACCGAGGCGGTCGCCGGTCTTTGCTTCGCCGCGAGCGCGCTCGGCGCGTTCAGCCATCTGGGCTTCAGCCTGCTCGGCCTGGAAGAGACCCGGTGGCCGAGCGGCGCGACGGAGTGGCTCGCCATCATCGGCCTCGGCCTCGGCCCGGTGGGGCTCGCCTTCTATGTTTGGGATTACGGCTGCAAGCATGGGGATTTGCAGCTGCTTGGCGTTTTGTCCTACGCGGCGCCGCTGCTGTCGACGCTGATCCTGATCGCGGCCGGCGTGGCGGAGGCGGGTCCAGCGCTGATCGGCGCCGCCGCGTTGATCGTGCTCGGCTCGCTGCTGGCGGCGACGGCTTCGCTCCGCGCCCAGCGCGGCGCGGCGGCGTCATGACCCGCGCCGCATCCGCCTGGTCACACAAAAAAAACGCCCGACCAACCGGCCGGGCGCTGAGAGTTTGCAAGGGATGGCCGCGCCTAGGCGACCTGTGTTCGGCTTCGTTCAATCTGTTCCTTGAGCCTAAGTTTTCGCTTCTTCAGGGACTGCAGGTCCAACTGACTGACGCTAGGCGACCGCTGTTTTTCGACGATCTCCGCGTCCAACGCCTGATGTTTCCGCTTCAGCTCCTCGAGATGCGACTTTACGCTCATGTATGATCTCCTACGCTGACTAGGACCATCATCATGGCGCCGTGGTCATAAAGCTGTCACGCCCAAATTTGTTTCGATTTAGTGGAGAAACGCTCTTGACAAAGCCGCGTTTGGTGATCGGCCTCACCGGCGCCTCGGGCTCGATGCTGGGCGCTCGAGCGCTGGAAATGGCGAAGGCGCTGGGCGTCGAAACGCATCTGGTGATGACCAAAGCGGCGGAGATGACCATCGGGTATGAGACCGATCGCCATCCCAAGGAGATCGCCGCCAGCGCGGATGTGGTCTACAACCCGGCTGATGTCGGCGCGGCGATCGCATCCGGCAGCTTCCGTTGCCTCGGCATGCTCGTGGCGCCGTGCTCGGTCAATACGCTCTCAGAAATCGCTTATGGAACAACAAACAATCTACTGACGCGCGCGGCGGATGTTCAGTTGAAGGAGCGCCGGCGCCTGGTCCTGATGGTGCGTGAGACGCCGCTGCACACAGGGCATTTGCGGGCGATGACGCAAGCCAGCGAGATCGGCGCGGTGATCATGCCGCCGATGCCGGCCTGGTACGCCGAGCCTGCGACGGTCGCCGATATCGAGATCCAACTCGCCGCGCGCGCCCTCGATTTGTTCGGGCTCGACGCCCCGGAGGCCAAGCGATGGGGCGAGGATCTGGAGAAAGGGCGCCGCGGGCGCGCTGGTTGATCCAAGCTGCGGCGTTTTAGCGCAGACGGCGAGGCGGCGCGCCGCCGCCGTCATTCAGCCCAGAGGCGGCGTGTCGCGCAAAGTTCGACAGATCCGCGAGTAGGTTACGCAGCGTCATCGTCTTGCGGAGATGGCGGTCGCCGCGCCGTCAGGCCCGGCTCGAACGATGTTTCGATCGCCCAACCGTAGATCTCAGAGAACCCTGCTTTCGCGTAAGCGCCGAGAAGATGCGCCCGGCCGCTAAAGGCGTCGACCTCGAAATATTGCGCGCCCGATCCAGCGTAAAGCCGGCCGCCCGGTCCAGTGACCAAGCCATAGACGCGGCCGACGCCGAAAGCGCCGATCATGGTGGCGCGCCCGCGTTCGACGTCGATCTCCACCAAAGCGTCCGAAGCGCCGTCGCGCGCCGCGAGCATCAACGCGCCGCCGCGCCATGCGAGATCGCCGGAGGATGGAAACCCGACGCCGAACAGCTGCTCGGAGTCGCCGCTTTCAAGATCAAGCGCATAGAGCCCGTCGCTGGAGCAGCCCATCGCGTAGGCGACGCCGTCCGGCCCGATCTCGAGCGCGTTGCCGCAGGGCACGCCGTGGCGCCCGATGCGGCGCAGATCGCCGTCTCGGGCGACTTCGTAGAGATGCGAGAAAGAGATGCCGAAAAGCCGTCCATCCGGCGCGAACGCAAGATCGGTCAGCACCTCGGTCATCACGGCGATCTTACGAAACGCGCCGGTCTCAAGATCAAGCACGCCCAGCCGGCCAAGCGCGTCATGCATCCAAATGCGCGGCGCCGGCTGTTCCGTCGCCAGCGCCCGCGGCGGCCCGCCGACCAGGCTGATGGCGAGACAGAGCATCGCCAGGCGAAGCGCCCGGCCCGCCGCCCGCAACATACATGATCCCGCCCGCTTCTCTCGTCGCCGCATAAGCGCACCCTTTGGCTCTTGATGCGGATCAGTCACCAGAGTTTCGCGCTGTGATTAAGGCGAGGGAGCGGTGATTGCGGCGGAGCCTAGGCGCCGTCGCCGCATTCTCGCCTCTTGAGCAAGAGGCGCCCTTCGCGGCATTCTGTCGAGCAAATCCAAGGGCGCGTGGACAGCGACGCTCTGACAACAGGGAAGGATGTCAGGCTCTGACCTGGTTCGCTCACCATAAGTCGGTCGCCCGGCGCAGGCTGGGCCGCGCGCTCGCCGTCGCCATGTCGGCGTGGCTCGGCGCCGGCGCCGCGGCGGCGTCCGAACCGCTCCTGATGCCGCCGGTGGAGCGGGAGCGGGCGGAGGCGCGGCTCATCTTCCTGCCCGAGGATCTCGCCGCGCTCGATGCGCCGCTGGCGCCGAATGAGCGCCGCGTGCTGGTGACCGGCGCCTATTCCAGCGGCGACCGCTTCGCGCCCGAAGGCTTCGTGCTGCGCGCCGGCGATGCGCGGCTCGCGCGGCTGCAGGGCTGGGACGGGCTGCTGCTGGTGGACCGCGAAGGCCGCGCGAGCCTGCATCACGTGACGGCGGTGCGCCATGGCGGCGAGACCTTCGATCTGCGTGACCGCCCGGCGCGGCGCGCCTTTCTGGACATCGCCGAGGCCGAAGCGATTTCGACGGTGCAAAGCCATCTTTTGATCAATGAAGGCGCGCTCGATCTCAGCCCGAAGCTCGGCGCGCCGCGCTTTCGCCGGCGGCTCCTGTTCGAAACGGCGGATGGCCGGATCGGCGTCTATGACAGCTCGCCGCGGCTTCTGACGCTCTATGAAGCCGCGGCGGATCTCAAAGCCGAACAGCAGCCGCGCTTTGCGCTGAACCTCGATATGGGAACTTATGATTTCTGCGAGTTGCAGTCGCCGGACGGCGCGGAGCAGTGCGGCGCGCTGGATCGACGCCGGATCGACAAGCTCACAAATGTGTTGGCCTTCACTCTGCCGGCTGATCGGTGAGCCGCGCGGAAGCGGCGGAGAGCGGGCGGACCGTGACGGTGTAGCCGCCCGTGATCGCGCTGATCACGCGGTAGAGAAACGCTGAGACGACCCCATAGGCGAAGCCGGCCGCCGCGGCCGCGGCCAACGCCACGCCGGAAAAGGTGGCGGCGATATGCGCCGGCATCTCTTCAAACAGGAAGTAATCTGTTTGCGGTTGAAGCGGCGCTGGTAAGCTCTCCTCGCCCAAACCGAACAAAACCGCGAGATAGGCGGCGGCGATCAGCGCGAACAGCGCCATATTCACCAAGCCTTTCGCCACCGGATTGAACGAAACGAGTTGAGCGCGCATGGCGATCCTTCCTGTTGAACGATCCGCGCGGCGCGGATTTGCGCTCCGACGCGGCGCGGCGCCCTCCGCCGGCCGGAGCCGGACCGCTTGAACGCGCGCCGATCGACGATCCGGCGCAAAGCGGCGCCGGATTTTTCACATGAGACGGCCCTGCTGCGCCAGCTCGGATCGGACGCGCTGATCATCGGCGTCGACGAGGTGGGCCGCGGGCCGCTGGCGGGTCCGGTTCTCGCCGCGGCGGCGCAACTCTCTCAGGCCGCCGCCGCGCGGCTTTCGGATCTCGGCCTCGCCGACAGCAAGACCCTCTCGCCAAAGCGGCGCGCTGCGCTGCATGAAGCGCTGAGCGCGCTGGCGGCCGAGGGCGCCGCGCGGCTGGCGCTCGGCGCGGCGTCGCTCCGCGAAATCGAGCGGCTCAATATTCTTTGGGCGAGCCAGCTCGCCATGCGCCGCGCCGCGCTCCGCCTGGCGCGCGCCGCGCCGGCGCCGCTCGCCTATGCGCTGATCGACGGAAACCGCGCGCCGGACGCGCTGCCTTGCCCGGCCGAGACGCTGGTGGGCGGCGATGGGCGCTCTCTCTCCATCGCCGCCGCGGCGCTCTGGGCCAAGCAGGCGCGGGACCGGTTGATGGCGCGCCTCGCTCCGCGCTATCCAAGCTATGGATGGGAGAGCAACGCCGGCTACGCCGCCGCGGCGCATCGCGAAGCGATTCGCATCGACGGGCTGTCGCCGCATCATCGGCCTGGATTTTGCCGTAAGCTCCTGACTCAATAGCGCAAACCGCTGCGCCGGACCGATCGGCGACGTGGCGGCGCAGGCGCGGGAAT
>JBCBCG010000103.1:0-14994 GCA_038530925.1 Pseudomonadota bacterium
AGATGGAGGATCGCTACGGCCGGTACGATCCGTATGAGCATCTCGCGCTCGGTTCGGATTTCGACGGCGCGGTCTCGACGCCCTTTGATGTGAGCGGCCTTTCCTGGCTGCTCGCCGCGCTTGGCCGCCGCGCCGATCCCGCCGACCCGACCGGCGCGCCGCTCTTTCCTGCGGATGCGCTGCGCCTCATCGCTGGCGAAAACGCCCGCCGCGTGCTTGGCGCTGCGATGGCGCCGCCGGACGAACGATGACGCCGGCGCCGCGGAGGCCACGCTCTCTCGGCGCCGGGCGTCGCTGCGGCGAATCCGGTCAGTCCCGGCGCGCGCTAGGCGTTATGAGCGCCGTCAAACATATGCGGATGGGAATGATGCGGCTTTCACCTCTCGCAGCGGCTTTGACGCTGCTGGCCTCCACGCCCGCATCCGCGTCCGCGTCCGGGGTCGAGGGCGAGGGCGGTTTCATGCGAGGCCTTCTGCATCCCGCGCTTGGCTTCGAGCATTTCATGGCGATGGCGGCGGTTGGCCTCTTGTCCGTGCAACTCGGCGGGCGGGCGCTCTTGATCGCGCCAGCGACCCTCTTCGTCTTCCTCACGACCGGCGGCGCGCTTGGCGCGGCGGGCGTCCCTTTCCCGGAGATCCGAGGCGCCGCGGCGCTGTCGATCCTCGCGATCGGGCTTGCGATCGCGATGCGGACGGCGACGCCCCAGGCTCTCGCGCTGCTCGTCGTCGGGGTCTTCGCGCTCCTCCACGGCCACGCCCACTTCTACACCGCACCTTACAACGCGGACCCGCCCGGCCCCGCGGCGCAGGCGATCTACGCGGCGGGATTCTTGATTGGGAGCGCCGCGCTGCATCTCCTCGGCGTTGGGATCGGGCTCCTCCAGAACGATCGCGGGGCGCGCGCGCTCCTCGGCGCGGGGGTGGCGGGCGTCGGCCTTCACATCGCGCTGCTCACATTCGGCGTCGTCTAACCGCTCGGCGCGCTCAGCGACGGGATGGACATTTCATAGCGCTGATCATAGGCGGCGATCTCGCCGAGCGGGCCGAAATCCGCCATCAGTAAGAGCCGCCCGCTGGTGAACAGCTCAGGTGCGCGCGTCCTGACGCGCAGACGAAGACCCCGCGGCCCGATATGCGCGGTTTCGCCGGACTCCAGCCGCAGAAAGGCGACGGGCTGCCACAGAACTGCGGAGAAAACCTCGCGCCGCCGCTCGAGGAAAAACCTCGACGGCACAGGCGCGCGCAGGCCGCGCAGCGTCACCGCGCCTTCCGTCAAGTTCACGATGCTAAGGCCCATCTCAACGATGTCTGGAGAGTCGTCGGCCTGCTTCGCCCCTGTGATCGATACGACCACGCCGCTATGGAAGGGATGCGCATGAGCGGCCGGCGCCGCCAAGACCGCCGCCAAGAGCCCGGCCAAGGCCCTGGCGAAGACCACGGGGATGAGCGCTGCGGCGAGCGCTCCGGTGAGCGCGGCGCTCCCCACCAAGAAGGCTAGCCACTTCGTCAGCGCCGCGCGCATCGGCTCCGCTCCCCATCGCATCCCTTTGACAAGGATGACCATAAGGGCGGCCGCACGCATGTTCCAACGGGCGCGGCGCATATCGCGCGCGTCATATGAGGCGGCGCGAGCGTCCGTCCGTCCGGCCTGCGCCGCTCGGTTCAGCGCAGCGCGGCGCGGCTCACCGCATAACCGCTGGCGGCGCGTTGCAGCATCCGCGTGCGCTTTTCATCCTCCGCCGCGCGGCTCTCGATGGTGGCGCCTTCGGTCAGCTTCAGCCGCGCGGCGAGCCCCGCCTGCAGCTCAGCGGTCGTCTGCGCCGCGGCCGCCGCGCTCGCTTCGGCCTCAGCCCGCCGCGGCGCGCCCTGCGGCGCATACCCGTCGAGCCGAGCCTCCATCTGCTCGCCATCCGCCGCGCCGACAGCGTTCGTCTCCGACGCGCCATCGGTCCGCTTCGCCTCACCCTTGGCGTTCAACTCCTGGCGCTCGTTCGCTTTGCGCTTCGACGCATTCTCCGCCAGCTGGTGACTCGCCACCAACACCTGCGCCGCGCCGACATTCGAAACAGTCGTCATCATGGCTCAAGCCCTCCGCGCCCTCATGGCAAAGATAAAGCCCACCTTTCCAAACGATGACTTTAACACTCGCAAATGGACCTTAAGAAATCGTATTGATGCCTGACGGTGAACAGACATCAATTTTAAAAAACGCCTTAAGCCTTTGAGCCTCCTTGTCGCAGGTGGACGTTTTTTGGCTCGCCTTGCGCCAGGCGAGGCCTTAGCGATGGCGGCGACGGAAGTTAGCCAGGCGAAGGGAGCCGAAACTGTGGGCGACAGCGGCGAGAGAAACGACGGCGAAACCATGATCGGCGTGGTCGGCGGCAGCGGTCTTTACGAGATCGACGGGCTGGAAGGCGCCGAATGGACCACGGTCGAGAGCCCCTGGGGCGCGCCGTCGGATCAAATCCTCACCGGGCGGCTCGGCGGCGTGAAAATGGCGTTTCTGCCGCGCCATGGCCGCGGCCATGTGCATTCGCCCTCTTCGATCAATTACCGCGCCAATATCGACGCGTTGAAGCGGCTCGGCGTGACGGATGTGTTTTCGCTCTCAGCCTGCGGCTCATTTCGTGAGGAGATGGCGCCCGGCGATTTCGTTATCGTCGACCAGTTCATCGACCGCACATTTGATCGCCAAAAATCCTTCTTCGGCGAAGGGCTCGTCGCCCATGTCAGCGTCGCCGAGCCCGTCTGCCCGCGCCTCGGCGCCGCGGCGGCGGAGGCGGCCGAAGCGGTTGGCGTGAAGGTCCATCGCGGCGGCGTCTATCTCGCGATGGAAGGCCCGCAGTTCTCCTCGCTCGCCGAAAGCAAGCTCTACCGTGAAGTGTGGGGCTGCCATGTGATCGGCATGACCAACATGCCCGAGGCCAAACTCGCGCGTGAGGCGGAGCTTTGCTACTGCTCGGTGGCGATGGTCACGGATTACGACAGCTGGCATCCCGATCATGGCGAGGTGGACATCACCTCCATCGTCAAAGTGATGACGCAGAACGGCGCCAACGCCCGCGCGCTGGTGGCGAAACTGCCGGCGCTCCTCGGCGCGACGCGTGCGCCGTGTCCCCATGGCTGCGACCGCGCGCTGGAATTCGCGCTGATCACCGCGCCGGAGAAGCGCGACCCCGCCCTCGCCGCGAAGCTCGACGCCGTCGCCGGCCGCGTGCTCGGCTGATCACCCGCCGATCGCAGCGCTCTTTCACTCTGATCGCAGCGCTCTTTCCCTCTGATTGATGAGGCTCGCCCATGCGCCTTGAAGACCATATCCGAACCATTCCCGATTTTCCGCAGCCCGGGATCATGTTCCGCGACGTGACGACCTTGTTCCTGAACGCCGAGGCCTTCGCGGCGTCGATCGAGCAGCTGGCCGCGCGGATCGAGCCTCACAAGGTCGATCTCGTCGCCGGCATCGAGGCGCGCGGCTTCGTGCTCGGCGGCGCGCTCGCCACGCGGCTGAACGCCGGCTTCGTGCCGCTGCGCAAGAAGGGCAAGCTGCCTGGCCGCACGCTCGAGGAAGCCTATGCGCTCGAATACGGCCAAGCAGTGATCGAGGTGCATGACGACGCCGCGGGCGACGGCCACCGCGTCGCGGTGATCGACGATCTGATCGCCACCGGCGGCACAGGCCTCGCCGGCATGAGCCTGATCCGCCGCCTCGGCGCCGAGCCGGTGGTGTTCGGCGCGCTCGTCGACCTCCCCGATCTCGGCGGCTCCGCCAAGCTGGCCGAGGCCGGCGCGCCGGTGGAGTGTTTGATGACCTTTCCCGGACACTGAGGCGATGAAGCTTTGACGACGCTCGAGCGGGGAGGCTTGCGGAGAGCGCCAAACGCGGCGACATGACGGTCCGCGCCGCTCTGGCGCGGAGCCGCCATAGGAGCCGCCGATGCGTTTTCTCCGAGTTCTCTTCACCCACGGCGTAGCTCTCGCGATCGGTTTCGCCCTCGGCGTTTATTTCCTACCGATCCTGACCGCGCCGAGCGGGCCGGATGAGGCGGTGCTGGCCGAAGCGGCGGAGCGCGCCTCCTTCCGCGCAGAATTCACGCGGGATCTGGAGGGCAGCGATTTTCTGCATTGGGGCGAAGGCGAGATCTTGATCTCGAGGGAGATGATCGCCCATCGCGGCGCGCTCTCGCCCGGCCCGGACTTCAAGCTCTATCTCACCAACGCGTTCGTCGAAGACGAGGAGAGCTTCCTCGCCATCAAAGCGGACGCCGCCTTGATCGGCGATGTGAAGAGCTTCGACGGTTTCGCTCTCGATGTGCCCAACGGCGTCGATCCGGCCGCCTACACGACCGCGGTGGTCTGGTGCGAAGCGTTCGAAGAGTTCATCACCGCGGCGCAATATCGCTAGCCCCGCAGCCGGCGCGCCTGCCGATCCGCGCCGGCGCCTATCGCGACGGCTTCTGGGCGTCGTCACAAACCCTCATTGGACCGGATCACACCCGCGCCGTTATAGCGGAATGGAGCGAGGAGGCGCGCCTCGCACCTGGAAACCGCTTTGGCGACACAACGCATTACCAACCTCCAGCCGAGATGGGAGGGGAGGCCGACCGTGTCGCCGCCTGCGCGGAGGCGTCCATGAGCTACACTCTTCACATCGGCAACAAACGCTATTCAAGCTGGTCGCTCCGCGGCTGGCTCTTGCTTGACGCCTTCGGCGTGCCCTTCGAGGAGCGGCTGACGCCGATGTTCACCGCCGCTTTCGAGGCGCTGAAGACCGAAATGGCGCCAGGGCGTCAGGTGCCGACGCTCGCATGGACGCGGGAGGACGGCGCGCGCCAGATCGTCTGGGACAGCCTCGCCATCGCCGAGCTGCTCGCCGATCGCCATCCCGAGGCCGGCCATTGGCCCGCCGATCCGGCGCAGCGCGCGCTGGCGCGCTGCCTCGCGGCGGAGATGCATTCCGGCCTCGCCGCGCTGCGCCGCGAGATGCCGATGAACATCGGCGCCGCCTTTCCAGGCCGCGGCCACAGCGAGGCCTCTCTCGCCGATGTCGCGCGGGTCGAGACGCTTTGGGCGCATGCGCGCGCGCTCTTTCCAAGCGGCGGGCCATATCTTTTCGGATCCGCCTTCACCGCGGCGGACGCGTTTTTCGCGCCGGTGGCCTACCGTTTCGAGACTTACGCGCCGCCGCTCTCGCCAGCGGCTGGCGCCTACGCCGAGGCCTTGCGCGCCCATCCCGCCTGTCAGCGCTGGCGCGCCGCCGCTGAGGCGGAGCCGTGGCGCGAGCCGCGTTATTTCTTCGAAGCGCCGTAAGGCGTCGGCGCTTCAGCCGGCGAGATAGTGCACCACGATCATGCGCCGGCGCGGCGCGGCGCGATGCTCGAAGAGGTAAACGCCCTGCCAGCCGCCGAGCGTCATGCGCCCGCCCGCCACCGGCACGCTCAAAGACGTCGCCGTCAGCGCCGCTTTGATATGCGCCGGCATATCATCCGGCCCTTCGCTCACATGGCGAAGCCAGCTCATGCTCGGATCATCGCCCTGCGGAACCAGCTTCTGAAAAAAGACCTCAAGATCGCGCCGCACATCGGGATCGGCGTTCTCCTGGATCAAGAGCGAACAGGAGGTGTGACGCGCGAACAGCGTCAAGAGCCCGTCCTCCGCCCCGAGCCCGCTCAGCGCTCCGGCCACCGGCTCGGTGATCTCGGTCAGCCCGGGCCCGCGCGAAGCGACCTCTAAAACCGTCGAAGGCATGCGCCCTCTCCTTCTCTCGCGACCCGGCCCGTCCGCCCGGCGCCCCGCTGCGGCGCGTCGACGCCCGCCCTCCGCTCGGAGCCGCCGGTCGCCCGCCTGAAGACGCGCGACGACGGCCGGCGCTCAAGGATCGCCAGACCGCCGCAGGCGGCGAGATTTTCACGAAAATCTCGTCCTTGATCGACGGGCGACGCCGCGCGACGAAACGGCGGCGAACGACGGCCCGCAGAGGAGGGCGCCCCTCCGCTTGGTGAGTCAAGAGCGTCCCGCCATCCGTCCTTAAGCACTGCGTTCGGCGCTCGCGCCCAAACGGCGCGTGGGGTCTCGACGACCCCAAAGCGGCGTTCCCGCCCAGACCGAACGCCGGCCTATTGCGCGCTTGGCAGCACCATATCGGGCGGGCGATGCCCATCGGCGAAGGTTTTGATGTTGATGATCACCTTCTCGCCCATCTCCTGTCGCCCCTCCACGGTGGCCGACGCCATATGCGGCAGCAGCGTCACATTGGCGAGGTTGCGCAGCTTCGGGTTGATCTCGGGCTCGCGCTCGAACACATCAAGGCCTGCGCCCGCCAGATCGCCGGCCGCCAGCATCCGCGCCAAGGCGTTCTCATCAACCACCTGCCCGCGGGAGGTGTTCACGAGATACGCCGAGCTTTTCATGAGCTTCAGCCGGCGCGCGGAGAGAAGGTGGAACGTCGCCGGCGTGTGCGGCGTATGGACTGTCACAATGTCCATCCGCGCGAGCATCTGATCGAGGCTCTCCCAATAGCGCGCGCCGAGCGCCGTCTCCTCCACCTCGCGCAGGCGCTGGCGGTCGTAATAATGCACATCGAGCCCGAAGGCGGCGGCGCGACGCGCCACAGCCTGGCCGATCCGGCCCATGCCGACGATGCCGAGGCGCTTGCCGGTGATCCGCTCGCCCAACATCGCCGTCGGCGTCCAACCGCGCCAGCGCTCCTCCTCCATGATCTGCAGCCCTTCGCGCAGACGCCGCGGCGCCGCCAGGATCAGCACCATGGTCATATCGGCGGTGTCTTCGGTCAGAACGCCCGGCGTGTTGCTCACCAGCACGCCGCGCTGGCGCGCTGTGGCGACGTCGATATGGTCGACGCCGGCGCCGAAACTGGCGATCAATTTCAAATCCGGCCCGAACTGAGAAATCAGGCCTTGGTCGATATGATCGGTGACGGTCGGCACCAAAACATCCGCCTCGCGGCACGCCTCGATCAAGGCGGCCTTGCTCATCGGCTCGTCCTCAGCGTTCAACTGAACGTCAAACAGCTCCGCCAGCCGCGCCTCGACGCTCTCCGGCAACCGCCGCGTCACCACCACGCGAAGCCGCTTGGTCTCTTTGCTCACGCGCTCTCTCCGTATCGCCGCCTCGATGAAACGGTTTGCTAATCCTTTTGCGGCATCGCGCCCAGAGACGGCGCCGCCGCGCGCCTGCCGCCGCGCTCCGAGCGATAGCAGAGCGCGCTTCGAGGGCGGAAGGCGCAAAACAACCGGGAGCAAGATTCTTGCAAAGCTTGAGCCGAATTTGCGCGAGTCTTGCGCGCTTACGCGCATCGCTGATCGGGCTTCGCGCGGCTCGGATCGCCGCCTCCGCCACGCTCGGGCTCAGCCTCTGGGCGACGCCGGCGCTCCTGAGCGACGCGGTCTCCGCCGCGCGCGCCGAGCCGGCCGCCCCGCGGGTCGGCCATAGCGGCTATCCGATCCCTCGGTATGTGAGCGTCAAAGCCAACGAGGCGCGGCTGCGGCGCGGGCCGGGCACCGATTATCCGATTCTCTGGGTGCTGACGCGGCGCGGCCTGCCGGTGCGGATCATCGGCGAGTATGATCACTGGCGCCGGGTCGAGCTGCATAATGGCGAGCGCGGCTGGATGCACAAGGCGCTGCTCTCGGGCCGGCGCACCGCGATCATGCTCGGCGCGACCCGAGAGCTGCATGCGCAGCCGCTGGAGCAAGCGGCGCGCGTGGCGCGGATCGGCGAGGCGACGCCGCTGCGCCTCAATCGCTGCGAGGCGGAGTGGTGCGAGGCGCAAGGCAAAGGCGTGCGCGGCTGGGCGCCGAAATCCCGTCTCTGGGGCGTCGGTCTGGACGAAGAATTCGACTAGCCGCGCGCCCACGCCGAGGGGCGAAGCCGGCGCGCCGCACCCATCCTGTCCCTAAATCGCTGGCGGAAACCGCTGCGCGGCGGCGCGTTCGTCGCCGCCGACGAACCGCCGGCCCATTGCGCCGTCGACGCGCCGGTGCTAGCTGAGCGCGGTGGAGTTCGGCGCGGCCCGCGCCCGCCCGAGGGTGATGATGAGCGAGAAAAAATCCAGCTTCGACTATGATGATCTGTTGGCCTGCGCGCGCGGCGAGTTGTTCGGTCCGGGCAACGCGCAGCTGCCGGCGCCGCCGATGTTGATGATCGACCGGATCACCGCGGTCTCCGAAACCGGGGGCGAGCATGGCAAGGGCCGGATCGAAGCGGAGTTCGACATCGACCCCAAGCGCTGGTTCTTCGACTGTCATTTTCTTGGCGATCCGGTGATGCCCGGCTGCCTTGGTCTCGACGGGCTGTGGCAGCTCGTCGGCTTTTATCTCGGCTGGCTCGGCGCGCCGGGCCGCGGTCGCGCGCTTGGCGTCGGCGAGGTCAAGCTCACCGAAATGATCACGCCGGAAGTCACAAGGCTGCGCTATGTGATCGATTTCAAGCGCGTCTTCATGCGCCGCCTGGTGCTCGGCACCGCGGATGGCGTGGTGGAGGCGGACGGAAAACTCGCCTACGCCGTCAAGGATTTGCGCGTTGGTCTGTTTCAAGAGGGCGAGACGCCCGCTTGATCCCGCCTCGGCGCTGCGCGAAGTTCCCACAGGAAGACAGCGCAGCCGCGAGGGCGGGCGCTTGGCGTTGCGGCGATCGCCGCAAGGCGCGGGAAGGAAGGGGTTCGCATGAGACGCGTGGTCGTCACCGGCATCGGCATCGTCTCCTCGATCGGCTCGAACGCGCAGGAGGTGAACGCGTCGCTCCGCGAAGGCCGCTCCGGCATCAGCTTCGCGCCGGACTACGCGGAGCGCGGCTTTCGCTGCCATGTCCATGGCGCGCCGCAAGTCGATATCGAAGCGCTTGTCGATAAGCGCGTGCGCCGCTTCATGGGCGACGGCGCGGCCTGGAATTATATCGCGATGGAGCAGGCGATCGCCGATTCCGGCCTCGCGCCTGAGGAGGTGAGCCATGAGCGCTCCGGCCTGATCATGGGCTCGGGCGGGCCCTCCACCAAGAACTTGGTGCTCGCCGCAGACATCACCCGCGAGAAAGGGCCGAAGCGCGTCGGGCCTTTCATGGTGCCGCGAGCGATGTCCTCCACCACCTCCGCGACGCTTGCGACGCCGTTCAAGATCAAGGGCGTCAACTATTCGATCACCGCGGCTTGCTCCACCTCGGCCCATTGCATCGGCGCGGCGATGGAGCAGATCCAATGGGGCAATCAGGATGTGATGTTCGCCGGCGGCGGCGAGGAGCTGGATTGGACGCTCTCCGTGCTGTTCGACGCGATGGGCGCGATGTCCTCAGGCTTCAACGATCGGCCCGCATCCGCCAGCCGCGCCTTCGATAAGGACCGCGACGGCTTCGTCATCGCCGGCGGCGGCGGCGTCGTGGTGCTCGAGGAGCTGGAACGCGCCAAAGCGCGCGGCGCGAAGATCTACGCCGAGCTAACCGGCTATGGCTCGACCTCCGACGGCAGCGACATGGTGCAACCCTCTGGTGAAGGCGCGGTGCGCTGCATGCGCCAAGTGCTCGGCCAGATCGGCGAGCGGCGGATCGGCTACATCAACGCCCATGGCACCTCGACGCCGATCGGCGATGTGCGCGAGCTTGAAGCGATCCGGACCGTTTTCGGCGACGCGATCGCCGAAGGGCGCGGCCCGATGATCAGCTCCACCAAATCGCTCACCGGCCACAGCCAGGGCGCGACCGGCGTGCAGGAGGCGATTTACAGCATCCTTATGCTGCAAGGCGATTACATCGCCGCTTCGGCCAATATCGAGACCATCGATCCCGAATTCGCTGATGATCCGATCGCGACCAGCCGCATCGACGACGCTGGGCTCGACACGGTGATGTCGAACAGCTTCGGCTTCGGCGGCACCAACGCCTGCTTAGCCCTTTCGCGGTATCACGGATAAGGACGAAAAGGCGCGCGCCGTTGGGAGCGGCGCGTGGTCAGAAAAGCGCGTCTTTCGCCGCGCTCACAATGCGCGCGCGACGCGCCGAAGATCCAGGCCGGCGGCGCGCGCCCCGCTCGCCGGAGAGGAAGGGGAGGGTGCGATGACAGCGCCGAGGACCGCCGGGTCGCCGCCCGCCGCGCACGCCGCCGGCCCGCTCATGGCGGGAAAACGGGGCCTGGTGATGGGCGTCGCGAATGATCACTCGATCGCTTGGGGCATCGCGCAAGCGTTGCACGCCCATGGCGCGGAGCTCGCCTTCACCTATCAAGGCGACGCCTTCGGCCGCCGGGTCCAACCGCTCGCGGAAAGCGTGGGCGCGCGGCTGGTGATGCCGGCGGACGTGCTCGATGGCGACAGCCTCGGCGCCTGTTTCGACCGGCTGGGCGAGGAGTGGGGCTCCGTCGATTTCGTCGTGCACGCCATCGCTTATTCCGACAAGAAGGAGCTTAAGGGCCGCTTCATGGACACGACGCGGGAGAATTTCCTGCGCACCATGGACATCTCCTGCTTCTCATTCGTCGACGTCGCCAAACGCGCGCATCCTTTGATGCGCGAGCGGGGCGGGTCATTGATCACGCTGACTTATCTCGGCTCCGAGCGCGTCATGCCGAACTATAACGTCATGGGCGTCGCGAAGGCGGCGCTGGAGTCGTCGATGCGCTATCTCTCCTTCGATCTCGGGCCGGATGGGATCCGCGTGAACGCGCTGTCGCCCGGGCCGATGCGCACACTGGCCGGCTCGGCCATCGGCGGCGCGCGCAAAGTGTTCAAAGAAAGCGGTGACAACGCGCCGCTCAGGCGGAATGCGAGCCTCGCCGATGTCGGCGGAGCGGCGCTCTTCGCGCTTTCGGATCTTGGCGCGGGCACGACCGGCGAAATTCTGTATGTCGATGGCGGCTACCATGTGATGGGCATGGCCGCGGAGGATAATCTGCGAGACTAACCGCCGGCGCCGCGCCGCCGCGCGCCGTCCAAGCATGTCAACGTTCGAGCCTGGGCGGAGCCTCATGATCTCTGGAGAAACCGCGTCGATCCTGCCGCCTTTAATGGCGCTCGGCGTGCTGGCGCTCTTCACCTCCATGGTGGCGCCGGCGGTCGATCCGCGGCGATGGCCGCTCGCAATCGATCTCAGCCGCCAAGGGCTGGTGTTCGGCGCGCTGGGCCTCGCGGTGATCTTCTATTTCTTTCGCAGCGATCCCGTGCTCGCCGGCGTTATCGTCGGCGCGATCATGCTCCATGAATATGGTCATGTGCTCGCCTTCCGCCTCGCGGGTCATCCGCGCCCTGTGTTTCGGCTGGCGCCGCTCGGCGGCGTCGCCTTCTCTGACCGGGCGCCGCGCAGCCAGGCGGAGAACGCCTATATCGCGCTGATGGGCCCAGGCTTCAGCCTCGCGCTGATTGTGGCGCTGCTTCTCCTCGCCTGGATGACGCGCGAGACGGAGGTGGAGCGCGCCGCGCGGCTCCTGGTCGATGGCGGGCGGAGCGTCAGTGAGATCGCACTCTTGGCGGCGGGCGTGGTTGGCGCGCTCAACTTCTTCAATTTGCTGCCGTTCTACCCGCTCGATGGCGGGCGCACGCTCAAAGCGGCGGCGTCGGCGGCAGGCCACAGCGTGGCGGCGAACGCGGCGATCATCATGTCGGTCGCGCTGGCGCTGCTCGCCTTCTTCGTGTTGCAGAGCCTTCTCTTGCTCTTCTTCGCATTGATCGGTTTAGCCCTCGCCAAGCAAGAAGAAGCGATCGACCGCGCGCTTGAACCGATGTCGCGCGGAACAGCCGCTCTCACGACCGCAGCCTATCTGGCGACAACTGTCGCGCATGGCGCGGCGGCGCTTCCTCTAGCGCAAGAGGTGGTGCGAAGCCTGCAGCCGCCGCTCGCGCAGACCGAGAGTCCCGCACAAACGGAAAGATGATGATTTGCCGGCTTGAACCAGCCGCCCATCACAACTTGTAACCGCGGAGACACAGCGCTTTTCCACGCTCTTAACCATTTTCAGCTCAAGTCGCATTTGACACGTATTTTGCGGCGATAGGGGTTTGCAAATGGCTACGACAGTGAAGAAGGCGGCGAAGAGCGCCGTGAGTGGGAGCGAGACCAAACGGAAGACTGCGACATCCGCAGCGGCGAAGTCTACGGTGAAGTCGACGACGAAACCGGCGAGCAAGACGGCGACGAAAACGGCCGCCGCCAAGCCCGCGACGTCGAAAGCGGCGGCCAGCAAGACTTCGGCGACCAAAGCGACCACAAGCAAGGCGGCCGCCGCCAAGACCACCGCGAATAAGTCCGCGACCCGTAAGCCGACCACCGCGAAAGGCGCCGCGAGCAAGACAGCCGCCCCAGCGACCAAGCCAGCGGCCCGTAAAGCGACGACGGCGAAGACGACCGCGCCCAAAACAGCGGCCGGCAAGGCGGCGACGGGCAAGACGGCGACCGGCAAAACGGCAGCTGGAAAGACGGCTGCTGGGAAGACCACTGTTGCAAAGACGACCAGTAAGACGACGGCGACCAAGACATCCACCGCCAAGGCGACGGCGGCCAAAGGAACGGCGAAGACCAACGCTGCGACGACGACCAAGCCGAAGGCGGCGCCCAAAGCGACCAGCGCGAGAGCGTCCACGGCCAAGACAGCCGCGAAGCCGACGACCAAGAGCGCCACGACCGCCAAGGCGAAGGCGCCGGCCAAGGCTTCTCCGAGCAAAACCACCGCCGGCAAACCCGCCGCGAGCAAGACCACCGCTGGCAAGACCACCGCTGGCAAGACCACCGCTTGCAAGACCACCGCTGGCAAGACGACCACGCGCAAGACTGCTGCGAGCAAAACCGCGACGAAGTCGGCATCCAAGACCGCCGGCCAAACGACCGCCAAGACGGCGTCGACCGCTAAAGCGACGGCCAAGACCGCGACCAAGACCACGACCAAAACGCCGGCGAAAGCCTCGACCGCCAAGACGACGGCCAAAGCCGCGCCGAAAACCGCTTCGAAGGCGAGCGCGGCGCAAGGCGCCAAAGCCGCCGCGCGGCCTTCCGCCAAAACGACGAATGCGGCGAAGACGTCAGGCTTCGCCAAAGCGGCCGCCAAAACCACCGCGAAAGCCGCCAGCGCGAAGAACGCCTCCGCCCCGCGCAGCGCTGCGCGCGCGACCCGCTCGCGCCCGGCCAAAGCGAAGAGCGCCTCCAAATCCGAACCGGCTCACCCTGGCGCCGCACAAGCGATGAGCTTCGATCGCGGCCGCGCCGCCGCGGCTCTTGGTCTCTCGCTCAGCGCCTTTGACCGCTGCATCGCCGATACGAGCTCTCCGCTGAAGGCGGCCCGGCGGTGGACCGCGGCCGATATCGGCGCGGCGAAGGCGTGGCTCGATGCGGCTGACGAGCGGGTCAAGGCCGCGGCGCAGCGCTCGGTGAAGCGCATGACGACGCTCGCGGAGCGGGCGGCGAGCGCGGCGGAGCGTTCGCGCGCGCCGACGGCGAACTGGCTGACGCTCGGCGTCACGCCGCTCAGCGCGCCGGCGGGCTTTGCGGCGATGATCAACCAGAGCCTGGCGATGCTGAGTTGGGCGGCGTCGCCGATGCGCTTCGCGCCGCCGCAAGTGATCCAAGCGCTTCGGGCGTTGACCGCCCCGCGCCTGGCCTCCTTCGTCGCGCCCGCGCCGCTGCGCGTGGGGTTGACGCCGGCCGACCGGATGCTGCGCCCGCGTCGGCGCGTCACCGTGACAGATCCGGCGCGCGAGCAGCGCAAATTGTTCGCCCTCTCGGTCGCGCCTTACGCATAACGTGTCATTGATCCCTATCGATGAAGGCCCGGCGACGCCGGGCCTTTTTCACATGAAAAATGTTCTTGTTTTATTCCCCGGCGCCGTTATGAAGTCGGGCGGGGAGGACCACCCGATGAAGATCACCCCGGCGCAGGCGAAAGGCCGCGGCGCGCGCTCGAACCACTCCGGCCGATACGAACGCGAGCAGCGAGACGCGTTCGATGACGGCTGGGATCCGGCTGACGATCAGCCGCAGCCGCTGCGCACCGAAGTCGCGAAGGAGACGGCGCGCCGGATCATAACGCGCAACCAATCCCCTGATCTGCCCTTCGATCGCTCTCTCAATCCCTATCGCGGCTGTGAGCATGGCTGCTCTTATTGCTTCGCGCGGCCGACCCACGCCTATCTTGGGCTCTCGCCCGGGCTCGATTTCGAGACCAAGCTCACGGTGAAGCCGGACGCGGCGGCGCAGCTGCGGCGGGAGCTCAGCGCGAAGAATTATCGCTGCCGCCCCATCGCCATCGGCACGAACACCGATCCCTATCAACCCATCGAGCGCGCGCATGGCGTGATGCGCGAGGTCCTTGAGACGCTGCAGGCTTTCGACCACCCGGTGACGATCGTCACGAAAGGCGCCCTCGTGCTGCGCGATCTCGACCTTCTCGAAGCGATGGCGCGGCGCGGCCTCGTTCGCGTCGCGCTCTCGGTCACGACGCTGGATCGGCGCCTGGCGCGCGCGATGGAGCCGCGCGCAGCGGCGCCGGCGCGCCGCCTCGATGCGGTGCGCGCGCTGAGCGAAGCGGGCGTGCCCACCGGCGTGATGATGGCGCCGATCATCCCAGGGCTCACCGATCATGAAATCGAAGCGGTGCTCAAGGCGGCGGGCGAAGCCGGCGCGTCTTGGGCGGATTACGTGACGCTGCGCCTCCCGCTCGAAGTCACCACGCTGTTTCAGGAGTGGCTCGCCGCCGCCTATCCGGATCGCGCCAAGCGGGTGATGAAGCTGGTGCGCGACACCCAAGGCGGGCGAGACTATGATCCGGCATGGTGCCGGCGCCAGCGGGGCTCTGGGCCGATCTCGCATCTCATCGCGCAGCGGTTCGAAGCGGCGCGCCGCCGCGCCGGGCTTAAGGAGAAATCGCTCGAGGGGCTCAGGACCGATCTGTTCCATGCGCCCGCGGCGCCGTCGGCTCAGATGAGCTTCGGGTTTGGACGAACACGTCGTCGCCGCCTTCCGCGGGCCTTATGAACCCGAATCCTTTATCGGGATTAAACCACTTGACCGT
>JBCBCG010000104.1:0-14875 GCA_038530925.1 Pseudomonadota bacterium
GATCTCATGCCCCGCCGTGGCCAAAGCCTCTAGGGTCGGCGTCGCGAACGTAGGAGCGCCCATGAAGACGAGTTTCATCCGACGCTCTTCTCCAAAGGCCTGGTGTGGGCGCCGCGCGGCGAGGAGCAGGGGCGACGAGCCACTCGGTCAGCGCGCGTTGTCCGCCCGTTCTTTGGCGCGCTCGCGCTTCAGCTTCTTCATCTTGCCGGTGATCATCGAGCGTTTCACCGGGCCGAGATAATCGATGAAGAGCTTTCCGTTCAGGTGGTCGATCTCATGCTGGACGCAGGTCGCGTGCACGCCGTCGAACGCGCGCTCCTGAGACGCGCCGTCCGGATCGAGCCAACGCACGCGCACGCGGCTCGGCCGCGTCACATCCTCGAATTGCTCTGGGATCGACAAGCAGCCCTCATTGTAGACGCGCGTCTCATCGGAGGACCAGGTGATCTCCGGATTGATCATCGCGATCGGATCAGGCGGACAGTCGGCGGGCTCGCCCTTTTCGTCCTGCTCGCGCCCCGCGCAATCCATCACCAGAAGGCGGCTGAGCACCCCGATTTGTGGCGCGGCGAGGCCGATGCCGGGCGCGTCGTACATCGTCTCGAACATATCATCGATGAGCCGCCGCAGCGTCTCATCGACTTCGCTGACCGGCTCGCACGGCTTTTTCAAGCGCGGATCGGGATGGATCAATATCGGTAGGATCGCCATGCCTTCGAGCTAAGAGCTTCTGCGTAAACGGTCAACATCCCGGGCGCGGCGCGCCCGGGCCCGCGTTGACCGCTCCGCCTGCCTTGCCTAGGGTGCGCCGCAGCATAAGCCGCTGATCGCAGTGCGATTCGCCTCTGAAAACACAATAAAAATAGGACGTTCATCCGTGAGCTTCATCGTTCAGCCCAGCCCCGTCGCTCGCCCGAACCGCTGCAATCTCTTCGGGCCGGGCTCGCGGCCGGCGTTGTTCGAGAAGATGGCCGCCAGCGCCGCGGACGTTCTGAACCTCGATCTTGAGGACAGCGTCGCGCCGGACGACAAGCCCGCCGCCCGCGCCAGCATCATCGAGGCGCTTAACACGCTCGATTTCGGCGAGAAGACCGTCAGCGTGCGCATCAACGGGCTCGACACGCCTTATTGGCATCGCGATGTGATCGACCTGATCGAGCAGAGCGGCGAGCGGCTTGATCTCATTATGATCCCGAAAGTCGGCCGCGCCGAAGATCTCTACGCCGTCGACGCGCTCGTCACCGCGGCGGAGACGGCGAAGGGCCGGACGAAGAAGATCGGTTTTGAGATCATCATCGAGACCGCCGCCGGCGTGCAGAACATCGACGCCATCGCCGCCGCTACGCCGCGGCTGCAATCGATGAGCTTCGGCGTCGCCGATTACGCCGCCTCCATGGGCATGGCGGTCACCGGCATCGGCGGCAGTCAGGACGGCTATTACATGCTGTCGGGCGGCGCGGGCGACGAGGCGCGGACGCAGAGCTTGGTCGATCCCTGGCATTATCCGATCACGCGGATGGTCGCCGCCTGCCGCACCTATGGCATCCTGCCGCTTGACGGGCCCTTTGGCGATTTCTCGGATGAGGCCGGCTACCTCGCGCAGGCGGAGCGTTCGGCGGTGCTCGGCTGCGTCGGAAAATGGGCGATCCACCCAAAGCAGGTGGCGCTGGCCAATCAGGTGTTCACGCCGCCGGAAGCGAAGGTGACGCAGGCGCGCCGCATCCTCGCCGCGATGGAGGAGGCGCAGAAGGCCGGCCAGGGCGCCGCGGTGCTCGACGGCAAGCTGATCGACATCGCCAGCATGCGTCAGGCGCAGGTGATCGTGCGTCAGGCCGAGCTGATCGCGCAGAACGGCTGAGGCGGGCAGCGCGATGATCCGCCGCGCGAGCGCTGAAGATGTCGATGCTCTGGCGCCGCTCTACGCCGCGTTCTTCGCGGAAGACGGGATCTCGGTTCCTCTCTCCAGCATCCGCAGCAATCTCGCGGTGATGCTCGGCGATCCGCGCGCTTGCGTCTTGATCGCCGCGGATGCCGACGAGCGCTTGATCGGCCTCTCTTCCGCCTCGCTGAGTTATGGCGTCGAATTCGGCTGCTCGGCCGAGCTTGAGGATCTTTATGTCGTCCCGGCGCGCCGCGGCGAAGGCGTCGCGCGGCGCCTGTTCGAGGCGGCGCGCGACTGGGCCGCCGCGGCCGGCGCGCGCGAGCTCGGCCTCGTAATCACGGCCCAGGCCGAAGCGGAGCAGGGCTTGACGTCGCTCTATCAGCGGCTTGGCTTTGCGCGCACAGGCCGGATCCTCATGTCGCGCGCCCTCTAGCGCCGCCGGCGATGATCCGCCCCGCACGCGCATCGATCCCTTCAAGAACACCCTTAATCGCTGGCGATCGCAGTCGCCTCGGGCTAAGCGGCGGGATCGGCGCGGATCCAGAAATGTAAGAGACGATGAAATACCTCGATTTTGAGAAGGGCGTGGCGGAGCTTGAGGGGCGGGCCGAGGAGCTGAAGGCGCTGGCGCGCGAGGATCCGCAGAGTAATCTTCAGGAGGAGATCGACCGGCTGGCCGAGCGCTCTCGCGCGATGTTGAGCGACGTCTACAGCCGATTGACGCCGTGGCAACGCTGCCAGATCGCGCGGCATCCCGACCGTCCGCATATGCAGGACTACGTCACAGCCCTGCTCGATGAGTTCACGCCGCTCGCCGGCGATCGCGCCTTCGGCGAGGATCACGCGGTGATCGGCGGGCTGGCGCGGTTCCGCAACAAGCCCGTCGTCGTGATCGGCCAGGAGAAGGGGCATGACACCCAAAGCCGGCTGCGGCGCAATTTCGGTATGGCGGCGCCGGAGGGCTATCGCAAAGCCATCCGCCTGATGGACCTGGCGGAGCGGTTCGCGCTGCCGGTGATCAGCTTCGTCGACACGCCGGGCGCCTTTCCGGGCAAGGAAGCCGAGGAGCGCGGCCAGGCCGAAGCGATCGCCCGCTCCACCGAGCGCTGCCTCAGCCTTGGCGTTCCCATCATCGCGACTGTGATCGGCGAAGGCGGCTCAGGCGGCGCGGTGGCGCTGGCGACGGCCAACCGCGTGCTGATGCTGGAGCATTCGATCTACTCGGTCATCTCACCCGAGGGCTGCGCTTCGATCCTTTGGAAAAGCGCGGACAAAGCCCAAGAGGCGGCGGCGGCCTTACGGCTGACCGCGCAGGATCTGCATCAGCTCGGCGTGATCGACGTGATCGCGCAAGAGCCGGTCGGCGGCGCGCAGCGCGATCCGAAAACCGCGATCGCCGCGGTGGGCGAGGCGATCGCGGCGGCGCTCGGGGACCTTGAAGGCCGCTCTCCTTCAGAGATCATCGCCGACCGGCGGCGAAAGTTCCTTGAAATGGGCAAACGCGGGCTGAGTTGATGCACGGCGCCGCGGCGCGCTGGTCGCTATGCGCCGCGGAAACACTGCCGCGCTTTTCTTGAGATTGGTCATTCTCTCGCGAACGACCTATATGGCGCTCGTCGAACGCCGCGGAGCGGGCCTCCGCCGGTGAGCTGGGGGGCGCGGATGACCAAGCAGGCGGCGAACAGAATATTGGCGCGGGGCGTGCGCTGGGGCGCGGCGATGATGACGGGCCTTGCGCTCGCCGCGCCGGCGGCGGCGCAGGGGCCGGCTGCGCCGCCGGTGACCGTGGCGCAGCCTTTGGTTGAGACCATCGTCGATTGGAACGAATACACCGGCCGCTTCCGCGCGGTGAACCGCGTCGAGCTGCGGGCGCGGGTCACCGGCTATATCGATCGCGCGCTTCTCAAGGATCGCAGGCTCGAAGGCGACTTCGTCGAGGCGGACACGCCGCTTTTCATCATCGACCAAGAGCCGTTCCAAATCGCGCAGGCGCGCGCCGTCGCCGAGCTTGAGGCGGCCAAAGCCGAAGAAGCGCGGGCGCAGGCCGATTTCGAGCGCGCCGAGGCGTTGGTCGGCAACGATAATCTTTCGCGCAGCACGCTGCAGCAGCGCGAGGCGGATCTCTTGCGCGCCAAAGCGCAGGTCTCGATCGCGGAGACGGAGCTGCAGCGCGCGGCGCTGGAGCTGGAATACACGCAGATCAAAGCGCCGTTCGACGGCTACATCTCCGAAGCGCGGGTCGATGAGGGCAATCTCGTGGTCGCGGGCGAAACATTACTCGCCACCATCGTCTCCAGCGATCCCATCCATCTCGAATTCACCGCCTCGGAGGCGGATTTCCTCGCCTATAGCCGGCTCAATCTCTCCGGCGCTCGGGAAAGCTCGCGCACAGCGGCGAACGAGGTGCAGGCGCGGCTGCTGGATGAAGAAGGCTGGCCGCATAAGGGCGCGATGGATTTCGTCGATAACGAGATCGACACGGGCGCCGGCACGATCACCGGCCGGGCGCTGTTTGAGAACCAGAACGATCTCTTCACGCCGGGCCTGTTCGCGCGGCTGCGGCTCATCGCGTCGGGCGAATACGAGGCGCTGCTGATCCCGGATGCGGCGATCGTGTTCGACCAGGCCAAACGCCTTGTGATGACGGTGGACGAGAACAATGTCGTCGCGCCCAAACCCGTGCGGCTCGGCGGGCTGCATCGCGGCCTGCGCGTGGTGAGGAGCGGCGTCGAACCCTCGGATCTCATCGTGATCAACGGCGTGCAGCGCGCCCGGCCTGGCGCGACGGTGACGCCGATGCGCGAGGAGATCCAGCTCTCCGACGCGCCCGAGACCGCGCCCGCAGCGCAGAACTAGGGGCGCGCCATGAAATTCAGCCATTTCTTCATCGACCGGCCCATCTTCGCGGCGGTCGTGTCGATCCTGCTGACATTGGTCGGCATGGTTGCTTATTTCACGCTGCCGGTCGCCCAGTATCCCGAGATCGCGCCGCCGACGATCCAGATCACGGCCACGTATCCGGGCGCTTCCGCCGAGACAGTGGCCGACACCGTGGCGACGCCGATCGAGCAAGAGATCAATGGCGTCGACGGCATGCTTTACATGGCGAGCCAATCGACCAGCGATGGGCGGCTTTCGCTGAATGTGGTGTTCGCGCTCGGCACCGATCTCGACCAAGCGCAAGTGCTGGTGCAGAACCGCGTCGCCATCGCCGAGCCGCGGCTGCCGGAACCTGTTCGCCGGCTCGGCGTGACCACGCAGAAATCCTCGCCGGATCTGATGATGGTCATCCACATGTTCTCGGATGACGGCTCGCGCGATCAGCTCTACGTCTCGAATTACGCGCGCACCCAGGTGATCGACCGGCTCGCGAGGATCGACGGCGTCGGCCAAGCGACGCTTTTCGCCGAGCGCGCCTATTCCATGCGCGTCTGGCTCGATCCCGAGCGCGTGGCGAGCTTCGACATGACCGCGGGCGAAGTCGTCGCCGCGCTCCGCGCCAACAATGTGCAAGTCGCCTCCGGCGTGGTGGCGCAGCCGCCGACGGAGAGCCCGTCTGCTTACCAGTTCCCAGTGCAGACCCAAGGGCGCCTCGTTGATCCGAGCCAATTCGAAACCATCGTCGTCAAGACCACCGAGAGCGGCGCGCAAGTGCGCGTGCGCGATATCGGCCGGGTCGAACTCGGCGCGCAGGATTACTCGACCGTCGGCTATCTCGACGAAGATACGGCGTTGCCGATCCTGATCTTCCAGCGTCCAGGCTCGAACGCGCTCGAGACCGCCGGCGCGATCTTCGCGGCGATGGACGAGATGGCCGCCGAATTCCCGCGCGGCGTCGCTTATGACGTTATCTACAACCCGACGAATTACATCGAGAAATCGGTCGACGCGGTCTATGAGACGATCTTCGAAGCGGCGCTTCTGGTGGTGCTGGTGATCGTCATCTTCCTGCAATCGCTGCGCGCCTCGCTCATTCCCATCATCGCCATTCCGATCTCGCTGATCGGCACTTTCGCGGTGATGGCCGCCTTTGGGTTTTCGCTGAACAATCTCAGCCTGTTCGGCCTGGTCTTGGCGATCGGCATCGTGGTCGACGACGCGATCGTCGTGGTCGAGAATGTGGAGCGCTATCTCGAAGACGGCGTCCCGCCGCGCGAGGCGGCGCGCAAGACGATGGACGAGGTCTCCGGCGCGCTGGTCGCGACGAGCCTCGTGCTCTGCGCGGTGTTCGTGCCCGCGGCGTTCATCGAGGGGATCTCGGGTCAGTTCTTCCGCCAATTCGCGGTGACGATCGCCGTGGCGACGCTGATCTCAACGCTGGTGTCGCTGTCGCTGTCGCCGGCTCTCGCGGCGATGCTGCTGCGGCGCAAAGGGGATGTCGGCGCGCCGCGCAATGCGGCGGAGCGGCTTTGGGCGACGATCACAGCGCCGTTCAGCGCCTTCGGCGCCGCGTTCAATCGCGGCTTCGAGCGGCTTTCGGGCGGTTACGCTTGGCTTGTGCGGCGGATCATCCGCTCGGCGGCGATCGCGGTCGCGGTCTATGCGCTCCTGATCCTGCTGACGGGCGTGCAGTTCCAGCGCGCGCCGACTGGCTTCATTCCGCTGCAGAACCAAGGCTATCTGATCACGGTGGTGCAGTTGCCGCCGGGATCGAGCCTCGCGCGCACCGACGAGGTGGTCCAGCGCGCGACGAAGATCATTCTCGATCATCCCGGCGTCGCGCACACCGCCGGCTTCGCGGGCTTCGACGGCGCGACCTTCACCAACGCCTCGAACGCCGGCGCGATCTTCTTCACCTTCAAGGATTTCGACGAGCTGGGGCGGCTCGGCCTCAACCAGTTCCAAATTCTGCAGGAGGTGCAAGGCGCGCTCTTCGGCATCCAAGACGCCAACATCTTCGTCATCCCGCCGCCGCCGGTCGCTGGCGTCGGCAACGCCGGCGGCTGGAAGCTCTATGTTCAAGACCGCCGCGGCCGCGGGCTCGAGGCGCTGGAGGAGGCGAGTTTCGCCATGGCCGGCGGCGCGAACCAGATCGAGGGGCTGAGCCAAGTCTTCACGCTGTTCAACACCGCGACGCCGCAGGTCTACGCCGATATCGACCGGGTGAAGGCCGAGCAGCTCGGCGTCACGCCGGATCGGATCTTCGAGGCGCTTGAGGTGTATCTCGGCTCAGCTTTCGTGAATGATTTCAACTTCCTCGGCCGCACGTACCGCGTCACCGCGCAAGCCGACGCGCCTTATCGCGATGAAGCGCGCGACATCCAGAACTTGCGCACTCGGACGGATACGGGCGGGATGATGCCGATCGGCACGGTCGCAACCTTCCAGGACGAGACCGGCCCGTACCGTGTGGCGCGCTACAATCTCTATCCCGCCGCCGCGATCCAAGGCGCGACCTCGCCCGGCGTCTCCACCGGCGAGGCGATCGCGAAGATGGAGGCGCTGGCCGAGGCGAACCTGCCGGACGGCTTCGGTTATGAATGGACCGAACTCGCGCTGCAGGAGAAGCTCGCCGGCGGCACGGCGGTCTATGTGTTCCTCTTCGCCGTGATCTGCGTCTTCTTGGTGCTGGCGGCGCAGTATGAAAGCTGGCTACTGCCGCTCGCGGTGATCCTGATCGTGCCGATGTGTCTGCTCGCCGCGATCTCCGGCGTGCTGCTGCGCGGCATGGACAACAACATCCTGACGCAGATCGGCTTGGTGGTGCTGATCGGGCTGGCCTGCAAAAACGCGATCTTGATCGTCGAATTCGCCAAACAAGCCGAGGATCAGGGCGCGAGCCGCGCCGAGGCGGCGGAGATGGCGGCGCGCCTGCGTCTTAGGCCGATCTTGATGACGAGCTTCGCCTTCATCCTGGGCGTCGTGCCGCTGGTGATCGCCAGCGGGGCGGGCGCTGAGCTGCGCCAGGCGCTCGGCACGGCGGTTTTCTTCGGCATGATCGGCGTGACGCTGTTCGGCCTCCTCTTCACGCCGCTCTTCTACGTGCTCTGCCGCTGGCTTGGCCGCTCGAAGGCGGCGGCGGCGCCCGCGCCCGCCGAATAGGCCACGCGCACGCGCTGGCGACCCGACATTGGAGCGCTTGAAGACGCTCAGGCGCGTTATGACGTCGGCGTCTCCGCCCGCCGCTCCGCCTCCCGCAAGAGCGCGTCGGAGGCGGTTTCGATTTCGCGCTCGAGCCGCTCCATGAACTCTGTCCGCTTCAGCCCTGGCGGGATCGGGTCGAGAAAGCTCATCACGGCGACGCCCGGGCGCTTCAGGATCGAGCGGCGGCCCCAGAAGAGGCCGCTGTTGGTGGCCACGGGAACGCAGCCGCCGGGCTCGCGCGCATAGAGCAGCGCGACGCCGCGGCGATACGGCGCCACCGCGCCGGGCGGCAGACGCGTGCCTTGCGGATAAATGATGATCTGCCGGTTCGGGTCTTTCGGATCGCTGAGCCGCCGGCTGAGATCCTTGATCGCTTGCGCGCCCTTGGCGCGGTCGACCGGCGCGACGCCGAGCCGGAGCGCGTAGAGCCCGAGCACCGGCGCGTAGATCAGCGAACGCTTCATCACGAAACGCGGCTCTGGCGCGATTTTCATCATGATGAGGATATCGAGAAAGCTCTGATGCTTGGCGGCGATCAGCGCCGCGCCTTCGGGCGGCGCGCCGCGGATCTCCACCGCGACGCCGCAGATCTTCTCGAGCATCCAAAGCGCCTGGCGGCAATAAAGCTTCATGCTCCAGCTCGCGCCGGCGCGCGAGGCGATGGCGAAGGGCGCGAAGATGAGGCCCATCACCACCATGGAGCCGTAAAGCCACAAATCGAAGAGCAGCGACCGCAGGAACATCATCATCGCGCCGCGCCCTTCTCCGCTTCGCCCGCTCGCCGTTCCTAACGCCGCCGGCGGCGTTCCGCCCAGGAGAATTCAACAGCCTGCGCTGATGCGCCTGTCGCCGCCGCGGCCGGGATCAGCCTTCGCTGCGGCGCAGACGCATCTCAACGGCGAGGCGCGCGGCCAGGGTCGCCACCAGCGCGAAGCCGAGCGGCGTCAGCGCAAGCCGCGCGATGAGGCCGGAATCTGGCGCGAGCGAGGGCAAGAGCGGCGCGAGCCGCGCGGCCGGATCCTGCGGCGCCGCGCCGATCGGCGCGGAGAGGAGCGCCGCCGCCGCAACGCCCGCGCCGATCGCGGCGCCGATGAAGGCGAGGATCTGGAAGCGCCGCATGAAGAGCCCAGCGATGTAGCTGTCATACGCGCCGACCAACCGCAGGACGTCGATGATATGCGCTTGCGCGGACATGGCGGTCCAACAGGCCAGCGCGATCATGAGGCCAGAGGCCGCCATCACCACGATCAGCGCCGCCCAAGCGAAGGCGCGCACGCGCTCGGCCGCGGGCGTCAGACGGTCGATCCATTCGCCATGCGCGTCGACGCTGGCTTCGACGCCGGCGGCTTCGAGCGCGGCGCGAGCGCCGGCGATCGCCGCTTGGCCGTCCGGATCGCGGCCGCCGGCGGCGAGGGTAAGGTCGATCATGCGCGCGATTTGCGCGGCGTCGAAGGACTCTTCGGCCTCGTCGAGCCAGGGCGCGAGCAACGCCGCGGTGTCTTCCTCGGAGATCGGCGTTGCGGCGCGTACGCCGTCCACGGCGCGCAAGGCCTTGACCGCCGAAGCGATCTCCTGGGCCGATCGCTCCGCGCTTTCGAACGGCGCCTCAAGCACGACGGTCGCGCGGCGCTCCAGCGTGCCGGTCCAGCTGTCGGCCAGGCTGTCCGCGCCGTAGGAGATGGCGATGCCCAGCGCGGCGAGAAAGCCCATCAGCGCGGCGGTGACGACGACGATCCAAGCGGAGACGAGGTCTTGCGGCAAGGTGGGCGCGCGCTCGCGCGGGCTGGGCGGGCCGGCGAGCGCGCGCTCGGCCTGGGCGGGAGCGGCTTGGGGCTGTTCGGGGGAGGCGGGGGGCGCATTCATCGGGGCGTCTCGATCTGCGGCTCGGAAGCGGAGGGCGGCGGCGTCTCAGGCGGCGGAGAGGCGGCGGCGGCGGGCGCCGCTTCGTCCGGTGGGGCGCCGGGCGCCTCCGCCGCGGAGCGCTCGGGCTCGAGTTCGCCGGCGCCCTGAGCGGCGATGGCGGGGTCGGAGACGCTTTTTTCCTCGGGAACGCTCGGCGCGGAGGCGGCGGGCACGGAGAAGCCAGGCTCGGAGAAGCCAGGTTCGGAGAAGCCGGGCTCGGTGCGCGCGTCGCCGCCCTCGGACGCGGCGGGGCCGGATGCGTTTTGGCCGAGGGTCGCCGGCGCCGCGGGGCGCAGCGTCTCGAACCGCTCGGGCGTCTCGCCGAAGGCTTGGCTCTGCGCGAAAGTCTGGGGCTCGGCGGCCGTTCCGGCGGCCGAGGCGGGATCCGCCGCGTCGCGCGCCAAGCGGCCGGCTTCGAGCCGCAGCACCGGCGCGCCGATGCGGCGGACCAGCGCCATGTCATGGGTTGCGATCAGCACCGTGCGGTCGAGGCTTTGCATCTCGAGGAACAGCGACATGATGCGCTCGCCCATCTCGGGGTCGACGCTGCCGGTCGGCTCATCGGCGAGGATCAGATCCGGCGCGGTCACCATGGCGCGGGCGATGGCGACGCGCTGCTTCTCGCCGCCCGAAAGGGAGTTCGGCCGCAGGGCGATTTTGTCTTGCAGCATCACCCATTCGAGCATTTCGAGCACATCGGCGCGGAACTGGGCTTCGCGCTCGCCCGCGACGACCAGCGGTAGCGCGACATTCTCATAAACCGTGAGATGGTCGAGCAGGCGAAATTCTTGGAACACCACGCCCATGGCGCGGCGTTGGCGGGCGATCTCCCGCCGCGAGAAGCGCGCGGCGTCGCGCCCATCGATGCGCAGACGGCCCGAGCTGGGCGGCCGCGCGAGGTAGAGAAGCCGCATCAGAGAGGACTTGCCCGCGCCGGACGGGCCGGTGAGGAAATGCAGGCTACCGCGGTCGAGCGAAAGATCGATATCGCGCAGCGCCACAGCGCCATCGTTATATCTGAGCGACACGCTCTCCGCCTCGATCATCGTCATCGCTCCCGCCGTATCGGCTCGCCGCAGAGGGCGCCTTTTAGTCGCCATGCTTGCCCGTCAGGAACGCTTGCTATAGTTTTAAAGTTAAGCCTCCTTAAAGGTTTTCGTCGTTGTTACCGGTGCGCGGCGCGTTCGCCCGCGGCCCTGGCTTGACCGAACGGGACCCCATGATCGTCACCTGTCCTGAATGCGCCACCCGCTACGACGTCGCCGACGAGGCGTTCAGCTCGGGCGGACGCGCGGTGCGCTGTAATCATTGCGGCTGCGAATGGTATCAGATCGGGCCGAGCGAGGCCGGCGGCCCCGGGGCGGAGGGCGCCGCGCCGCCGCGGGAGGCCGCCGGCTTCGGCGCGGACGCCGCTTACTCGAGCGCCGAGACCTATGCGAGCGGCGAGCCGCCGCGCATCGCCGCGACGCGCGACGCGCCGGCGATGAGCGTGATGGAGGATCGCGAGCGGGCGCGCTTGCCGCTCGGCGTCGGACCGGCGGATGTGCGCGCGCCGCGCCGGTCGCCCGGCGGCGCCAGGCGGCCGCGCGGCGCGCGGCGCCCAGGCGGCGGACGCTCGCTGGCTTCAGTTTTGACGCCCATTCTCGGCGCTGGCGCGGTGGCTGCGGCGGCTGTGGTCGGGGTGGTGGCGTTCGGCGGCTTTAATCTCGACGATCTCTCAAGCTCGGTGGCCGCCGTCTCCTCATCCGACGGCGCCGCCTACACCGTCGCGCCGCGCACCGTGGATGCGGACGGTGTTGTGTTCGTCGAGCATAAATACGATCTCGTGGAGCGCGCCGAAGGGCCGGCGCTCGAAGTGTGGGGCCGCGTCGCCAATAATGGCGAAGAATCGGCGCTGAGCCCGACGATCGAAGTGATTTCGCGCAACAGCGAAGGCGTGGCGCTTCAGCGCTGGCTCGCGCAGCCGGAAGTCGAAAGCCTCGGCCCGGGCGAAAGCGCGAAGTTCAGCTCGCGGATGATGTATCCGCTTGGCCCGGTTCATAGCGTGGATTTCTTCATCGCGGCGCGCTAATTCAAACGATCTGTTTCACGCTGGCTCGCTTTTGGCCGAAGCCCGCAGGGCGCGGCGTCATGCTGCTCTGCGTCGCAAGAATGCGCTCTTTTGGCGCGCGCGGGCGGAGACGGGGCGCCCCTTGGCGGCGCCGGGACTTGAAACCGGTCGCCATCTCTGCATTTTCGCGTCGATGATGCGGCGCAGCGTTGCGGCGTGGCGCGCCCCGGCGCCAGAGATGCGCGGCGGATGACGGAGGAGCGGACCAGATGATCCCGCCGATTACGGGCCTTTACATCGGGCTCTCGGCTCTGTTGATGCTGACATTGGCGGCGCTGGTCGTGCGCCAAAGGCTTGCGCATAATGTGTTTCTCGGGGATGGCGACGGCGCTGTCGAGCCGCTGCGCCGCGCCGGGCGCGCCTTTGGAAACACCGCCGAGTATATTCCCATTCTGTTGCTGCTGCTCGCCGCGATCGAATCCGCCGGCGCGCCGGCCTGGGTCGCGCATCTCTTCGGCGCGGCGATCGTGATCAGCCGGCTCGGTCTGGCCGTGGCGCTCAGCTCTGGAAATGGGCGGCTTCGGCAGATTTCGATGCTGACGACGTTCGTAATCCTGGCGTTCGGCGGGCTCGGCGTGATCGGCCACAGCATGATCGGAGGCGGCGGATGAGCGGCGTCGAGGCGGCGAGCGCGGAGCGGCGCGATCTCGAAGACGTCGCGGCGGCGCTGCTCGAGGCGGCGAAAGCCGCTGGCGCGGAGGCGTCCGATGTGATCGTCGCCGCGTCGGAGGCGCTGCAGGTCACCGCCCGCGCCGGGGCGCTTGAGGCGGTTGAGCGTTCTGAGACGCTGGAGTTCGGTCTGCGCGTCCTCATGGCGGGCGAGGGCGGCTGGCGCGAGGCGAGCGTCAGCGCCTCGGATCCGAAGCCGGCGACGCTATCCGCCTTGGCCGAGCGCGCCGTGGCGATGGCGCGGGAGGCGCCGGCCGATCCCTATGGCGCGCCGCCGCCGAAAGAGGCGCGCATCGCCGATCCGAGCGCTATGGCGCGCCGCTTGAGCCTTGAGGCGCCGGGCGAGACGCCGGACGCCGACGCGCTGCTGGAGAGCGCGCTTGGGCTTGAGGCGGCGGCGCTGGCCGTGGCGGGCGTCGCGCAAGCAGAAGGCGCTTCGGCCAGCGCAGGGCGATCGCATCGCGTGCTCGCGGCGAGCGACGGTTTTCTCGGCGCCTATGGTCAGACGAGCTTCAGCCGCAGCATCTCCGCCGTCGCGGGCGAGGGCGTGGGCATGGAGCGGGATTACGCCTATTCCGTCGCGCGCAGCCCGTCGGGTTTGCGGAGCGTCGCGTCGATCGGGGGTGAAGCGGGCGAGCGGGCGGTCAAGCGGCTCGCGCCGCGGCGCGCGCCGGCCGGGCCGGCGCCGGTCATGTTCGACCGGCGCGTCGCGACCAGCGTCGTCAGCGGGCTCCTGAGCGCGCTCAATGGCGAGCAAGTCGCCAGAGGATCAAGCTTTCTCGCCAAACGGATGGGGGAGCGGATCATGCCCGACGGCGTGGATCTGATCGATGATCCGAGCCTGACCGGCGGCCTCGGGTCGCGGCCTTTCGACGGCGAAGGCGTCGCCGGCGCGCGCAAGCGCCTTATCGCCGACGGCGTCGTGAGCGAATGGCTGCTTGATCACGGCGCGGCGCGACGCCTCGGCCTTGCGAGCAACGGCAGCGCGGCGCGCGGCGTCTCCGGCGGCGCGCGGCCTGCGGCCTCGAACGCGTGGCTGACCGTCGGCGAGGCGACGCCGCAGCGGTTGATGGCGGAGATGGGACGCGGGCTCTTGGTGACGGAGATGATGGGCCGGGGCCTCAACCCGGTGACAGGCGATTATAGCCGCGGCGCGTCGGGCTTCTGGATCGAGGAAGGCGAGATCGCGTATCCGGTGTCCGAGCTCACCATCGCGGGATCGTTCCTGGAGATGCTGAGCGGGATGCGCGCCGCCGATGAGCTGCGGTTCGACGGACGCATCGCCTCCCCGAGCCTTTTGATGGAGGGTCTCACGCTTGGATCCGGATGAACCGAGCGGCGCCGCGGCGTCGGTCGACGGCGACGCCTCTGACGACCAGAGGCGGCCGCGCGAAACGGGGAAGACGATCGCGGCTGAGGGAGAGGCGCGCATCGAACAAGCTCTAAAGCGCGGCGCCGAGCCGCCGGCGCCGACGGTTGAGAGAGCGTTGATCATCGACGCTGTGCGCGAGGCGGCGCCTGTGGCGCTCGCGTTTTTCCGCCCTGGGCGAGACACGTCCGCACGGTTCTGGGAGAAGCCGGACGGCAGCAAAGTCACCGAAGCGGACATCGCTGTGAACCGCGCGTTGAAGGCCCATCTACTCAGCGCGCGGCCGGGTTACGGATGGCTGAGCGAGGAGGAGCCCGAAAGCCATGGCGAGGGCCCGCGGCGCGAAGCGGGGCGCGTCTTCGTGGTGGATCCGATCGACGGCACGCACGCCTTCATGACCGGCGACGCGGTGTTTTGCCTATCCGTCGCGCTGGTCGAGGAGGGCGAGACGATCGCCGCGGCCGTGATCGCGCCCGCGATGGATCGGCTATATGATGCGGCGCGCGGCGCGGGCGCGCGGCTGAACGGCGCGCCGCCGCCGCCGCGGCCCGCGGTCTCCGACCCGCCGCGGGTGCTCGCCTCGTCGCGAGAGCTGCAAGCCAAGCGCTGGGGCGCGGACGGGCCGCCGCCCATGCAGCGCGGATATGTGCAGCCCATCGCGCATCGGCTGTGCCTGGCGGGCGTCGGCGAGTGGGACGGCATGGTCGCCATGAAGCGCGTCCAGGAATGGGACATCGCCGCGGCGCATCTCATCGCCGCCGAAGCCGGCCTCAGCGTTTGCGACCGGACTGGCGGTCCGCTCCGGCGCCGCCAAGACGCCCGGCAGCACCGGGTCGGGCTTGTTGTAACGGAGCGGACC
>JBCBCG010000105.1:0-14818 GCA_038530925.1 Pseudomonadota bacterium
CGGGATAGGTTATCGTTCACCGGCCGACATGGAGCGCATGGCGGCCTAACCACGTCCACTGTTTCGGGGCACGATCAGTCTGGCCTTCTGCCGGTTTCACGGACACCGAGTTTAGGTGTTTGATGAGATCGGAGGTGGCGCATGAAGCGGCGGCGGACATTCAGCTGGGAGTTCAAGCTCGAGGTTGTGAAGCTGGTGAGGGACAGGGGCGTGTCGATCGCCCAAGCGTCCCGTGACCTCGACCCGTGACCTCGACGCGCATGAGAACGTGCTGCGCAAATGGGTTCGCGATGTCGCGGTCGATCCGGCGCAGGCGTTTCCCGGCCAGAGGCGGATGAAGCCCGAGCAGCTGGAGATCGACCGGCTGCGGCGCGAGGTGGCGAAGCTCAAGGCCGAGCGCGACATTCTAAAAAAAAGGCCGCGGCCTCCTTCGCGAAGGACCACGGATGATCTTCGGGTTCATCGCGAAGCACCGAGATATTTGGCCGGTGGCGTGGATGGGCGAGGCGCTCGGTGTCTTGCGGAGCGGCTGCTTCGCCTGGCTGACCCGTGGTCCGAGCGAGCGTGCGAGAAGCGATGAGATCGTCGGCGAGGCCGTGCGCCGGAGCTTCCTGGCCAGCGACCGCACCTATGGCGCTCGCCGGGTCTGGCGCGACGTTCTGGAAGACGGCTTCGCCTGCGGACGGCACCGCATCGAGCGATGGATGCGGGCTCAGGCGTTGCGCCCGCGCCCGCGTCGGCGCCGCCCGCCATCCGATACGGGCGAGCGGCGGACGGATGCGGTCGCTCCCACCATGCTGAACCGCGAGTTTGACGCGCCGGCGCCCAACCAGCGCTGGGTCGCCGACTTCACCTACATCTGGACGGCGGAGGGCTGGCTCTACGTCGCCGTGGCGCTCGACCTGTTCTCTCGCCGCGCGATCGGTTGGTCGATGAAAACGGACATGACCGCCCAACTCGTGATCGATGCGCTGATGATGGCGCTGTGGCGACGCGGCCGGCCCCGAGAGCTGCCGCATCACTCGGACCAGGGCTCGCAGCACCCGAGCGAGCAGTTCCAGCGGCTCATGGCCGATCACGGCGTCGCCTGCTCAATGAGCCGGTCAGGCAACTGCTGGGACAACGCGGCGATGGAGAGCTTCTTCTCCTCGCTGAAAACGGAGCGAACGGCGCGCAAAACCGATCGCACGCGCGACGAGGCGCGCGCGGACGTTTTCGACGACATCGAGAGGTTCTAAAATCCGCGGCGACGTCACTCGACGCTCGGCTATCTCAGCCCGATTGCGTTCGAGCGCCAGGCCGCGAAAGCTTAACTGACCGTCCAAGGAACCGGCAGCAGGCCAAACAGCCGCGCCTTACCTTCGATCAGCTTTCTCGAACCGCTTTGGAGTTTCTCGCAAGCCCTTGGAAAATTTGGGCTTCAGGGCGTTTTGAGTGGCAAAGACTGGTGCTGAAACTGGCCTTCACAGGTCCGCTGCCCTACTGCCGAAACGAAGGCTATCGAACCGCCAATTTGTCCTTACCGTTCAAGCTCTTAGAGCCGAAATCAATGCGTGAAATAAGAATGGTGGAGGGGGCAGGATTCGAACCTGCGTAGGGTTTCCCCGACGGAGTTACAGTCCGTTGCATTTGACCGCTCTGCCACCCCTCCAGGCGACCGAGGCTCTTCAGTGCGAAGAGCGGCGGAAGCGGGTGCATAAGTCGGGGCTTGTTGCGCGTCAATGGTCTGGCGCGCCGCGCGCCGCATTGCGCGCTGATGTCGCGTCGCTGCAAGCGCGGCGCTGGAGCGCGGCATGGACGCGTCCGGCGCGTCATGTGTGGCGGCGGATCTAGTGGATATTGAAATAGCGAACCGCAGAATGTATCCATCGATGGCAAATCTAGTGGATGAATAGCGAGGCGGCGGTGCGGCGATATTTCGAGTTCTTCGCCGGCGGCGGCATGGCGCGGGCGGGTCTTACGGCGGCGGGCGCTTGGCGCTGCCGCTACGCCAATGATGTGGATCCGGAAAAGGCCGAGATCTATCGCAGCAACTGGGGCGATGCGGCGCTGCAGCTCGCCGATGTCGCCGCGGTGGCGCCGGGCGATCTGCCGGGGCGGGCCGATCTTGTCTGGGCTTCGTTTCCTTGCCAGGATCTGTCGCTCGCGGGCGGCGGCGGCGGGCTTGGCGGGCGGCGCTCCAGCGCCTTCTGGCCGTTTTGGCGCCTGATGCGCGCCTTGCGCGAGGAGGGGCGCGGCCCGAAGCTGATCGCCCTCGAGAATGTGTGCGGCGCGATGAGCTCGGCCGGCGGGCGCGACTTCGCGGCTTTGATCGAGGCCTTCGCCGCGCTCGATTACAGCGTCGGCGCGGTGGTGATCGACGCCGCGCATTTCGTGCCGCAATCGCGCCCGCGGCTCTTCGTGATCGGCGCGGCGCCGGAGATCGCGCCGGGCGTCGATCTCGGCGCGGGCGTGGATGCGGCGATTCGCGCCGACCCTGATCCGCTCTGGCATCCGGCGGCGCTGCGGCGCGCGGTGCGCGAGCTGCCGAGCCAGGCGCGGGCGCGCTGGGTGTGGTGGCGCCTGCCGGAGCCGCCGCGCCGCAACACCAAGCTCGATGATCTGCTTGAACCCGACGGCGCGCCGATCCCGTGGCGCAGCCCGGCGCAAACTCAAGCGCTGCTCAGTCTGATGGCGCCGGGGCATCGCGATCGCATCGAGGCGGCGCGCGGCGCGGGCGGCGCGGTGCGCGGCACCGTGTTTCGGCGCACGCGGCGCGGCCCGGAAGGGCGTTCTCTGCAGCGCGCGGAGGTGCGGTTCGACGGCGTCGCAGGCTGTTTGCGCACGCCTGCGGGCGGCTCCAGCCGCCAAACTTTGATCGAGGTGCGCGGGCCCTCGGTGCGCACGCGCTTGCTCACCCCGCGCGAGACGGCGCGGCTGATGGGGCTCGATGATGATTTCGCTTTGCCGCGCCGGGCCACCGCCGCGTATCATTTGACCGGAGACGGCGTTGCGGCGCCGGTGGTGCGCTGGCTGGCGGATCGGCTGTTCGAGCCGCTACTGGCGGCGGAGCCTCAAGGCGGCGCGGGCGTGATCGCCGCCGAGTGAGCCGCCGCCGGGCCGCCGGTTGACGGAAAGGGACGAGAATGGCGGAGCGCCCGGATCGGCGCGCAGGCGCGCGGCGCGCGCCATCGCCGCCGCGCGCGAGCTCGCCGCCTCGTGCGAGCTCTTCGGCGCGCCGCGGCGAGAGAGCGGGGCGCGGGCCAGGGGCGGAGGTTGGCGAGGTTTGGCTCTTTGGCCTGCATGCGGTGCGCGATGCGCTCGGCAATCCGCGGCGGGTGAAAACGCGTCTCTTGGTGACGCCGAACGCGCTGCGCAAGCTTGAGCCTGAGATCGCGGCTGCGGGCCTCGCGCCGGAGATCGCCGATCCGCGGCGCTTTCCCGCGCCGATTGATCCGGGATCGGTTCATCAAGGCGCGGCGCTCGCTTGCGCGCCGCTCGATTGGGGCGCGCTCGAGGCGGTGTGCGCGCCGCGCGGCGCAGGGGACGCGGCGCGGGTGATGCTGCTCGATCGCGTCACCGATCCCCATAATGTCGGCGCGATCCTGCGCTCGGCGGAGGTGTTCGGCGCGCGCGCGGTGATCGCGCCTTATCGCCACGCCGCGCCCGAGACCGGCGCGCTCGCCAAAACCGCCTCCGGCGCGCTGGAGCGGCAGCCTTATTTGCGGGTGAAGAACCTCGCCAAAGCGATGGAGGCGCTGAAGGGCCTCGGCTATCGCATGATCGGGCTCGATGGCGAGGCGGCGCAGACGCTGGAGGCGGCGGCCGACGCGGCGCGCGGCGGGCCGCTGGGTCTCGTGCTCGGCGCGGAGGGGCCTGGGCTGCGGGAGCTGACGAAAGAAAGCTGCGACACGCTGGCGCGGATCCCGGGCGGCGGCGGTTTCGCCTCGCTCAACGTATCGAACGCGGCGGCGGTGGCGCTCTACGCCGCGCGCGCCTCAGAGACGTGAGATCAAGGCGCGCCGAGGCCGAGACAGCGGTCCCGCCGCTCCGCCGCCAGGGTGCGGGCGCCGTCGATGATGTCCTGGACGCGCGCGCCGCGCGCCGGGTCGGAGGGGCTGAAGACGCGCGGGGCGGGCAGGACGCTGGCGAGCTGAGCCGCGCGGGCGAGGCTCAGCTCGGCGGCGCTGGAGCCGAAGGCGCGCCGCGCGCCGGCCTCCGCGCCGAAAGCGCCTTCGCCGAATTCCGCGATGTTCAGATATACTTCGAGAATGCGCTCTTTGGGCCAGAGCACTTCGATCAGCGCTGTGAACCAGAACTCGAAGCCTTTTCTCAGCAAGGATCGGTCGGGCCAAAGGAAGAGGTTTTTGGCGGTTTGCTGAGAAATGGTGGAGCCGCCGATCAGCGACCCGCCGGCGCGCCAGCGGCGGATTGCGGCGCGGAGCGCGTCGCGGTCGAAGCCGCGATGATCGCAAAAGCGCGCATCCTCCGCGGCGACGACGGCGCGGCGCAAGCTGGGCGCGAAGTCATCGAGGGCGCGCCACTCCTGCTCCACCGCGCCGAGCCGCCAGTGTTCGGACCAGATCAAATAAGTGCCTGGCGGGTCGACGAAGCGGAACAGGAGCGCCGCCGCGAGGCTGAGCGCGGCGAAACCGAGGAGCAGCCGTCCGAGCCAGCGGGCGATCAGCGTCAGAGGCCCGTCGCGGCGGATCCGGTCTCGCAGGCCGCCGGGCCGTCGGCTGCGCGTCAGCCGCGCCATCCGCGCTCCGCCCGCGCCGCTGGGCGCGGGCGCCGTGGAATGCGATCCCTTCGCGGCGTCCGCCGCCGCCTCAGCGGGCGCGGCGCGATCTTCGGCGGGAGGCTGCATCATCTCCTCATATCCCAGCGTGATCGCGCCCATATGCGTTGTTCCTGGGGGCGGGGCGCGCCGTCGCGCTCCCATCGGCCCATATCACCCATTGCGGCGCTCGTCCTAGGGCGCCACCAAGGAGGGTGTAGATAGGGATTAAGAGCAAGATCATGACTTTCCTTCGCATGGGGCGGCGGTCCGGGCGGGCGCCGCGGCGCCGCGGCGTCGCTATGATCGCGGCGCTCGGCGCTGCGGGCGCGTTAGCGGTGCCGGCGCTGGCGCAGAGCTTTTCCGAACCGGCGCCGCTCTTGGAATTGCGCGACGGCATCCAGCGCGACGTCGAGGCGGCGGCGGAGGAGCTGCCCGCGCCGAGCGGCGCGGCCTTGGTGGACATCGCCGGCATCGATGATCGTCTCGCGCCGTTGGAGAACGGGGTGCGCCAGCAGCTGATCGACAGCCGCGCAGCGCTCAGCGTCGAGCGGCTCGACCATGTGGCGGCCGCTTATGACGGCGCCGCGCTCAACGCCGGCGTCGCGCAGCGGCTCGAGGCCACGGTGCCGGAGGGCACGCGCCGCGCGGTGGCGGCGTTTTACGCGTCGCCTTTGGGGCGCAAGCTGATGGGCCTCGAATCTGAGGCGGTCGCCGCGCTGCAAGAGCCGAACACGCGCTACACTGCGGAGATCCTGGCGATGTCGGCGGATCTCGACGCGCGGCCGGAGCGCGAGGCGCTGCTGACGCGCATCGCCAAGGCTATGGACGCGCGCACCGTGAACCGCCTGATGATGCAGGCGACCACGAGCGCCATGCTGCGCGGGATCGCGCTGGCGCAAGGCGATGCGGTGTCCGATGATCAGCTCGATGTCGAAGTGGATCGCGAGCTTGATCAAGTGTGGGATCTGGTCGAGGAGTTCGACCGTTTGACCCAGGCTTGGATGTATCGCGAGGCCGAGGACGCCGAACTCGACGCGTTTCTGACGTTTCTTGAAGGTGAAGAGGCGCAAGCGTTCGTCAGCGCGGCGAACGCGGCGATCTCTGAGCGTTTGTCGGCCGCCTCTTTGGAGTTTGGCGACAGGATCGCCGCCGCGAAAGCCGAGTAGCCCGGCGCAGCGCTTTCGCCCGCGGGGCTCCTCGCCGCGGGCGGCGCGTGGATTGACGGCGGCGGGTCAGGACGATCTGCGGGCTGGGAGCCGCGGCGCCGGATTGGCGCGTTCACGTCGCCGCGCGGTTTGCGGCGCTCAACCGCCGCGCGAGCGCCGCTGACGGCGCGCTCGCCAGGCGCCATGCGGCGGCGAAGCGAAGCCGCGCAGCGTCGGTCTCTTGTTTGAGCGAGGCGCCCGGCGTCGAGAAGCGCCCGGCTTTCAGCTCCGCCGGCCCCGCGGCGGTGAGGCGCCCGCCGATCCAAAAAAGCTCCTCGCCGATCATGGCCTGTTCGAAGCAGTCGTCCGTTCCGTCGAAATCGGCGATGCGCAGCCACCATTCGAGCGGATGAGCGTCCATCCGCGCCGCGATCGACGCCAGCGCGGAGAGATCGGCGTCCGCCGCCGGCTCGGCGGCGAGGAGCGCCGAGACGCGGACGCCGCGGCTGATCAGATCCGGCGCGGCGGCGAGCGTTGCGAGGGCGATCGGGCTCTGCGCCGAGCGCGCGGCGATGCGCAAAGCGAGCGCCGGACGCAGCCGCGTCGTCTTCGCCGCGCCGTCTGACGCGGCTGCGGCGCCGTTTCGCGGGCGCGCGGCGGGCTTGTTGGGCCGCGCTGGCGCGCCTTTGCCCCGCAGCGCTCGCAACGCGGCTTTCAGGCGCGCTTCGGCGGCGGCGTTCGGGTTCATGAACAGCGCGGGCGCGCCGAAGGGCGAGCCCGCCCGCCGGGCCGGCGCGGCGTCTTGGGGCTGTTCCGTCGCGGCGGCGGCGGCGTCTCGCGCCGCGTCGGCCTCCAAATTCTGCATGTCGCTCAGAGAGATCACGCCAGCCGCATGGCCGATGCGGCGCCAGGCGCTGTCCGCGAGCCGCCCCAGCGCCCCGCTTTGGCGCCGCCGCCTGCCGCGTTTCTGCTCCGAAGAGCCGCTCATCTCCTGCATGCCGCCCGCCCCGTTCGCCGCTGATCGCGTGTTCGTTAACGATCCGCTCAGCATAACCGGCGAGGCTTAAGAAGCTTGAAAAGGGGCGCCGCAGCGGCGCGGCGCGATCACTCGGCGGCGCGGATGGCGCCAGGGCGGTCGTCGTCGCGCGATGCGGCGCGGCCCTGATCGCGCCAGGCGAGATCGGCGTGCTGCGCTCTCGTCATGCCCGACAGGAGTAGTCGTTCAAAGCCGGCCGGCGTGAACTCATAGCAATCGAAGCCCGCCCATTCGGTCACCAGATCGCGGCGGCCCGCGTCGAGCAGCAGGCGCGGCAAGCGCTCGGGTTTGAACGACACCGGACGCACGACGCCATTGCGGTGAAAGATCTTCAACACATCGCGCAGAGCGAGGATCTCGATGCGATCCATCGGATCGGCCGCCCGGCTTTGGGCGCGGAGCGCCGCAGGGCTGTGAAGCGCCGGGCCTGGATCGGCGGGATGCAGATCGATCACGTCATCCGCCTCCTTCTCGGCCCAAGCGAGCGTCGGCAATGCGATGAAGGTGCGCTCATCCACATCGAAGCGGTAGCGGTTCAACAACTCCCAATCCGGATCCTCATCCAGCGCCTGGCGCAGCGCGACCATGCGCATCGGATTGAACTCCTCGCGCGCGGCTTCGGTCACGCGGCGGCGCATCCGGTCGAAATAGCGCCCGCCCGGCCGCTCGATCAGGACGAAAGCGAAGAGGAGCGCGTCGATGATCAGGGCGACGGCGAGCGGGAAGCGGTCTTGCGCGGTCAAGCCGCGCTGGCTCGCGTCAGGCGCGGCGGCGCCGACGGCGTCCGCGCTTGGGCCGCGCGGGCCGTCTGAGCGCGGCCCTGAACCGTCAGGCCCTGAACCGTCAGGCCCTGAACCCTCGGGCCCTGATCCTTCTGGGCCGCTTGGGCCGGAGCCGTCCGATCCGGCGAAGGCGGTCCAGAGCAGCGCCGGGCCCGCCGCCGCCGCGCCGGCCGCGCCGCCGGCGGTGTCGAGCATGCGGAACACCGCCTCGCGCGTCGCTTCGGCGCCGACGTAATCGGGCAGATCGGGCGCCGCGACGCGCGGCAGGCCGGTCAGGCGCTCGCCCGCGGTCTCGAGCTGGCGGCCCGCGCCGATCTCGGTGCAGCGATAGGGCGCGCCTAAGGGATCGTCTTGGCGCACCAGCCGCGGATCCTGATACTCCGCGCCCCAGAGCTTGAATTCTTCGCCAAGCGCGATGAGCGCCGGATCCGCCGCGAGCGCGTTGATCTCCACCGCCGCCGCCCGCGCGGCGCGCCGCGTCTCTTGGAACTGCGCTTCGCGCGCCGCGCTCGGATCGCCGCTGGGGCGCGTCTCAGGCGCGCGCAGGGCTTCGATCTTCACGAGCTCCGCCTCAAGGATGGCGACCGGGCCTTGCACCGCGGCGAAGCGCGGTTGGATCTCCGTCACCCGCGCCGCGATCTCTTCGGCGCGCCGTTCGCGATGGCGCATGCGCGGCCCGGGCCCCGCCGCCGAGCCATCCCCGCAAGTGCCGCCTTGCAAGCGCTCCCGCACGGCCAGTTGGCGGAAATCATCGCTCAGACGCGTCAGGCTGTCGGCGGTGGCTTGCAGGGTCAGGGCGCTGATCTGGATCTCATCGCTAAACGCCTCGATCTCAGTTTGCGCGCCCTCGATCGCCTGGCCGCTGGCCTCGAGCCGGCCCCAGTAGAAGGCGAATCCGAAGGTGACCGAGAAGAACAACAGGCCGAGATACGCGACGAGCGAGGCGACGCCGCCGATGCTGGCGAGGTTCACCGTGGCGCGGCGGAGAAAATAAACCATCGCGCCGGTGGCGAGCGCGACCAACACGAAGACCAGCGCGTCGCCGAAGACGCCGTAGCGCAAATCGCCGGTCGCGATGATGTCGCGCAGGCCGATATACGTGCCCGCGAAGGAGAGTAGGCTGAAGGCGAGCACGAAGACCGGCGGAAACCAAGACCAGCTCGATCGATCCGCGTCGGCCATCTCCGCCAAAAGCTGACGGCGCCTCGACCGACCCGCTCGCCGCGGCGGCGCCGTCATCCGTTTGCGGCTTGCGCCAGCTCCATAGGGCCACGGGCCAGCTCCTTCTCACGCATCGCCAAATCGGCCGACATGCTTCGCCGAGAGCGTCGAAGCCGCAAGTCCAGAGGCGTAACAGTTCTTTGTCTAAAGCAAAGGGGCGTTTGTGGGTCGAGAGCGGGGCGGCGGCGTGAAGGATCGGCGCCGGGAGCGCGGTTTCGCGGCGCTCTTCGCCGGAAAGGGCGTTTCGGCGCCGGCGACGATTTTGCGACGCCGGGGTTCGGCCTGCGCTTGCGCAAGGTTGCGAAGCTTTTATACAGCGACGGATTTCGCTCAGCCCCGAGCCCGCCGCCGCCCTCCGATGGAGCCGCTTCGCATGCCTAAACGCGACGATCTTTCAACCATCCTGGTGATCGGCGCCGGGCCGATCGTGATCGGGCAGGCCTGCGAGTTCGATTATTCCGGTACGCAAGCGGTCAAGGCGTTGAAGGAGGAGGGCTATCGCGTCGTTTTGGTCAACTCCAACCCGGCGACGATCATGACCGATCCGGAAATCGCCGACGCGACCTATATCGAGCCGATCACGCCGGAGATCGTGGCCAAGATCATCGCGGAGGAGCGCGCGCGGCTGGATGCGGCGGGCGATCAGGGCGGCTTCGCGCTGCTCCCGACCATGGGCGGGCAGACCGCGCTCAACACCGCCATCGCGCTCGACGATCGCGGCGTTCTGCAGGAGCATCGCGTCGAGATGATCGGCGCGGACCGCGCCGCGATCGAACGCGCGGAGGATCGCGAGAAGTTTCGCCAGGCGATGGACGAGATCGGTCTTGAAAGCCCGCGCGCGACCATCGCCAACTCGATCGAGGAGGCGATGGCGGCGCAGGCGGAGATCGGGCTCCCGGCGATCATCCGGCCAGCCTTCACGCTCGGCGGCACCGGCGGCGGCGTCGCTTACAACCGCGATGATTACGAGCGGATCTGCCGCTCCGGGCTCGAAGCCTCGCCGGTCAGCCAGATCTTGATCGATGAGAGCCTGCTCGGCTGGAAAGAGTTCGAAATGGAGGTGGTCCGCGACCGGGCGGATAACTGCATCATCGTCTGCTCCATCGAGAACGTCGATCCCATGGGCGTGCACACCGGCGACAGCATCACAGTCGCGCCGGCTTTGACGCTGACCGACAAAGAATACCAGCGCATGCGCAACGCCTCGATCGCGTGCCTGAGGAAGATCGGCGTCGAGACCGGCGGCTCGAACGTTCAGTTCGCGGTCGATCCGGCGACCGGCCGGATGATCGTGATCGAGATGAACCCGCGCGTCAGCCGCTCCTCGGCTTTGGCGTCCAAGGCCACGGGCTTTCCCATCGCCAAGATCGCAGCGAAGCTGGCGGTGGGCTACACGCTCGACGAGCTGACCAACGACATCACCAAGGCGACGCCGGCGAGCTTCGAGCCGACGATCGATTATGTGGTCACGAAGATCCCGCGGTTCGCTTTCGAGAAGTTTCCAGGCTCCGCGCCTGAGCTGACCACGGCGATGAAATCGGTGGGCGAGGCGATGGCGATCGGCCGGAACTTCGCCGAGAGCCTGCAAAAGGCGCTGCGCTCGCTGGAGACGGGGCTTTCGGGCCTCGACGATCTCAAGATCGCTGAAGACGCGAAGGACGCGGGTCCTGAGGATCGGCGGGACGCGATCGTGGCGGCGCTGGCGCGGCGCACGCCCGACCGTTTGCGCGCGGCGGCGCAAGCGCTGCGCGAGGGCTTCACCGTGGCCGAGGTCTGCGCCGCGACGAAATATGATCCGTGGTTCGTCGAACGGCTGGATGAGATCGTCGCCATGGAGGCGGAGTTGATCAAATCCGGCGTGCCTGAGGATGCGCGCTCGATGCGGCGGCTGAAGGCGATGGGCTTTTCCGATGCGCGCATCGCCGCGCTGGTCAACGGCGCGGAAGGCGAGGTGCGCCGCTTGCGCGAGGCGTTTGACGTGCGCCCTTCGTTCAAACGCATCGACAGCTGCGCCGGCGAGTTCGAGGCGCTGACGCCCTATATGTATTCGACCTATGAGGCCGATCATATGGGCGAGGCCGAGTGCGAATCAGATCCGAGCGACCGGGTGAAGATCGCCATCCTCGGCGGCGGGCCGAATCGAATCGGCCAAGGGATCGAGTTCGATTATTGCTGCTGCCACGCTTGTTTCGCGCTGTCGGAGGCGGGTTTCGAGACCATCATGATCAACTGTAATCCGGAGACGGTTTCAACGGATTACGACACCTCGGACCGGCTCTATTTCGAGCCGCTGACGGCGGAGGATGTGCTTGAAGTGCTGCGCCGCGAGCAGGCGAAGGGGACGCTGAAAGGCGTGATCGTTCAATTCGGCGGGCAGACGCCGCTGAAGCTGGCGAAGGCGCTTGAGGACGCGGGCGTGCCGATCCTGGGCACGACGCCCGATGCGATCGATTTGGCCGAGGATCGGGAGCGGTTTCAGCGTCTCTTGCAGCGCTTGAAGCTGCGCCAGCCGGCGAACGGCGCGGCGCGCTCGGAGGCTGAAGCGATCGAGATCGCCGAGCGCATCGGCTATCCGCTGGTGCTGCGGCCCTCTTTCGTGCTGGGCGGGCGCGGCATGGAGATCGTCCGCGATCGCGCGCATCTTGAGCGCTACATCAAGGAGGCGGTGGTTGTGTCGGGCGCGAGCCCGGTGCTGGTCGACAGCTATCTGACCAACGCCGTTGAAGTGGACGTGGACGCGCTGTCGGATGGCGAGGCGGTGCGCGTCGCCGGCGTGATGGAGCATATCGAGGAGGCCGGCGTGCATTCCGGCGACAGCGCTTGCGCTCTACCGCCGCACAGCCTGTCGCCCGAGCTGATCGAGGAGATCGAAGCCCAGACTGTTGCGCTTGCCGAAGGCCTTGAAGTTGTTGGGCTTATGAATGTTCAATTCGCGGTTCAGGACGGCGAGATCTTTGTGCTTGAGGCCAATCCGCGCGCCTCGCGAACCGTGCCGTTCGTCGCCAAGGCTGTGGGCTCGCCCATCGCCAAAATCGCCTCGCGGCTGATGGCGGGCGAGCGGCTGGCGGATCAACCGGCGCCGCCTGAGCCGCGCGAGCGTCATGTCGCGGTGAAAGAAGCGGTGCTGCCGTTCGCGCGCTTTCCGGGCGTCGACACCATCCTCGGGCCGGAGATGCGCTCCACGGGCGAGGTGATGGGCCTCGATCGCGATTTCGCCGCGGCGTTTCTGAAGAGCCAGATCGGCGCGGGCGTCGGCCTGCCGAGCGGCGGCGCGGTGTTCGTGTCGGTGCGGGATGCGGACAAGGCGGCGGCGATCGAGGCGGCGCGCCGGCTCCAGGCGCTCGGCTTCGAGGTGGTCGCAACCTCGGGCACCGCGCGGGCGCTGGAGGCGGCGGGCGTGCCGACGCGCGCGGTTTTGAAGGTGCATGAAGGCCGGCCGCATATCGTCGACCATATGAAGGACGGCGAGATCACGCTGGTGTTCAACACGACCGAAGGCGCGCAATCGCTGAAAGACAGCTTCGACATTCGCGCCACCGCGTTGAATATGAAGATCCCTTATTACACGACCGCGGCCGGATCGCTGGCGGCGGCGCAAGCGATCGAGAGCCAAGCGGCCGCCGCGCTTGAGGTCGCTCCATTGCAATCTTATTTCGCCGGTTCTTAAACTCTGTCGGCGCGAAGACGCGTCGGCTGATCGCCCAAGCGCCGCGGCGCTTGGGCGATGGCTGTATTGAACAAGCGGCGCGACCGGCGCCGCGCCTGTCGCCGCGCGGGGCCAAGGCCCGCCTCGCGCGGCGGCGATTGTCTCGATGAGGAGCACGATGGATAAGATCCCGATGACGGCGGAAGGCCATGAGAAGCTGCAGACGGAGCTCAAAGAGCTGAAATCCGTGGAGCGTCCCGCCGTCATCAAAGCGATCGCGGAAGCCCGGGAGCATGGCGATCTCAGCGAGAACGCCGAGTATCATGCGGCCCGCGAGAAACAGAGCTTCATCGAAGGGCGGATCATGGAGCTTGAGGGCATGATCGGCCGGGCGGATGTGATCGACCCAAAGCGCCTGTCCGGCGATGCGATCAAATTCGGCGCGACTGTCACCTTGGTGGATGAAGACACCGAGGAGGAGAAGACCTATCAGATCGTCGGCGAGGTGGAGGCCGATATCGAGAACGGGCGCCTCAACATCAATTCGCCTTTGGCGCGCGCGCTGATCGGCAAAGAGGAGGGGGACGGCGTTGAAGTGATGACGCCGGGCGGCGGCCGCTCTTACGAGGTCGTGGCGGTGAAATTCCTCTGACGCCGCGCCTTGGCGGGCGCCGCCGCGCGGGCCGTCGCCGCGGGTCTCGGATCGGCCGGAGACGCTCGCTTTTTCTTTGTCGCAGAGGGCTCTTTCACGGTCGCCGCAGTTGTGTTCTCAGAGGCTGCGCGCATACTGCCAAGCGGCGGCCGCCTTGATTTTTGGGGCGGCCTTCGCCCCGTTTCGGCCGCATTGCTCGGGTCGAGACGCGTCCGCAGCCGGTCGGCGTTCGCGCCGCTCGGACTCGCCGCGCCAGGGCGGCGATCGGAAGGTGAGGCTGCTCGGATGGGGCCGGGCGAACAGCGCGGGAGGCGAATGCCGTGACAGCCGATCTTGAGCCGCCGATGAGCGGCGCCGGCCGGAGCGCGCGGCGCCCGCGGCGGTCTGTCATCACCGACGACAGCTATGGCGAGGGCGGATATCTGGAGCGGCCGAGTTCGGACCGCGTCGCCTCGCCGGGCGCCGAGGCGCCGAGAGGCCGCAAGGTTAATTTGCCGGCGGAGCGCGCGCGCCGTCCGCGGCGCGAGAGCAAGAAAAGCGCGAAACCGGCCCGCAAGCCGCGCTCTGGCGCCGGCGCGATTTGGCGGCTCGCGGCGGTGGCGACGCTTCTTTGGGTCGGCGGCGTCGCCGCTTTCGCCGCGGGGTTTCTCAGACTGCCGCTCACGACGCTTGACGCTTTTTCCGCGGCGCTGGCGGCGACGCCGGCGCATATGCTGCTGATGACCGGGGCCGTCGCGCTCGCGCCGCTCGGTTTGATTTGGCTGACCGCGATGAGCGCGCGCCGTTCGGTCGATCTGCGCGAGGAGACCGCGCGCTTGGCGTCGCGCGTGCGCGCGATGAGCGATGAGCGCGGGCGAAGCGGCGAGGAGGCGCCCAGCGGCGGCCTTGATCCGGAAAAGCTGCGCGATGAGACGGAAGCGGCGACACGCGCCTTCGGCGCGCTTGAGGCGAGCTTTGAGGCGGTGGAGGAGCGCGCGGACCGGGCGCGGAGCCGGCTTGAGGCCGAGCGCGCGGCGCTCGCCGAGCTTTTGAAGGAGATCGAGCGCAATGCGAGCGGGATCGCCGGGGCGCTGACCGATGCGCGGCGCGAGGCCTCGTCGGCGCCGCCGCGTGAGGCGCGGTTGCGGCCGGGCTTCGACGCGCAGCGCCCGCCGGCCTCGCCGACCAGCGAGGCGGTGGGGCTGGAGCCGAAGACGATGCTGGCCGGGGCGCTGCCAGCGCCCAAGCCGAGCTATGGCGGCGCGTCCGTGCCGCCGCCGCCTGCGGGATCCGATCCCGATTTCGACGATGATGACGAGTTCGGCGACGAGGAGGGCGATGAGTTCGCGCCCGCCCTTGGGCCTGAACGCGCGGCGGGCGAGCCGCCGAAGGCTGAGCCCCGGCGCGGCGGCAACGGCCAGGGGCGCGAGCGGAGCGCTGATCCCTCCGAAGAGTTTCGCCGGCGGGTGGAGGCGGTGCGGCCATCAGGCGGCGGCGGAAGCGGCGGCGGCGCTGCGGCCGGAGCGGCGGCCGCGGCCGCGGCCGCGGCGCCCGATCCGGCGGCTGCGGGCGGGCCGCGGCTCGATTGGAACAAGCTC
>JBCBCG010000106.1:0-336 GCA_038530925.1 Pseudomonadota bacterium
ATCGAAGCAGTCTGTGAATGCTGCGCGGATCGTCGATTGGACCGCGCTGTCATATGGACGCGCGCGAGCAATGAACCGATGAAGGCGGTTCTGGACCGCTTCGGCTTTCAACCGATGCAAATACGTCCAATCGATCTCGAAACGACAGCCGGATCCGACAATGCGGGCGGACGCTAAGACATGATCGCGCCGGTGCGCGAAGAAGACTTGGCGCAGCTCATCGACACATCGATCGAAAAACTGATGAAATCGGGCGTCGATCCGCGCCATCCTTCGATCGCGGGCGCGCGGCGCGGCCATTTGAGGACGACCCTTTTCCGGGCGACGCGGAGCGCG
>JBCBCG010000106.1:346-14776 GCA_038530925.1 Pseudomonadota bacterium
CCAAAGGATGGCGCGGATCGACGCCATCCTTTGGTGCGGGCGAGCGGTGTGAAGAAGACACCTCAGGCGCGCTTTGTCGACGCCACAGCCGGCTTAGGAAGCGACGCGCTGATTTTGGCGATGATGGGTGCGAAGGTGACGCTGCTGGAGCGCTCTCCCAGCGTATTCAACGCCCTGAAAGGCGCTTTGGCGCGCGCAAGCGACCGCGCGACGCCGGAAGTCGCCGACGCCCTCCAACGATTGGAGCTTCGTTTCGGCGATTCTCGCATGCTGCTCCCACAGCTCGACGCCGAAATCGTGATCGTCGATCCGATGCACCCGCCGCGGCGCAAATCGGCCCTGACGAAAAAGAACATGCGCATCCTAAAACAAGTCGTCGGCGACGATGACGACTCGCACGAACTGATGGCCTGCGCGCTCCGCGTCGCCCGGAAAAGGGTCGTCCTCAAATGGCCGCGCCGCGCGCCCGCGATCGAAGGGCTGCCGAAAGAGACCTTCCGAACCCTCGGAACGACCATCCGCTACGACGTCTTCGTCGTCCCCTAAGCCGCGGCGGAACGGGTCCATCGAAGCGCTCAACGCTCCGCCCCGCGACGCGTGTTTCAATGAGGAGACCTCAACGCGCCGAACCAGTCGCGACGCAGGGCGCACTCGCAGACCCCGACTGACGACGCGAGCAAGCTCCGACACCCTCGATCTTGGCCGTCTAAGCTTAAACCTGTCCACTTATGAGCGTTTGCATGGGAAGCTAAGATGCTCGTGCAGTCTTCGGACGCACAGACGGAACTCTTTTTTAACAAGCCGAAATAGGAACGTAAGTCGTCGAAGTGTTCCGGAAGACTAGGGCTCCCGAAGAAACATTCTAAACGTGCGCCCTGGAAGCGCCGATCATTCAAGCATGATCGCGAACGCGTAACACGTTAATGTTCACGGCGGTCTCTGCTCCAGCCGAACCGAAGTCTCCGCGACTTATTATCTGAGGATTGTCTCGGAGCGGCGAAAGAGTCGCCGCCCCGTTTTAGGAAGTATTGCGGTCCGCTCTCATAGCAGAAAGGACGAACGCAGCCCCGACCTTTCAAGCAACTCGAAAGCTTCTTCCGGGATTTCCTCGCCGCGGTGGTGCAATGCAAGCCACAGCGCCGCCGACGCAAACTCCGTCTCGGTCATAGGAAGAGAGGCCGCATGATCAGCGAAACGCTTCGCAAGGTCCTTATCCAATCGAAATTGCTTCGGTGTTCTCCCCATATTCACCGCCGCGAAACGCGACTTCGAAGAGTCGATCACGCCTTTCACTCGAGGTCGGCCCGGCTTTCGTTTCACCTTCCCAACCAACATCTCAAATTCGATAACTGAGTATAAGTATTTGCAAAGTTCTATTTCGTCGAAGAGTTCCGCACCATGCTCCACTTGACCATTGTGTTCGATCATCCAATCAATTTCTTCGATCGCTTTTGCATGTCCACCGTTCGCGAGCAGCCATCCGTGTCCATCATGAACAAAAAACTGCTGCAGCGCGGACTTGGCCGCCGTGTAAAAGGTTATCTCTTCCGCCAACTCCCTTGTTGGAGGATCGATTCGCAGACTTCTCAACTTTTTTAACAAAAATTGCTTCACATGATCTAATTCCTCAATGATCACCTCATGCGACACCTTTGTCGGTTTGGGCTCATTGCTAGCGAAATAGGTGCGATAAAAGAGCTTAGCTCTGGACCCTTCCATCATAACGGGAGTAATTCTAAATCGACGTCGACGCGTATTCGATGTCAAAGAAGGGGAAACATCATCATCACTTTTCCGATCCGTCGACTCCATACTCCCGCTCCGCTCCCCTAACGCACACCAAACAATCGACGGCTCCCGCATTCGGGACAGACCCCGAAACTCGGCACTTTAAGGGAAGCAGTCGGCACGCCCGGTGTTGATACATCAAGATTCAAATGCGTGCAAGCACAAAAAAGGACGGACGCGTTAGAGTTCTTCTGGTGGGCTAATGTCTATGAAAAGTTCATCAACGATCGCGTCTACTAGCTGATACTCACAGTCTTCCAGACTATAGACGGTCTCGAAGACCCAATTTTCACGGTTTATTTTTTCGTCCAATTCAGTTCTATAATCAAGATGCGCGAGGACATTCTCGCAGAGCATCGCAATCGCCAGCTTGATCGTCTGGCGAGCTGGTTCCGGGAGGTGTCCATTGCGATCAGCCATGCATTCACTCCGACATCTCACCAACCGCGGATAATGCCGCCTCACACTCAAAAATAAAGCAGTATTACTGACTGATTTTCTCGATGACGCGGGTATCGCGAGACACCTTAAGCATCGCATGCGCCATCTAGGTCAGCAATCCTTACATGTGACTCAGCCTAAGGATTCGCGTTGGGTCGCTACCCTCTTAAGTCGCTGCTCGGCGCCCGATGAGGCGCCAGCGGGCGGTAACAGGGGGCGCGCGGCGTGGCGCGCTGTCCATTCTCAATTGATCGCATGGTGCGGCGCCCATGGACGTTTCGATCGGGGCCTGCGGGCCCGGTCGCGGTAGCCGCCGCGTCGGAGGGGCGCCCCTGCTCGGCGCGCGACGCCTTCTCCCTGAACGTCCTTAGGAGCGCTTGACGGCGCGCGCGCCGTCGAACGCGCCCGCGCACACGCCGCGGCTCCGACAGCCCTGCCGATCGCTTGGCGAGCGATCAGTCTTGACACGAATCAATCACTAAATTAGTTACGTGATGTCACTTAACGCTGTCGCCGCCGTGAGCGATGCAGTCTTGGAGGCCGACGTGACAGAGGCGCATACCGAACGACAGCCCCCAGGCTCGATCCCGGCGCGGCGCTTCTGTCGCATGGAACGGCAGGAGCGCGCCGACGCCGGGCGCCATGCACAGGACGCATCGAGAAAGCGCTCCGAAAAAAGCGTCCGCAATGACAATAAAATGGCGACTGCCAGGAGTGGAAGAACAAGCTTCCACAAAGAAGCCAGCTATTTGATTTTGTATTCGAGCGGTGGAATCGGCGATTACGCGATCAATCCACCATAAAATGAACTCGGGGGCCCGTGTTGGTCGCATGAAACCCCCGAGTTCGAGGTCATGGAGCCGCTAGGTCGCAACGCCATTCCTTATGCGTATGCATTCAGCCCGGCAAAGGCAAGGCCTGGCGGCTCTGGGATTCGTTTCCGCTCATCAGCGGTGATTTCGAGGCGAATATGAAGAACGAGAGAATATACCGAACTCAGCTTACGCAGCACGAGACCCAGAAACTCAACAGGGAACTTCAAGAATTCCAGGAGGCCAATACCTGGGTCGACGACAATCCCGTGGCGCAATGGCGCATCGGCCAGGCCGTCGCCGACATTCTGAAGCGCGTCGCGCCGCGCATTGTCCAAACGCTGGAGAGGGTCCGCGCCGGGGAGATGGACGCCGTCTATATCGAAGGCCTTCCGGCGGACCTCCCCCGCGCGCAGGTCTTGCTTCTCGGCTTGACCCACCATCTGGGCGCGCCCTTCAATTATGCGAGCCAAAATGGCGGCGATCTCGTCATGAAGCTGCAGCCCGTGAAAGGCTCCGCCGAGAACACGAACTCCACGACGGCGGAATTCAAGCTCCACACGGACGATGCGGCGGTTCCGCGCGACGCGCGCACCGCGAGTATCTGCCTCTACGGCATCAAGAACCCGCCGGGCACGATGACCGGGTACGCGCCAACGCTCAACGCGCTGGCGGAGCTGCAGACCTGCACTGCGGCAAGCGCGCTGATCGAGGCGCTGTACGAGCCGCGCTACAGCGTGCGGTTCCCGACGTCCTTCGGGCTCGACCGCGAGGTGTGGACCGGCCCAATCCCGATCATCTCGGTCGCGACGGACGGGAGCTTCGAGACGCGGTTCCCGAGTTACGCCATCCGGCCTGTCGACGATCGAGACTTCGTCGCGCACGCCGCGATCGCCATGTTCAGCGCGGCGCTGCAGCGTCAGGTGGTGAACGTTCCCGTCAACGCGGGATGCTTTCTGGCGTTCAATAATCTCCGAGGCGCGCATTGCCGCGGCGCGATCGGCGCCGGCGAGCGCCTCGTGCTGCGGACCTACGCCGTGAACAGCCTGGAGCCGCTGAAGAAGGCCACTGGCGTCGCCGGCCCGATCTTCCCGGTCGAGCCATTCGCCCGCGCCGCGCGCGCGGTGCGGACGAAGTGACGCTCGTGCGGCGGAGCCTCGCTCCGCCGCACCTTCCCATCAGGCAAGGAGGCCGCGATGACTGACCAACAGAACCTCTTCTATCAGTTTCCTGAGCGAACGAGCATCACTTCCACCGTCTTGGCCGCCCGGCCCCATCCTGAGGGTCTCGCCATCGCGATCGCGGAGAACATAGTCCGCGCGGCGGGCGGCGGAGAGCCGCGCGATCTCGGCGCGGTGGCGGGAAAGCCCATTCGGGGCGTCGAGAAGGCGCAGGGCAAGACTTGGATCATCGTCGAAGGGGATGACCGCGACCACCCAGTTGGCGCCCCGATCGAGGTCGCGCTCGACGCGGCGCACCGGGCCGCGCGGCGGCGGCTGCATACAGGCGTTCACCTCACCATCCGGAGCGCCTGTGATCATTTCGGCGCCTTCCGCGTCGATGAGGCCGAAATCGCTCCGGACGCCTCTTCGGCCCTGATCGTCGGGGCGGCGGATCGCGCTTTGACGCACGCCGACCTTCATGAAGTTGATCGCGCCGTTCGCTCCGAAGTGTCGAAGGCGCGCCGCGTGACCGCCGCCAAAGCGAAATCGATCGAGCACGCCGAGCAGGAGTATGGCGATCTCTTCCGCGTAAGCGATCGCCACGCGTTTCGCGGCAAAGTCCGCCTGGTCGCCATTGAGGGGTTCGATGTGAACCCATGCAGCGGGCTCCATCATCCCGATACGGATATCGGGCCATACGCTCTCGATGCGGAGATGGCGGCGGCGCAGCAAGGCGTCTTTAAGGCACGCCTTACGTTGCGCCGCTCTTGGAGCTGCTGGCGCTCGTAGTCCGACTCCACCGCTTGGCGCCCCCGGGATCTTGCGGCGATGATGGCGTTGCGATTGGCGGGCCAGGTGAATGGTTTGGGCGTCTCGCTGTGCTCCTCGATGAAGTGGTTGATTGCGGCGTGAAGCTCGACGACGGAGCAGAAGAGCCGCGATTGAGCCGTCTCCGCGAAAGCTTGGCGAAGCAGCCTTCGACGGCGTTCAGCCAGCGGCTCGATGTAGGGGTGACGTGGAAGGTCCAGCGCGGATTGCGGGCGAGCCAGCGGCGGACCTCCGGCGTCTTGCGCGCGGCGGCGTTGTCCAGGATCGCGTGCGCGGCCTTGCCTGCTTGGCTCTCACGCTCGAGCGCGTTCAAGAAGCGGATGAACTCCTGGCGCCGATGGCGGAATTGGTCTTCGCGAACACCTCGCCGGTGAGCGTGTCGAGCGCGGCGAACAGCGTGGGCGTGCCGTGTCGCTTATGGTCGCGCGTCATCGTGGCGGCGCGGCCCTTCTTCATCGGCAGGCCCGGCGGGGTGCGGTCAAGCGCTTGGATCTGGCTCTTTTCATCGACGCTGAGCACGTTCGCATGCGCCGGCGGGCTGCCGTATAGCCCGACGATGTCGTCCAGATCTTTCCAAACGCGTCTCCCGCCTTGCGCCTCGTCGGCGCGCTGATGCTGGAGCAGGATGACGAATGGTCCGTTCAGCGCCGATACATGAGCCGGGAACATCTCGCCCCGTTCGGCGATGGTCAGGCCGCCCCGTCGGAGGCGCCACGCGCCGCGAGACATATGAAGTGGTGCCGCTGAAGGGACTCGAACCCCCGACCCCATCATTACGAATGACGTGCTCTACCAGCTGAGCTACAGCGGCCCGCCCGCGGCGCAATGCGGCGCGAGGAAGCGGGTGTTTAGTCTCCCTGCGCGCCTGCGTCTAGGGGGGCGGTCGCGTCGGGCGCGGCGCGGCTGTCGCGGCGCGTTTCGCGGCCGGGCGCGGGCAGGCGCTTGGTCGGGCTTCCATCATGTTCGAGCTCGGCGGCCGGGATCGCCGCAGGGCCTGCGGCCGCGCCGTTCGCCGCACCGGCGCGTTGTTCGGCGGGCGCCGCGGGCGCGATGCTCGCGCCGGGTCTGACGCCGCGTTTTTGCAGCGGCGCGGTCGTCGGCAGCGTATAGGTGGGCGTCGGGCGTTTTGGCGCGGGCTCATCGACATGCGGCGCGGTTTGCGGCGCTTCGAACACGGCGGCGGCCTCGGAATGCGGGCGCGATCGCGGCGTGGTCGGCGCTGGGGGCGCAGAGGGCGGCGGAGCGAACGGCGCGGGCGCGGAAGGCGGCGGCGCCACGAGATTGCGCGGTCCTGGGACGCCGCCCGGCTTCGGCGCGGAGCCTGGCGCGACGCCGGCCGTTCCCGCGCGATGAGCGCTGGCGGCCGCAGCGGACGCGGCCTGGGGCGCCGGCTGATGCGCCTGCGGCGGCGGGTCTTGCGCATCGATCACAACGGCGCGTTCCGGCGCGGCGGGCGCGTCGATCGGCGCGGCCGCGTCGACCGGCGGCCTCGAGGCGCCGTTGGTCGCACGCGCCGCGCGGCTTGGCGCCGGACCGGCCAAAGCGCCGCCGCTCGCGGCGCCTTGAGGACTTGTCGACGCCGCCGGCGCGCTGATTTGGGCGCTCGCCGTCGGGCCGAGCGCCGGGCCGGGCGTCGCAGCGGCGGCGCCGGCGAGGAGCGGGAACAGCGCCGACTCGGACAGGCCTTCGGATGCGTCAGCGACGCGCCAACCAAGCGAATCGAAAGCGTGGCAATGGCCGCATCGGAAGCTCCAGCTCTCGGACTCAGCGCCGCAGCTGTCGCACACCCAGCGCGCGTTCCGCGGCGCCGCGGCGGCCTTCGCGAGCCAGGCGCGCACCGTTTCGAAATCGGCGCCTGTGGCTTGCTCGAGCGCCGCCATCAGTGCGCAAGCGCGCGCGCTCGGCGCCGTTTCCGCCAAATCGCCGAGCGCCGTGCGGGCGCCTTCGAAATCCTCGGCCGCGAGCGCGATCTCCGCTTCCAAGAGCCGGCTCTCCTCCGCGCCCGGATTGGCGCTGATCAGCTTTTCGAACCGACGCTGGCGCGCCTTCGGCGTCTCGTCCGGCTCAAGCGCTGCGAAGGCCGCGGCGATGTCGGGATGCGGCGCGGCCTTCCAAGCCGCAGCCAGGATCCGCGCCGCGCCGCGCGCTTCGCCGCGCGCCGCCTTCAGCCGCGCCGCCAGGGCCGCCGCGGGCGCCAGGCTCGGCGCGAGCCGCACAGCCTCCATCGCTTGCGCATGCGCCGCCTCCGCCTCGCCCGCTTTGTCGCGCTCCATGGCTTCGGTCACATGCAGCACCGCGCGGCGGCGATCGCCCACATCGCGGGTCAGACGTTTGGCCTTCACGCCCGAGCGCACCGTCTCCCGCGCGCCGGACCAGTCGCCGCGGCCGAGCTGCAGATCGAACAGCGCGTCCATCACTTCGCCTTCGCGCGGCCGCAGCTTATGCGCTTGTTCAGCGAGCTTCAGCGCGCGCTCGGGCTGATTGTCGTGCAGCGCCTGCCGCAACAGGCCGGCGACGCCGATGAAATTCGTGTCCCGGTCGCTCGCCATCATCTCGTAATAGCGCGCTGCGCGCTCCTCATCGCCCGCGGCTTTGGCCGCTTGCGCGGTGACGAGCCGCGTCAGATCTGGATTGTCGAGCAGATCTTCGGCTTTAAGCGCAGATTTCAGCGCGCGCGGGCCATCGCCTTCGGCGAGCGCCACCAGAGCGGTTGAAAGCGCGCCGAGCCCCTTTTTCTCGCGCCGCTTGGCGAAGAGGGAGAAGACGCCCAGCACGCCGGAGACGCCTTTCAGCGCAATCCAAAACACCAGCATCGCCAGCGCCAGCAGCGTCATTAAGCTGATGATGAAGACGCCGGTCTTCATCTCGATCTCATAGCCCGCCGCGGTGATGCGGCTGACGCCGTCAATCCCGAGGATCAGGCTGATGCCGTAGGCGAGACCCGCCGTGACGGCCAGCCAAAAGATCAGTCTCCACTGCAATCCAAGCATGGCTCACACGGCCCTTTCCTGTCCGCTTAACGGTCGACGCCGAGCAGCTCCGCGCGCAGCTGCGCCATCGCCGTCTCGGCCGCCGCGCGCCGTTCCGCGGCCGCAATCCAATCGCCCATCGCCTCGCGCGAGGCCGCCGGGAGCGCAGCCAGCTCGTTCAGCGCCGCATGAACGTCGCCTTCATCGATCCGGGCTTCCGCGCGCGCCAACACGGCGGCTTCGCCTTCGCTCTCATCGCCGGGCTCGACCACCCGGCGGATGGTGAAGAGACCGGAGAGACGGTCCGCGACACCCGCTTCACCGCGCTCGCGCCGATCGCGCGCCGCCGCGTCGAGCCCCAGCCGCGCCGCCTCGTCAAACCGCGTCGCCAGCGTCACATCGCTGGGCAAGCCCGTCTCGGCCGGATCGCTCAGCGCCGGATCGACGCGGCTGAGGCCCGCGACCTCCTGCAGCGTCGCCAGCGGCGACGCATAAGGCGAGGAGCCCGCCACCGCCTCCGCAAGCGCGGCGTAAGCCACGCCGGTCGCCGCCTGGCCTTGAACCGCGGAGCGCGTGGCGGCCTCCATCGCCGCGAGCCGGCCGTCCAGCGCGTCGATCGAAGAGCCGAACGCCTGGTCCGCCTGCTCCAGTTGATCGATCCGCGTCAAATCCGGCGTCGGCAGCGCTTCGGCGGAAAGACCGTTCACCCGCGCCTCGATCCGGCGCAAGCCGCCCTCAAGCAGCGCCAGCCGCGTCGCGTCCGCCGCGCTGGTGGCGACGGCCAAAGGACTGTTCGCATCCGCGCTTTCGACCCGCTCCGCCGCATAGCCGACGCTCGGCGTCGCCGTCACCGCGGCGGCGAGCGCGGAGACTTGTTCGCGGATCGCCGAGAGCGCGGCGACACGCTCCGTCTCTCGGGCCGCGAGCTCATTGGTCAGCCGCGTGATCCGCGTCCGTTCCGTCGCCAAAGCGTCGCTCAGTTCAAGGACCTTCGCCTCGACCTCGCCCGCGCCGCCGGTGCTGGCGCGCAGGCTCTCGACCTCCGCCGCCAAGGCGTCTATGCGCCCGCCGGTCGCGGCCACGGCGTCGCTCACGTCGTTCGCTTGCGCGGCGAGGCTCTCTTCGATCGACTGCTCCACCATCGCGGGCGTTGCGAAATCTTGCGCCGGCGGCGCCGTGTTCGCGCGCGTCATCTCGCCGATGTAATAGGCGCCGCCGCCGCCGATCAGGCCGCCGATCAGCGCGTAGAGCAGCGCGGCGAACGCGCCGCCGCCGGATTTGCGTTGAGCGGGCGCTGACCCGGCGCGCGAGCCGCCTTTCGGCCCTGCGCCGTGAGCGGCGGCCTGGGGGCCGGGCTTGGAAGGCGCGCCTTTAGCCGCGGCTTCGGTTTTGGCGGCGTCCGGCTTTGCGGCGGGCTCAGGCTTCGCCGCGGCGTGCGGCGGCGCGGCCGCTTCGGGCTTCACGGCGCTGGCGTCCTTCGCAGCGCCGGTCGTCTTGTCGGCGGTCGCCGGCTGCGTCGCCGCGACGTTCGGCTTCGGCTTACTTTCGCCAAGCACCTGAGCGTCCTCAGCGCTTCGATCAGCCGTCTTGCTCGCCTCGCCCGCTTTCGCCCGGCCGGCTTTCGGCGCGCCTGATTTGGCCGCTTTGTCGCCAGCTCCGCCAGCGCCGGATTTCTTGTCGTCGCTCATGTCGCCATCCACTCCGCGCGCCGCGCCCTTCGCCCAGGATCCTGTCCCAAATCGCGCCGGTCAGGATCATCCGCCCGTCTCAAAGCGCTGCAGATCACAATCCGCCGCCCTTTTCCGGGACGACAAAAGGTCCCAGCTGTTAACAAACGTTTACCGACCCGCCGCCTTCGGGCGGGATCGTGACGCGAAGAACGTCGAGCGTGGCCTCCAGGGTCGGCGCCGCCGCGATCGCGATCGCGGCGAAAGGCGGACCGAGATCCGCCGCGGCGGCGGTGCGGGCGCTGTTGCACACCGCCGTCACCTGGCTCAAATTGTTCTCAGCGCAGGCCGCGCGCGCCGCAGCGGCGAACGCTTCGACGGTTCTGGCCGACAAAAACAGCGCCGCTTGCGCTGTTCCCGCGCTGAGCTCCGCCTGCGCCTCCGCGGGTAAGTCCTTCGACGCTATCGCAGCGTAAAGCCGCTTCTGAGAGATCGTAAAGCCCCTTTGCGCCAAGGGCGCGGCGAGATTGGTCGCGACCTCTCGACCGCGGAACACGGCCAGCCCGCCCGCGGCGGGGTCGAGCGCCTCCAACCGCGCGAGCAAACCGGCCGCATCGCCAGGCCCGCACGCGACGCTCGAAAACCCCGCCGCGCGCGCGGCGTCCGCGGTCCGTTCGCCCACGCAATAGGCGGCGACGTCGCGTTGGAGGACGCGAAGCGCGGGATCGGCCCCAGCGTCCTCCGCGAAGGCGCGCGCCGCGGCCGCGCTTGTGAAGGCAGCGCCTTGCGCGCCGTTTAGATCCGCCGCTTCGGCGCGCTCGAGCCGCTCGCGGCGCAGCGCGGGCGCCAGGATGGCCCGGTAGCCCATCGCCTCGAGCTGGAGCGCCGTCTCAGCCGCCTCGGGCTGAGGCCGCGTCACCATGACGCCGACCCGCGCATCGCGCACCGGCCGCCTGGTCGCGGGCGCCGCCACGATCAGAGCTCCGCGAGGAAATCCGGCCCCGCTTCCTCCAACAGCGCCTTGGCGACGCCGTCGCCGATGGCGGCGGCCGCCGCCGCGTCCGAAGCCGCCGCGACGCGCTCGGCGGCGAAGCGCTGCGAGCCGTCGGGCTTCAGGATCTCGCCGCGGAAGCGCAATGCGCCCTCCTCATCCCGCTCCGCCAAGCCGGCCAGCGGCGTGCGGCAGGAACCGTCGAGCCGTTTGAGATACGCCCGCTCCGCCGCGACGCGGATCGCGGTTTCAGCGCATTCGAGCGGCGCGAGCAGCGCCTGCGCCTCCTCGTCATCGTCGCGGACCGAGACGCCCACCGCGCCTTGCGCCACCGCGGGCAGCATCTCATCCGTCGCGATCACTGAACGCGCATGATCGGCCATGCCGAGCCGATTGAGGCCGGCGAGCGCCAGGAACGTCGCGTCGGCCTGGCCCTCTTCGAGTTTACGCAGACGCGTCTGCACATTGCCGCGAAAGATCGACACAGCGAGATCCGGCCGGCGCCAGAGCAACTGCGCTTGGCGCCGCAGCGAGGCGGTGCCGACGCGCGCGCCCTCAGGCAGCGCGTCGATCGTCGCCGCGCTGGGCGAGAGAAAAGCGTCGCGCACATCCTCTCGCGGCAGGATCGCGGCGATGCTCAGCCCCTCGGGCAGCACGGTCGGAACATCCTTCATCGAATGCACCGCCAGATCGACCCGGCCCGAGAGCTGCGCCTCGTCTATCTCTTTGGTGAAGAGGCCCTTTCCGCCCAGAGCGCTCAGCGCCCGATCGAGCACCTGATCGCCGCGGGTCTCGATCACCTCGATGACGAACCGCCGATCAGCCTCGTCAGGCGCGAGCCCATGCGCCTCGGCGAGCCGCGCCGCCGTCTCCCGCGCCTGCGCCAGCGCCAGCGGGCTGCCCCGCGTGCCGATGCGATAAACCCGATCCGTCACCCGCCATCCCTCTCCTGTGACCGTGCGTTTCGCGCGATCGCTCATGCGCCCTGCGACGCCGCCAGCTTTGGCCCGCGCGCGAAACAAACGCTAAACGCAACCCTTAGGATGGGCCGCCCGCGCCGAAAACAGGCCGCGCCGTCGCGGGCGAGCGCTCACGTTTCAGCGAAAAAGGGATCGTCGAGCCGGATGATGCGCTTTGAGGACCGCTCGTTCCGGATGCAATGCGCGTCGGTGGCGAAACGCGGCGCCATCGTTCTCGCTGTGGCGACGGCCGTCTTCGCATTCGCGGCCGCATCAGGCTTCTTCACCGCGAGCGTTCTTTTGTCGCTCGCACATTGCATCGTCGCTTTCTTCCTCTTTGAAGCCGCCTATCGCGCGGCTGATGCCGTCCCACGCGGCGCCAGGCGCGAACGACTGGTCTTCTTCGTTATGTTCATGGGCGGCTCTTTCGCCGTCTTTACGAGCCTATATTCGATCGTTCTGGCGCCAGCGGCGCTTCAAACCGGCATCGCCGTCGCTGGCGTGCTCGAACCATCAGTCGAGGCGCGGCTCTTGGTCAGCCTGATCGTGAAAGCGCCAAACATCATCGCTTGGCTTATGCTTTGGGCGCTGATCGGGCCCGCTTTGGCCATGTTCGCCGCGGGTTTCGAGAAACCGATCGCGCGCTGGATCATGCGCGACTACGGCGCTCGTCTTGCCGCGCTCTTGTCGCTCAGCCTCCCTCTCCGTCTTCTCGCCGCGGCCGCGGCTGGTCGCGGCGGCGCCGCGGCGGAACCGCTTCTCGCGGGCGCGCCCTTGGAGGCGCCGCCAGTCGCACTGCTCCTTAGTCTTTTCGCCGGCGCGGCGATCGCTGCGGCGCTGCTTGTGGAAGCCGTCGCCGCGCACCGGGCGTTTTGGGCGGCGCATGATCCTGATGAAGACACGGTCCGCGCCTTCGAGTAGCGCTCCTCGCGCCCGCTTCCTCCACCGCGGGAAGACCTCGAGGAGACCTGATGACGCATCCAAGCCTCTTGACGGATCTCCGGCGGCTCGCCGCCGCGCGCTGGTGGGTGCTGGCGGCGATCGCGCTCGGGGCGATGATCGAACCGAGAGCCTTGGCGCCGGCGCCGAGCCTTAGCCTCTATGTCGAAATCTGGCGCTATGCGCTGATGCTGCTCGGCCTCGGCGCGGCGTTTTTTCTGCTGCTGCACGGCGCGCAAAGGCTCGATGATGGCGACGACGCGCGGGGCGGCGCGGCCCGGCGCTGGGCGCTGTTTTTCGGCTGGTGGATCGGCCTGGCGCTGGTCCTCGATTTCGCGCGAGCGCAATTTGGCGAGGATGCGGCCGCTTGGCTCTATACGCAGTACGTATCCCTGGCGGGCGCGCTCCACAGGGCGGAGGGCGCGCCGAGCGTCGCCGATCTCATGCTCGCGCGCGCCGTGATCATCGCGCCCTCGGTGATCGCATGGATCGTCGCCTGGGCGCTCCTCTGCACGGCCTTGGCGATAGCGGCGGCGGGGCGCGACGAAGGTCCGCTGCGCAGCCTCGGCGTCGCCGGCTTCTGGCGCCGCCTCGGGCTTCTGTTGATCACAGCCGGCGTCTTGCGGATCGCCTCCATCACCGCCTTGGCGGCGCTCCCATCCTCCTTTGAGGCGGCGCAAGCCGCAATGGCGGCGCCGTTCGGCATCCCGGACGCGAGCACAGCCGCGATCCGCCTGGCCGCCGGCGCCGGCCTCGCCGCGGCGATGCTGATCGAGGCGACCATCGCCCACCGCGCGCTCTGGGAGAGGCGCGGCGCCGCGGACACCGTCGCGCGCGCGTTCGAGTAGGCGCCTCAGACCCCGCACCGAAACCGTCTGGGATGGAAACCGCCTGGGATGACAGCGCGCGTCGGGGCGCTTATCTCGGTTTCATGACAGATGGTTCCAGACAGGCCGCGCCCGGATGGCGCGGCACGACGATCCTGGCCGTGCGCAAAGCCGGCCGCACCGTCATCGCCGGCGATGGGCAGGTCAGCCTCGGCCAAACCGTGGTGAAGGGCAACGCCCGCAAAGTGCGCCGCCTCACCTCCGGCGGGCGCCCGGTGATCGCGGGCTTCGCCGGCGCGACGGCCGACGCCTTCACGCTGTTCGAACGGCTCGAGACGAAGCTTGAAAGCTATCCCGGCCAGCTGACCCGCGCCGCGGTGGAGCTGGCGAAGGATTGGCGCACCGACCGGATGCTGCGCCGGCTTGAAGCGATGCTGCTTGTCGGCGACGCCGACAGCGTTCTGACCATCTCCGGCGCCGGCGATGTGCTCGAGCCCGAACACGGCGTCGCCGCGATCGGCTCCGGCGGGCAATACGCGCTCTCGGCGGCGCGGGCGCTCGTTGAGATCGACGGGCTCGACGCGGAGGCCATTGCGCGCCGCGCCATGGCGATCGCCGCCGATATCTGCGTCTACACCAACCATTCGCTGACCGTAGAGAGCGTCGGAGACGGCGCGGAACAGGAGATCCGCGCATGAGTTCGACTGCGAAGAAGCCGTCCTCAGCGGCGCTGACCGCGAATTTCTCGCCGCGTGAGATCGTCTCCGAGCTCGACCGCTTCATTATCGGTCAGGCCGAGGCCAAGCGCGCGGTGGCTGTGGCGCTGCGCAACCGCTGGCGGCGCCAACAGCTCGAGCCCGATTTCGCGGCCGAGGTGACGCCGAAGAACATCCTGATGATCGGCCCGACCGGGGTGGGCAAAACCGAGATCTCGCGGCGGCTGGCCAAACTCGCCGGCGCGCCCTTCATCAAGGTCGCGGCGAGAAATTCGCGGTCAGCGCCGCTGAGGACGGCTTCTTCGCAGTCGAACTCATGCGCGGATCTCC
>JBCBCG010000107.1:0-14567 GCA_038530925.1 Pseudomonadota bacterium
TCGGATCTCCGGTATCGGTCTCAGGCCACAGCAAACCGAGCCTGCACCAAAAACCGACGGCGGCCGCCGTCCTGGCGCCCCGTTCCTACACAACGCCCGAGGACGTCGCCGAAGAGAGAGCGCTAGAACGGCTTGGAACCGTCAAACGCGCCCATTTCTTGTATCGGCGGCCAATCTGGGACGTAAGGTTGCGCGGAACAGCGGAGATGGAGCTTTCAGGGATGAGCGCAAACGGCCTTTATCGCGCGGCGTTGACCGCTGGGCTGGGAGCGGCGCTGATCGCAGGAGGGATCGCGCGCGCTGATCCCGCCGTTTCGCCCGCTTCGTGGATCCGCCTTGCGATCGACCGCGTCTGTCCGATGGACGGGCTCGACGGCCTCTCCGCCCAGGGCGCATTGCCCTCGAGCTGGCTTCTGCGGGAGACGCGCGCCCCATCGGTCGGCGCGCCGCGGCGCGTCCGCGTCACGCTGGCGCTGCCGGGCGGCGACGAACTCCATCTTGAGCGCCGCCAGGCCGGGGGAGCGCTGCGGCAGTTCGTTGTCGCTCATTACGCAGCTGAGGGCGATGGGCTCAGGCCGACCTTGCAAGCCTTCGCCGATGGCGGTTGCGCGACGCAATCCGGACGGCGGATCCGCCGCGACGGCCCGGTCGCCGTTCTCCTCGATCAGCTCGACGGGGATCTTGAAACGGTCCGTTGGTCGGAGACGCTGCAAGCGCCGTGGCCGCCCGGCGCCGATCCCGGCGGGCCGCGAGTGGCGATGGTCGATTCCGGGCTCGCTTATGATCTCCCTCTCTTCCACGATCATCTTGCGCGCTCTGCGGACGGGACGCCGATCGGCTATGATTTCTGGGATCTCGACGCCTGGCCTTACGATGGCGACGTGTCCCGCGGCCCGTTCCTGCCGATCCGGCACGGCACCGCTGTGGCTTCGGTTCTGGTGCGCGAAGCTCCAAGCGCTGGCCTGGCGGTCTACCGCTATCCGCGACCGGATATGAGCCGCTTGGAGGACGTCGTCGAGCACGCGGCGGCGGCGCGCGCGCGCATTCTCGCCATGCCGCTCGGCAGCAATCGGCGCGAGGATTGGGACGGCTTCGCGCGAGCGCTTCAAGCCCATGATATGCTGGCGATCGTCTCCGCAGGCAATGACGGGCGCGATATCGACTCGGCGCCGGTGTGGCCGGCGGCTCTGGAGCTTGAGACCCTGCTCGTGGTCACTTCGGCCGATGCGTTCGGGCGTCTTGCGCCGGGGTCGAATTGGGGCGCGCGCAGCGTCGATGTGATGCTGCCGGCGGAGAATGTGCCGGTCGTTGATTTCCGCGGCGCCTCTGCGCGCGCTTCGGGGTCGAGCTATGCGGTGCCGAGGCTCGCCGCCCTGGCGGCGCGATTGCTTGAGGCCGAGCCGGCGCTGAGCGCTCGGGCGCTGAAGCGGCGCGTGCTGGAGCGCGCGACGCGGTCGCCTTATGAGCGCGAGCCTTTGGTCGCGGTTGGCTGGATTCCGGACCCTGCTGCGGACTGAGCGTCTCTCGCCGCAGCGCGCGCCAGCGTCGCCGCGTCACGGTTGAAGCGTCACCTTTTGGGGCGTCAGCGTCGAGGCGGCGTCGGCGGCGCCGCGTCGATAAAGCGGCGCGCCGCTTGGGCCTGTCGCGGATCGGCTTGCTCCAGCGCGCTGTAGGCCTCCTCGGCCAACGCGACGTCGCCGCCCCAAACGCCGGATTGAATGGCGAAACGGAGCGCCTGAGGATCATCGGGCGCCGCCGTCAGCAGCCATCGCGCGTGTGGGATCATCTCCGGGAAGCGGCCGCCAAGCTGCATCGAGACCAGAAGAGAGAGGCGCGCGTTGATCGAGTTCGGCGCTTGCTCGACCGCGCTGCTGTGAAAGCCGATGGCGCCGTCGAAATCGCCGGCGCGCGCCAAAAACCGTCCGGCCTCCAGATACTGGCCCTTATTGGTCGTCGCGGCGCACGCCTCGGCCACAGCCCGCGCCGCGCTTGGGCCGGCGCCAGGCGCTTGCGCGGCCTCGAGACCCTCAGCGCAGCGGGCGAGCGCTTCGCCCTTGGCGGCTTGAACGCGCGAGGCGCTGGCCTCCTCGCGCAAGGATAAAAGCGCGCGGACATCCTCTATCGGGATCGCCTCATAGCGCCCATCGCCGCCGCCGACGGCGATCCCGACCAGCGCGCCGGCGTCATTGAGCAGCGCGCCGCCGCTGACGCCGGGCTGCATCACCGCATCGGTGTGCAGCCGGCCAAGCGGCGCGCCCTCCGCCGCTGCGGCGAGGAGGCGTCCTGGAGCGAAAACGCGGACCTCCTGGCGCGCCACATCGGCGCCGATCACGAATAACGGGCCATCGCCATCTGGCGGCGGCGCATCGAGGCCGAGCACCACGCCGTCCTCCGGCAAATCCGGAACCATGATCAGCGCGAGATCGCCGAGATAGGCCGATGCGACCACTGCGCCGCCGCGCGGTCCGGCGGGCGTGAACACCACCGCGTCGCCGCGGTCGCCGATCACATGGCGGTTCGTCACCAACAAGTCCGGCCCGATGCGGGTCGCGCTGGCGAGCGGGTTGAAGCTTGAGACCGGGAACACCGCTTGGCGGGTGCGGCAGACCGCGGCGGGATGCGGGCAATCGCCGAGCGGTTCGGCCGTTCGCGCCGTCTCCTGCGCCGCTTTTTGCGCCGTCGGATCCGTCTCGGTCTCGGCTGGTCTCGGCTCGCGGTCCGCAGCGGTGGGGGCATGACCGCTCAGGGAGATCGCGATGGTCTGCGGCAGTCCATCGCGCAGAAGAACGACCTCGACAGGGCCGGCGTCGGGGCGGACCAGCGCCAGGGCCGCGACGGCGTCGCGCGGTTTGCGGATCGGCCGATCGGCGATGCGCACGATCAGATCTCCCACCAGAGCGCCGGCGGCGGCCGCCGGCCCCTCTGCGGCGAGATCTGCGATCACCGCCCCGGCGGCGATGGCCAATTGCGCTCGGTCAGGCGGCTCGAGCCGCCATTGCGGCGACGGATACGCCACCGCGCCATCCTCAAGCAGCGCATCGGTCACACGCATGAGAAGCGCGCTGGAGACGGCGAAATTGACGCCGATATCGCCGTCGCCTTTCGAGGCGAAGATCGCAGAGACCATGCCCACCAGGCGGCCCGTCTCATCCACCAGCGCGCCGCCGGACGAGCCGGGATTGGCGGCGGCGTCGGTTTGAATGAAATCCTCCACCGCGTTGAAGCCGGCTTCTGTGACGGCGCGCGCGGAGACCACGCCGCAGGTCACCGAGAGCCCGAGCCCATAGGCGTTCCCCACGGCGCAGACCGGCGATGCGAGCTTCGGGCGGGGCGCCGTTTCGAAGGGCGGCGGCGAGGCCTCGATCTTCAGCAACGCGATGTCCGTCGCCGGATCCTGTCCGATGAGGCTCGCCGGCAGCACGCGCCCATCCGCAAGGCGCACATCGATCCGCTTGGCCGGTTCGACCACGTGCCAAGCGGTCGCGATCACGCCATCCGCCGAGACCACGACGCCGGAGCCTTCAGGAGCGACGCCCGGCGCGGCCGAGGCGCCGCCCTGGGCGCGGCCTGGCCAAACGGGCAAAACGGAGACCACAGAGTCCAGTGTCTCCTCAGGCGACGCCAACGCCGGAGACATCTGCAGCATCGGCGCGAACGCCGCCGCGGTGAACAGTCGAAACAGGATCTTCCGCATCATCTCCGCGCCGCTCGCTTGCTCTTGTCCCTGTCGACCGATCACGCTCCGCGCGGCGTCAGCGCCCTGCGCGCAGCCGCCCCCTCGATCTGGTCGCACTCGAAATGATGAAGCGAAACGACGCGTCTGTCTCTCGTAATGTCGCTGTGTCGGCCGCCGAACTGTCCACTTCACCTTCTTGGCTGACGAATGACGTGACGGTTTCGATAGGCCGTCCGGCCCGTTGCGGTCGCCCAGAACCGGCCGCTCGGTGTTGTGGTGGACGAGCCAGGCGGCGAGATCGGCCTGCAACGCCGCGACGGCCTCGGAGAACGTCTCACGCATCGCCGCCCGGAAGAATTCATCGAGGACGGCGCCCTTGAAGCGCGCGACGAAGCCGTTGGTTTTGGGCGATTTGACCTTGGTCCGGCGGTGCTCGATGCCGTTGAGGTCGAGGTGGATCTCGTAACGCTGGCGATCCGTCCCGCAGAACTAGCGGCCGTTGTCGGTGAGCACTGCTTTCACAGGCGCGTCGAGGTTGCGGTGGAAGGCCAGCACGTCGTTGTGCAGGACCGCCACGGCCGCCTCGGGCTGCTTCGAGACCTTGAAGAACCCGACGGCGTAGGAGCCTTTGGTGTCGACGACCGCGTGCAGCTACACCTCGCCCACGCCCTTGAGGGGGCCGGCGAAGACGGTGTCGGCCGACAGGGGCTCGCCGCGAGAGTCTAGATTCCACACGCCTTACCTGGAAGCAGGGTCTCAGCTTCTCCAGGAACGCGGCCTGCTCGGCGGTGATCTCGACGGCCTTGCCGGCATTCCGCGCCTCGAGCGCGAGCATCGCCTCGTGCCGTTTGCAGCCATAGGCCCGGTGCTTCAGCGCCAGCGCTCTAATCTTCTCCACGGCGTTGGGCGGCGTCGTCTGCGGGTGGCTCTTGTGGATCGGCGGCAAATCTTTCAGCCCATAAGAGCCTTGGGTATGGAACCACCGCTTCCACTCGTAGACGATGGTCCGGTCGATGCCACGCCGCCGACGCGCCTGGGCGATGTCGCCAAGCTCCCCGGCCAGTTCCAGCACGCTCAGACGCTGCTGCGCCACATGGCTGCCTATGTCCCGCGGCACGGCTTTCCTCGCCGTCGACGATCGTCCAATGGGCGTTCCCTCCATACCGAATACGGCACGGAAAGAAGGTTAAGTGGACAGCTGATAGAATGGTGATCTCTGGCCTCTGGATAATCGAATTGGTCGCAGAAGCAATCAGCGTAGGAAGGCTGTCGACGCCTTATTTCTCAACCCGTGTATGCAGAGCCCCGCCGGTGCGTTATTGTCGAATGCTGCGCCCTTTGGCATTCGTTCATCGGGACCAGGCGCGGAGGCTGGGGCGATGACGACGATTCTCGTGTCTCATTCGCGGACTGACAACGCGATCGTCGACCAACTGCTTGATTGGATGAAGACAAACGGGTTCACGGATTTTTTCGTTGAGCGCGGAGAGCAGGCGGCGGACTTCAACTCCGCCCTAAGGACGACGACTGGACCTTGCTGCATATGCGTTTTCGTCGTCACAAAGGCTTGGCTATCTTCAGAAAAGGGCGTCCGAGAATTTCGCAGCGCCAGCTATCGAGGGATCCGCGCGCTTCCCCTTCGTTTGGTCGATGAGCCAGGCGAGGACCCGGCGGCCACGGTGCGGTGGGTTGAGATCGCCTCGGAAGTTCAAGGCGTCGATCTGACGCCAATCGTTGATGGCGCTTCGATCCGGTTCGAGCGCTCGGCGAAAACCGTTGAAACGCTGCGCCGGGCGCTTCGAGCCGCGGGCGCGCTCGTCGAGGTCGGGCTCGATCCGAGGGCGTTCGAAATCGACGCGGAGAAGCAACCGAGCCCGTTTCCGGGCTTGGCCTCATTCGGCGATGATGACGCCGATGCAGCTCTGTTTTACGGGCGTTCGACCGACATCGCCGAAGTGTTGAGAAAGCTGCGTCAAAGCCGCAGCACTGGCGATCGACGCCCCTTGATGATCCTCGGCGCCTCCGGGTCAGGGAAATCCTCTTTGCTTAAGGCTGGCGTCGTGCCGCGGTTGCGCAGAGAGGCGCCGGGCTGGGCGCCGATCCGCGTGTTCCGGCCAGGCGTTGATCCGATGCTGAGCTTCGCCGAAGCCCTGAGCCGCACGCTCGCCGATCACCGCATTGAGGAGTCGCCAGACCGGTTAAGGCTGACGTTGCTCGACGCGTGGCGCGCGGCGGACGATGCGACCCCGCTCGGCGAACAAGGCGAGCGGCCGCCGGCGTTTTGGCGCATCTTGCGGACGCGGCTCGATGAAGTCGGCGCACGGATCCGCGGCGCGTCTCGCCGGGCCACGGCCACATTGTTGCTCGGCGTCGACCAGGCGGAAGAGCTCGCACGGGCCGACGGTGAGAGCTTCGACGCGTTCTGCGATTACGTGCGCGCCACGTTGGAAGGCGGCGATGCGGCGTTGGAGAGCAGCGATGGAGAGTTGGAGAGCCGCCGCGATGTGAAGTGGCAGGTCGTGTTCACCATTCGCAGCGACAGCCTGCCCGAGTTGCTCGGCGATCCACGTTTAAGGGGGCTGGAGAAGGACGGACTGACGCTGCGAGCCTTGCCCGCCTACCGCTTTGATGACGTCGTCGAAGGACCGGCCAAGCGCTATGGCGTCGAGATCGAGCCGGCGTTGGTGGCCAAACTGAAGGAGGACGCGCCGGACAGCGACGCGTTGCCGCTGCTCGCCTTTGCGCTCGAGCGGCTTTGGCGCGGCTTCGCCGCCGCGGGACGCATAACGCTTAGGGACTATGAAAACCTTGGCGGAATGTCGGTCATGATCGAGAGAGCGGCTGAGCGCGCGCTGAGCGGCGCGCTGGCTGGCGATGATGGGCCTCGGCAAAAGCCGCCGAAAGCCGTGCTCGACCTCTGCGCTGCGATCTTCGTGCCGGGGCTCGCGCAATTCAACGATGAGGGCGAGGCGACAAAACGTGTGGCCGCTTGGTCGGAGTTTTCCGAAGAGGCGCAGCTTCTCCTGCAGCGCTTCATCGATTGGCGCCTTGTGACGCGGAAGGGCGGCGAGGCCGCAGGAGGCGACACGGTCGAGGTGGCGCATGAAGCCCTGTTCCGAGAATGGCAGCTCCTCAAGGGCTGGCTCGAGCCGGAAAAGGCGCGGCTCCGCGCGCTGCGCGGCGTTCAGGTCGCGTCAAAACTATGGGAGAATAACACCCGGTCCGCGGCGGATCTCACACATTTCGGGAAACGCCTCGCCGACGCGCAAAGCCTCCTTGGCTTAGACCGCTATAGGAAGCTGCTCACGCAGAGTGATCGAGCTTATATCGGCGACTGCGCGGCTGTGGAGCGTCGCAAGACGCGCCGGCGCCAAGCGCTCCTGGCGACGTCGGCCGGCTTGGGCGTCAGCCTCGTTCTCGGAAGCGTCGTCTTCGCGTTCCAGCAGGAGCTCCGCCGCGAATACACGCGTCTTTTTGAGTTCGCGCCGTTTGTCAAGACAATGGAAGACCTCGCTGGGCTGGATGATCTCGCCAGCTTTCGCGATTGCGCTGAGCCGGCGCTTTGCCCCGAGTTGGTCGTTCTGCCCGAAGGACGCTTCTTAATGGGCTCCGAAGAGGGCGTCGGCGAGGATGACGAGCGGCCGCGCCGCGACGTTTCGATTGCGCGCTTCGCAGTTGGGCGGTTCGAGATCACCCATGACCATTGGCGGGCTTGTGCCGCCGCCACGGGCCGCCAGCTTGTCACTCAGCTCGAGGTTGACGCGGGCGACGCGGCGGCGCCTTACGGATGCGGCGCCGTGGGCGATTCGGGTTTCGGGCGAGGCGATCGCCCGGCGATCAACCTCTCCTGGTACGATGCGCAAGGCTACATCGCCTGGCTAAACGACATGGTCGCCGGCGATCCCGAGCATGGTCCCTACCGGCTTATGAGCGAAGCCGAATGGGAGTATGCGGCGCGCGGCGGAACAGAGACCGCCTTCCACTGGGGTGACGACGTCGAAAAGATCTGCGACTTCGCAAATGTCGCGAATAAAGACACCAAGGCGAAGTACGCGCTTGAATGGGACGTCGCCGATTGCGTGTCGAATTTCCTTGAAACCAGCCCCATCGGCAGTTTCGCGCCAAACGCCTTCGGTCTCTACGACATGCATGGCAACGTATGGGAATGGGTCGCGGACTGCTGGCATGTCTCATACCTCGGCGCGCCGCACACGCAAACCGCCTGGCTCGACGCCGATAATGGCGACTGCTCGATGGCCGTCTTCCGCGGCGGATCCTGGCGCATCGCGATCGCTAATCTCCGATCCGCGAACCGTGAGAAAGATGATCGTTTCTACCGAAACAATCTCGTTGGTCTGCGCGTCGCCCGATCTCTTGAGTAGCGCTGTCACGCTGAGGCGTAGGGTCTAATAGTTTTCTTGGCTTGCTCATGTGGAGGCGTGATGGCGACGGTTTTCATCTCTCATGCGAGCTTAAACGACGCTCTCGTTAATCAACTGAAGGATTGGATGATTGCGAACGGCGTCAAAGACGTGTTTGTAGATCACGAGGGGATCGTCGGCGGCGCGAAGTGGCGGGACGCGTTGCGGCGCTCCGTCGACACTTGCCGTGTCGTGGTTTGCGTGGTCACGGAAGCTTGGCTGGCGTCGCCGCAATGCTATGGCGAATTCGACGCGGCGAGCGTCATGGGAAAGCGGATTCTTCCCCTCCGCCTGATGGGCGAGCCAGACGCCGATCCGGCGGCGCAGAAGACGTGGCGAGAGGTGTTCATTGGCGATCGCGGCGTCGATCTGAGGCCGATCGCTGCGGGCCCAGCCATTGACTTCAAACTCTCTGAAGCGACCGCTGACGAGCTGCGCCGCAAACTTCGGGAAGCTGGCGCGATGACCGGGCTGGATCCTGAGGCTTTCAAGATCGACAAAGCGAAGCGGCCTTTCCCGTTTCCCGGCCTCTCGAGTTTTGAAGATGACGATGCCGACGCCGCGCTGTTCTACGGTCGCTCGAGTGAGATTGCGCAGATCGTCGAGAGACTGCGCGCCGGCGGGGTGGCCGGAGATCGAAGTCCGCTTACGATCGTCGGCTCGTCGGGATCGGGCAAGTCGTCGCTGCTCAAGGCCGGCGTCATCCCGCGGCTCCGGCGGGAGACCGGGTGGGCTCCGCTTCGGCCCTTCCGTCCCGGAGACGATCCATTACTCAGCTTCGCCGAAGCGGTGACGCGGACGCTCAGCGATCAGGGCGTCTCCGAAGCGCCCGATGAGATCCGTCAATCGCTCATGACGGCGTGGCGATCCGCGTCCTCCGAGCCTTTTGAGGAGCGATGGCGCCAACTCGCGGCGCCTCTCGACCAGCTCGGCGCGCGGATCTGCGAGGCGTATCTGCGGCCGAACGCGACGCTGCTTCTCAGCGTCGATCAGGCTGAGGAGTTGGCTCGCGCGACCGGAGAGAGCGCCGATGCGCTTTGCGACTATCTCCGCGCCAGCTTGGTCCGGAGCGCGGCGGACTGGCGGCTTGTAATCGCCGTGCGAAGTGACGGCTTGCCGGAACTATTGCGAGATCCGCGCTTCGAGGGGCTCAATAAAGACTGTTTCAGCGTCACCAGCCCGCGCCGTTTCGACGTCGTCATCGAAGGTCCGGCCCAGCGCTATGGCGTCAAAATAGAAGCTGCGCTCGTAGAAGAGTTGATGAAGGACGCGGCCGACAGAGACACATTGCCACTCCTCGCCTTTGTACTAGAACGTCTCTGGCGTCACTTCTCATACGATCAACGCATCACGCTGGAGAACTACAATAACCTGGGCAGCATGTCCGGTATGATCGAGGACGCCGCCGAACGGGCGCTCTGCGGCCTTTCGCCTCGCGAAATCAAGCTGCAGCCGAAGATCCCGCCGAGGGCGAGCAGCCTAGCCGAAGCCGCCTTTGTCCCCGCTTTGGCGCAGATCAATGATCAGGGTGAAGCGATCAGGCGCAGCGCTTCTTGGTCTGAGTTCACTGCTGACGAGCGAAATCTTCTAAACCAATTTATCGAATGGCGGCTTTTGACGCGTCAAGACGATAAGGTTGAAGTGGCGCATGAGGCGTTGCTGCGGGAGTGGACGCGGCTGACATCGTGGTTAATGCATGAGCGAGAGCGCCTGGAAGCCTTTCGAGGTGTCGAACTCGCGTCAGCGGCTTGGAAATTGGACGGACGCGCCGCTGATCGGTTGACGCATTTCGGCGAACGCCTCTCAGCGGCGCAGGGGCTCACGAGACTCCAGCGATATAACGCACGGCTCTCACCGACGGATCGGGAGTATCTCAGCGCTTGTGAACGCTCCGAACGCCAGGCGACGCGGCGGCGCCGGGCGCTGCAGCGAACCGCGGTTCTGCTTGGCGCGTTCGTTATGGCGGGAAGCCTAAGCTACGCGTTTCAGGAAGAGCTTTCCCGCGAGTATACGCGCTTCACCCAGTTTGCGCCGTTCGTCCAATCGGGCGCCGATATCGCGGCGCTGAACGCGCTCGCCGCGTTTCGCGACTGCGCTGATCCGGCGCTCTGCCCCGAGATGGTGGTGCTTCCAAGCGGCGTCTTTGCAATGGGTTCGAAACATGGAGGCGCTGACCGAGAGCGACCGACGCGCGACGTTGCGATCCCGCGGGTGGCGGTCGGGCGGTTTGAGGTCACCCATGACCAGTGGCGGGCCTGCGTGAAAGCCACTGCGCGGGACCTCGTGACCCAAGAGGAAGTGGATGCGGGTCAGGCGAGCGCGACATACGGATGCGCGGTTATTGGAGATTTCGGTTTCGGCCGCGGCGATCGTCCGGCCATCGGCATATCCTGGCATGACGCTAAGGGGTACATCGCTTGGCTGAATTACATGATCGCCGCCGATCCCGATGGGGGTCCCTATCGGCTTCTGAGCGAGGCGGAGTGGGAATACGCGGCGCGCGGCGGCGCCGAGACCGCATTCAGCTGGGGAAAGAACGCAGATGACATCTGCAGCTATGCGAACGTCGTCAGCATAGACGCTGCGGAGAAATACCCTGGGATTCAGTGGGATCCTGTCGATTGTCCGGTGAACTTCGTCGAGACCAGTCCGGTTGGTCGCCACAAGGCTAACCCGTTCGGGCTGCACGACGTGCACGGGAATGTTTGGGAATGGGTCGAGGATTGTTGGCACGACAGCTACAGTGGGGCCCCTCCGAATGAAGCCGCGTGGATGCATTCAGAGGATGGCGATTGTTCATTGGCCGTGCAGCGCGGTGGATCTTGGTACAACCAACCTTGGTCCCTCCGCTCAGCCAATCGACGCAACGCGAAGCGGAGCCAGCGCAATTTTAGCGTCGGTTTTCGGATCGCCCGCACCCTTTAAGACTGTGGCTAGTTGAAGAAGCGCAGCCGTTTTGGCCTTCTCTCCGAGGTCCGGACTGAGCGAAGCTAGGATCCTCCTTTTGTGACGCGACGCGACGGGCCTTTGCCAGCCGCCCGCCGCGACCGAGAAAGGGCGCGCAATGACCTTTGTGTCAGACGAGATCCTCGACGCGGACGCGTTCTGGGCGCTGGCCAAGCGGCGCGGCGAGACGCCGAAGCGCGCGAGGAAGGCGGCGAAGATCGCGGCGCGGCGCGCGGCCAAGACCGAGCCGGTCGTCTCCCATTGGAACGGCGAGGAGACCAGGAATGTGGCCCGCCCCGGCGACTACATCGCGACCTCGCTCGACGCGGAAGGCCGCCCGCTACGCGACGACGCGGGCGCGCTGAACCGCTATGTCATCGCCGCAGAGACTTTCGAGCGAAGCTATACCAGCGCCGCGATCGGCGCGCTCTCGGAGACGCAAGACGGCGCGATCTACGCGAAGACCGAAACGGTGCTCGCGCTCCCTCTGCCCGAGGGCTTCGACATCCAGGCGCCCTGGGGCGAGCGTCAGCGCGCGGAGAAGGGCTATCTGCTGCTCAGCGGCGCTGAAGTCTATGGCAACCAGGCAGATACGTTCGAGGCGACCTATGAGGTGCTCGAGCCTGGCTGAAACAGCGACAGCAGGCCCGGTCAGGTCGCAGCGGCATGGCGCTCGGCGAACTCTCGGGCGAGCCGCCAGCCAAGATGCTCGGAGAGCAAAAGCTCGCGGATCTCCGCGAAATAGGCTTGCACCGCCGCGTCGTCGCCGCATGCAGCCGAGGCGCGCGCCTGCTTGAGCGGAGCGCCTGCGAATTCGGAGAGCGCTTGCGCCATGTCGCGAAACACGGCCGCGTTCCGTTCATCGAACGAGATGAACACATAGGCCAGCACGAGGCCCTGCAATCCCGCGCCGATCGTGCTCAGAAACAAGGTCATCCGCTGCAAAGACCCCGGCTCCGCGAAAAGGTCCCTCGCACCGCCGATCACCGCCTCAAGCGGCGTCAGCTCCATAAGCATCGGCGCAAGCGGACCGAGGAGAAGGGCTCCGATGATTGAGCCGGCGATCAACAGAAATCCGATCCAGCGGCCCGCCGCGAGCCAAAACGACGCATCCTTCTGCTCGGCGCCGCGGCCCGCGAAATAGGCCTTCTGATCTTCGAGCAGGAAGCGGCGCACATATTCGAGCTTCAACGCAAGCGCTGGCGCTTCGGATGGGAGCGCTTCGCGGGACGGCTGCGAGAGAACGGCTTCGAAGAGCTTCAGACGCGCCGATTCCGCCTCGGCGCGCTCAGTCCGCCAGCGCTGGAAGGGCCGACGCCATTGCAGCCACCATGAGAGTGTGAGCGCGACGACAATGAGGGCGAGCTGCGCGACGCCGAGCGCGTCGCCAAGATCGCCCGCGAGCTGGCGCATCGGCAGAAGAAGCTGCGCGCCGGCCAACACCACGATTGCGAAACCCGTCCAAGCCAGCGCCTGCGCCGCGCGCTTATAGGCGTCGCGGCGATCGTTCGCCGCGGCGTCGCAGCGATTGAAGATCTCTCGAAGCTCCGCGAGCGGCTTGCGATTTAAGATCTCCACCAGCGGCGCGGCGACGACCGGATCGGCGAGCGCCTTCGCATGCGTCTCTGGCTCCAGCCGCCAATCCGCCGCTGGCTGATGCGGGCCGACCGCCGCTTCGGCTCGCTGCGTCGTCTCCGGGCCCGTTGATCCGCCGTCCGTCATAAGATCCTCGTTCGCGCCGCCGGCCGCCGCTTCACAGGAACCCGGCGAAATCCTCGCGCGAGACCTGCTTCTCCGCGGCCTCGACGCCATAATCCCAGAGCTTCTTCAGATTGTTGGGCTCATCGATCGCGAACATGCGCTCGCGCTCCTTTTTTGAGGCGGCGATGTCGTAGGCCTCGGGCAGCAGGCCGAGCTCGAACGGCGCGTCATAGCGCTGGAAGCTGAGAAGGCCGGCCTGCAGCGGCTCCGGCAGGAAGGTCTCGCCCGAAAGGTCTCCGATTTCCGAGTTGATCCGCCAGGAGAAGCGCGGCTGCGACATCGCCTGCAGCATTTTGAGGCCGAAGGTCTGCCCATCGGCGACCATGGTGCGGAGCGTCTCCGCCGCGAACTTCGCCGCCGGCAGATCCGAGGCCAGATACCCTGTCGCAACCGAGGTCATTTCCGACAAAAAGCTCCGGCTGAACCCGCCGCCCGCCACTCTCGTTCGGTGCGTGCCTGCTCCGACCGAGATGATCGAGAGATCTTGCGGCGTGCGCGACCATTCAAGCCCGTAGGAAGGCAGGCCGGCCATCAGGAAAAGCTGGAGCGCGGGGTTGTTGTGGGGCGAGACGCCGCCATCGACGAAGACGCCGTTATCGTCTTTGCGCTCAGTGTCGTTATGGATCGCGATGCGCGTCGGCCGAAAGTAGAACGGCGCCGCGGTGCTGGCGCGCAGGATCGACCACAGTTTGTAATGGCGGTTGCCGATCCACCCCTCCGGCCCCTCGCGATCGTCGAAAAACTTCATCCGCGGATTGTTGATCATCACCCAGGGCGAGCCGGTGTCGACGCGCTTGGCGACGATGGCGAGGCCGGTGTGGAGCCGCGTCGAGCCGAGCGTCTCCTCGCCCGTGACCATCTGGATCTTCTGCACGAGGCTGCGGCCGTCGAAGCGCTTGATCCCGAGCATGCTGAGCCGGCCCTTGAAGATCTCCGGCGCCCAGGCGCGGAACTTCTCCTCGACCTCTCTCATCTCCATTCCGAGCGACAGCATCGTCGCCAGGAGAGAGCCGACGGAGGTTCCGCCGATCAGATCGAAATAGTCGCTCAGCACATAGTCGGGCCGTCCGGTCTCCTCGCGCAGGGTCGCCTCGATCCGGGCCAGGAAGGCGACGGTGATCATGCCGCGCACGCCGCCACCGTCGAGCGCCAGGATCCGTTTCTTTCCCGGCGCGAAAAGGCGCGCGGCGGACGGCGTGTTTTCGAGATCTTGCGTCATGGCGTTCCTCGCCCTCGACTCGTGCCTGCGGCCGCATTTGCGGGGATCAAGCGCGCCAGCGCCAGGACTACGGCGCGCCCGCCCGCGCTACGCCGTGGGATGTCGCATGGCCGCCGCGCCGCTTCGATATCGCGCCCTGTTTGCGTGAAGCGACGCCGTGATAGAGGCGAACGGAATTCGGCCGGCTACGCCGGTGCGTTGGCCTCCGCTCCGAAGCGATGCGCGGGGAGGAGGGCCATAAGGGGGAGAAGAGGACGGGCTCAAGCTCAGGGAGTTATCACTCCCCGAGCGGGCTCCCATGAGCGTTTGACGCCGGCCCAACGATCCGAGCGCGCGCAACGCCGCGCAGGCGTCAAACGCTCATGGGGTCCCGAGCGTCCGGGCCAAACGGAAGCCGGTGCTGTAGCTACCGCGTCGGCTGCAGCTGCGGGACGCGGAGCGGAGGAGCCTGGGGCGGTAGCTCCAGGACCCGCCGCGCAGGACGGCGCGGTAGCTACAGCACCGGCTTCCGTTTGGCCCGGACGCTCGGGACCCCATGAGCGTT
>JBCBCG010000108.1:0-14546 GCA_038530925.1 Pseudomonadota bacterium
CTCATCGCTTGTCGCCGAACGCTGCGATGAGCGGCGAAGCCGGCGAAGAGCGCGCCCCGCGGCGGACGCTCATAGCGCGGCGATGGAGCGGCGCGCCCATGCGCAGGTCTCCTCGGGATCGTCGAGAGCCGCCTCCGGCAAGCGCCAATAGGGCATCGCCACCGGCTTGGATTTTCCGGCGTAACGCCAGCGCTCCGCGCCGGCGGCCTCGAACGCCTTGGCCAGATCCGGCGCGGTTTTAGGGTCGGCTTTTAGCATCAATTCGCCCTCGACGATCACCGCGAAGATCGCGCCGCGCGCATAAAGACCGGCGCCGCCAAACATCTTGCGATGCGTGATCGGCCCCACTTGATCCTCCAAGGCTTCCAGGCGCTCCTTCGCCGCAGCGATCGCGCTCTCCAGATCCGACATCAAACCGCCCCTTATCCGGCGCGCGATCTTCTAAAGATCGCGGGCGACGCGAAAGCCGATGGCGTTGTTGCGGACATCCGCTTTGTTGCGGAACCGGTTCGCCGATCGGAGCGCCCACGGCCCGTTGCTCCACGCGCCGCCGCGGATCACGAAGACCGAAGCGTCGTCGCACGACGCCGCGCCATAGGCGCGCCAACACTCCGCCACCCATTCGCGAACGTTTCCATGGACGTCGAAGAGCCCGAACGGGTTCGCCGCGAAGCTGCGCGCGGGCGTCGTGCGCCTGCGGAAGACGCCCGCCGCGCCTCCGCCCTGATAGACTTGAGAGCCTTTGTAATTCGCTTGTGCGGGCGTGATCGCGCCGCCCCACCAGAAAGCGGTTTCGGCGCCTGCGCGCGCGGCGTATTCCCACTCGGCCTCCGAGGGCAGGCGATAAGGCGCGCCCGGGACTTGCGCGTTCAACCAAGCGAGATAGGCCTCGGCGTCGTTCTTGGAGACGTTGATCACGGGATGCGCGCCCCGGCCCCAGCCTCGATCGTCCGGCCGATAGCCGGCGCATCCGCCCGCGGCGACGCACTGGTCCCACTCCGCGAAGCTGACCTCCGCGACGCCGATGGCGAAGGCGGCGACGTCGACGCGCCGCTGCGGCCCTTCATCGGGCTCGCGCTGCGCCTCGCTCGGCGCCGATCCCATCAAAAAGCGGCCGCCTGGCAGCGCGGTCATCTCCGGGCAAGCGGCGCAGTCGCGAAACGCTTCGCCCGGGCGGCGCGTCGGCGCCGCCGGAGACGGCGCGGCCTTCAACGCTGCGAGGCTCGTCGGGCCAAGAACGCCGTCCACCGGCACCACGCCATGCGCCGCTTCGAAGGCGCGCATCGCCGCTTGGCTGGCCGGGCCCCAATCGCCGTCGATCGGGCCGGAATAAAAACCGAGCCGCGTCAGTTCGCGCTGCGCTGAACGAAAGTCGGTGTCCGCGCTCGCTTCGGGCGACGGGGCGCCGCTGCGGGCTTGATCAGCGCCTGCGCAGTTCAGCCGCCGCATTCGGCCTTCGGCGAGCCGCGCTTCCGGCGTCGCCGGGCACGCGGCGAGAAAGCTCTCATAGGAGATGCAGTCGTTCGCCTCTTTCACATCGGCCCACAGGCTCTGCGCCCGCGCCTCCGAACAAGATGGCGAGGCCGTTGGGCGATTGGCGGTCTCGCCCGCCTCGGCCATCCGCTTGATGCAGGCCCGATACGCCGACCATTGCTGCTGACAGACTGCGTCATCCGCCGCGATCGCGCCCGCCCCGAGCCGCTGAGCGCAGGACGCGGACAGCGCATTCGCGCAACGCCCTTGAGCCGCGGCGGACCCTAGCATCAGCAGCGCCGCGGCGGCGGCGAACAGCGCCGCGCGCAGAGCGGCGCGCATCGCGCGCGCGGCTTCGATCCCTCGCGCCATCGCCTTCGCCTCCCCACGCATTGCGCCTCCCCGCGCATTGCGCCGCCCCATGCGGCGCCGATCAGGCGTTCACATCCACCACGACGCGGCCCTTGACCTCGCCTTTCAAGATCTTCGGCCCGAGATCGACCAGAGCCTCGAGGCCGACCGTCTCGGTCATCGCCTGAAGCTTCTCGAGCGGCAGATCGGCGGCGATGCGCTCCCAGGCCGGGATGCGGTTCTCGTAAGGCTGCATCACGCTGTCGATGCCGAGGAGATTGACGCCGCGCAGCAGGAACGGGATCACGGTCGCGCCTTCGAGCGCCGCGCCGCCCGCCAGGCCCACCGCCGCGGCGGAGCCGCCATAGGAGATCTGCGTGAGCACGCGCGAGAGCATCTTGCCGCCCACCGCGTCGACGCAGCCGGCCCAAGTCTCGGCTTCCAGCGGCTTGCGGCTCGGCTCGGCGATCTCGTCCCGCGCCACGATCTGGGTCGCGCCGAGATCGCGCAAATAGCTCTCGGTCTCCGGCCGGCCCGTGACCGCGGCGACCTCATAGCCGAGCTTGGCCAGGATCGCCGTCGCCACAGAGCCGACGCCGCCCGCGGCGCCTGTCACGAGCACCGGCTTGCCGCCTGGCTTCAAGCCTTTCGCCTCGAGCGCCATCACGGCGAGCATCGCGGTGAAGCCCGCCGTGCCCACCGCCATCGCGTCCTTGGCGCTGAGGCCCGAGGGCAGCGGCGCGAGCCAGTCGGCCTTCACCTTGGCTTTCTGCGCGTAGCCTCCCCACCAGACCTCGCCGACGCGCCAGCCGGTCAGAACCACGGCGTCGCCTGGCTTGTAGCGCGGATCATCAGAGGCCTCGACCGTTCCCGCGAAATCGATGCCTGGCACATGCGGATAGGCGCGCACGAGGCCGCCCCCGCCGGTCAGGCAGAGCCCGTCCTTATAATTGAGCGTCGAGTATTCGACCCGCACGGTGACGTCGCCCGCGGGCAGCTGCGTCTCTTCTATCTCCTTCACGGCGCGGCTGATCGCGCCATCCTCCGCCTTCTCCACCAGCAACGCCTTGATCACCCGCCGTCTCCCATCCCTGTCTGCGGCGCGGCCGCTTGGCGCCGCGCCTGTTACCGCCGGTGTGGAGCCGCCCAGAGCCGCTTGTCAAACCCTGCGGCGCGCCCGAGCGCCGCCGCGCCTCAGCGGCAGTAAGGCGCGCGCCGCGGCGCGATGTCGACATGGAAGTGATCGCGGTGAAAGACGTCGCTTTCGGGCCCGAGCACCGTGCTGAACGGCCCGCACGCCGAGCGCCAGATCTCGCGAAGAAAGGCCGCGCCGGCGGCGTCCGTCCCGTCCCAACCGCTTCGCACCTCGACGCGGGCCCCGCCCTTGAAGGCGAAGGCGGCGAAATCGAGCGCATCGCCGGTGGCGTGGAGCGACAGCCGCCCAGACGCGCGGCTGTTGCGCCGCCGGCAGACATAGGCGCTGACATGGGTGATCTCGGCGAGCTCCGCCTTCATCAGCGCGCGCGCCGCCGGCTTCGCCGCGGTCTCGACCCAAGCCGCGACCGACTGCGCCATCTGACAGTTTAGCACGGCGAGCGGCGACAACGACACGCCGGCGATCTCCGCCACCGCGACAGGGTTCGCGATCATACAGCCGCCGCCATCGTCGAAACCGTCGATCACATAGCCGCGAATCTTCGGGTCGCCGCAGAGCGGGCCGTAAGCTGGTTTCGCGCCCGCATCGGGCGCAGACGCGAGCAGCGGCGCGAGGCACAACGCCGCCGCGGCCACAGCGGCGCGGGCGCGCCGAGCCATCGCGAGGCTCAAGCCTGATCGTCCGGCGCGGGGCGCCGTCCGAAATCGGGCGCGGCGGTGTCCTGCCCCGTCTCGATCACCTCGCGGCGAATCGCCCGCGTGCGGGTGAAATGCTCATGCAGCGTCTCGCCCTCGCCCCAGCGGATGGCGCGCTGCAACGCGATCAAATCCTCGGTGAAGCGGCCGAGCAACTCGAGCACCGCTTCGCGATTGTTCAAAAACACATCCCGCCACATCGTCGGGTCCGATGCGGCGATGCGCGTGAAATCGCGAAAGCCGCCCGCTGAGAATTTCACCACCTCCGCCTCCGTCACTTGCTCAAGATCGCTTGCGACGCCGACGATGGTGTAGGCGATGAGATGCGGCAGATGTGAGGTGACGGCGAGAACGCGGTCATGATGATCGGGCGACATCAGCTCGACCGTCGCGCCCAGCCGGCGCCAGAAGGCGCTGAGGCGCGCCACCGCCTCCGCGTCCGTCTCGGGTCCCGGCGTCAAAATGCACCAGCGCGCGGCGAAGAGCGCGGCGAAGCCCGCCTCAGGGCCCGATTGCTCGGTGCCAGCGACCGGATGGCCGGGCACGCCATGGACATGCTTCGGCAGCGTCGCCGCGAACGCCTCGGCCACCGCGGCTTTGACGGAGCCGACATCGCTGACGATCGCGCCCGGGCGCAGATGCGGCGCGATCGCCGTGGCGACGTCGCCGATCACGCCCACCGGCGTGGCGATGATGATCAGATCCGCCTCACTGACCGCGGCGGACAGCGCGTCCTCGATATGATCGGCGATGTCGAGGACCCGCGCTGTGTCGCGGATGTCGGCGTCATGGTCGTAACCAACGCAGACGCGGGCCGCGCCTTGAGCGCGCGCCGCTCTCAGCAGAGAAGAGCCGATCAGCCCGAGCCCGATCACCGCGAGCCGATCCGCCACGGGCGCGGCGACGCTGCTCACGAATAGGGCTCCGCGCCGCCTCCGCGGCTCATCGCGCCGCCGCCGCCCTCGACGAAGTCGCGCAGCGCCTGCACCACCGCGACGTTATCCGCCGCCGATCCGACCGTGATGCGCAAATGACCTGGCAGCCCATAGCCCTCGAGCCGGCGCACGATCACGCCTTGCGCGCGCAGATATCCATCGACCGCCGCCGCAGAGGCCGGCCCATGCGCGCCGAACTCCGGCAGGACGAAATTGGCGAAGCCCTCCGGCGTCGAGACGCCCATGTCGCGGAGCTCCTTGATCATCCAGTCGCGCCAAACTTCGTTTTGAATGGCGCAAGTCTGCACGTAATCGGCGTCCTTCACCGCGGCCTCGCCCGCGGCCAGAGCCGGCCCGCTCACATTGAACGGCCCGCGCGCCTTATTCAGCGCTTCGACCAGCGGCGCCGGCGCGTAAACCCAACCGAGCCGCAAGGCGGCGAGCCCGTAGATCTTCGAAAAGGTGCGCGTCACCGCGACGTTGCCCGCGCGCTCGGCCAGAGCGAAGCCCGCCTCGTAATCGGGCCGGCGCATATATTCGGCGTACGCGCCGTCTATCACCAGCAACACCGATCGCGGCAAATCCTCAACTAGTTCGGTGAGCGCCTGGCGCGGCAAGTAAGTGCCCGTCGGATTGTTGGGATTGGCGAGGAACACGATCTTGGTGCGCGGCGTCACCGCTTTCAGGATCGCGCGCGGATCGGCGGTGATGTCGGTCTCGGGAACCGCCACCGGCGTCGCGCCCGTCGCCTGCGCCGCGATCCGATACATCGCGAAAGCGTGCTCGGTGTGGATCACCTCGTCGCCCGGCCCGCACAGCACTTGGCAGAGCAGCGAGATCAGCTCGTCCGACCCGGCGCCGCAAACGATCCGATCCGGGTCGATCCCGTTCGCCGCCGCCACCGCCTCGCGCAGGATGCGCGCCGAGCCTTCCGGGTATACGGCGAGCTTATCGGCCGCCCGGCGATAGGCCTCCACCGCGCGCGAGGACGGCCCGAGCGGGTTTTCATTCGAAGAGAGCTTCAGAACCCGGTCGACGCCCGGCAAGGCGCTCTCTCCGCCCTGATAGGCCGCGATCTCATCGAACCACGCCTTCGGCGTCAGCCCCGCCTCGCCCATCGCGCTCTCCGTCATGCCTGTGCGCGGCGTGGGCGCCCCGCTCGCCGCCTGCGCGCTGCGAGCCTGCGATAATCGCGCGCCGCGCTGCGCCTCGCCGCCCCGCGCGCCGCCGAACCAGCCGGCGCGCCTCGCCGCGCCGATGCGCCGCGTTTGCTGATCCGCCATCGTCTCCCCCAACTCCGGCTGCGCCCATAGCTCCCGCCGGATCGCACGCTCACGCATTCCAGCGTGTCATCAATCCGTCAAGAGCGTCGGATGACGGTTCTCATCGGCGATGATGCGGCGCAGCGACGCCAAGCGGGCGCGCGCGACCGGCGTCCGCCCAGCGGCGCGGGCGATCAGCCCAACCGCCCGGGCGCCGGCGCCGGCCGCGGCGCAACGACGCCCGCCAGCGCCTCAAGCGGCGAGCCCGCGCGCTCTTTCAAGCCCGGCCGCGGCGCTGGAACGCGCTTCACCGCCTCCACCATCAAAACGCCGGCCAGGCGCTGCCAGTCGAGCCGACGACCGATCCGCTCCACCAAAAGCGCGGCGTTCATCCAAGTCCGCCGATGGCTCGGCGCGAAATAAAGCGCGCCGAGCCGCTGCGCGAGGCCGAACCCATGCGCCTCGAGCTGCGCCTCGAGCTGGGCGAAAGAATAGGGGCGCCCATGGCCGAATGGCGTGCCGTCCCGCCGCGCCCAGAGGCCGGCGCGGTTCGGCGCGATCACCACCATCCGCCCTTCCGGCGCGAGGCAACGCCAGCACTCATCGAGCAGCCGGTCGGGCTGCGCCGTATTCTCCAAGGCGTGCGCGAGGACGAGCCGATCGAGAAATCCGGTCTGAACCGGCCAATCATACGCCTCCACCAGCGCCGCCGCGTTCGCGCCCGCGCGCGGCCACACCGCGGCGCCCTGCTGCGCCGGCATGAGCGCCAGCGCCCGCGTCGCCTCGGCGCGGAACAGCGGCAATATCGGCGCCGCATAGCCGTATCCGGCGATCGAGCAGCCGCGCGCCGATGGCCACACTTCGCGCAGCGCGGTTTGAAGCCGGCGCTTCACCAGCGCGCCGAGCGGATCCTCCTCATAGAATTCGCGCAACTCTCGGACATCGAGATGCATTCGCGCGCTCTCCGCATTAGGGTCGCGCCACCGGGCGAGGATCGCCAGGCATGGAGCGCCGAGAGAGCTTTAGCAGACTTCCGCGCCGAGATCGCAAGCCGCGGCGCCGCAAAGACGAATCGCGCCGCCGGTCCACATGGCGCGGACACGACAACGCCGCATGAGACAGCGCCGCGTAAGACGCCGCAGCAGAAAACAGCGCCGCGATGGACGGCGCCAGACAAGAAGGAGAGGTCGATGTCGTCCAACAGCGGATCCCTCAGCCCCAGCGCGGAACGCATTCTGCGCGAGAGCGCCGCGGCGACGGAGGGCGCGCCTTTGGCGGTGGCGCTGACGCCGCTTTTCGACAGCAATTACGCCTATCTGCTGCGGGATGCGGCCAGCGGCGTCGTCGGCGTGGTGGATCCGGGCGATGCGACGCCGGTTTCGGACGCGCTGCATCTCCTCGGCTGGACGCCGGATTGGATCCTGCTGACCCATCACCACGCCGACCATATCGGCGGCGTCGACGAGCTCCGCGCGGAGACCGGCGCGAAAGTGGTCGGCGCGGCGCAAGACGCGGCGCGTCTGCCGAAGCTCGATGCCGAAGTCGCGGTCGGCGGAACCTTTGATCTCGGCGAGACGCGGTTCGACGTGCTCGACGCGCCGGGCCACACCATCGGCCATATCGCCTACCACGCGCACTCGGCGGCGGCGCTCTTCGCGGGCGACGCGCTCTTCGCGCTTGGCTGCGGCCGGCTCTTTGAAGGGACGGCGGCGCAGATGTGGGCGACGCTCAGCCGGTTCGCCGCGCTGCCGGACGAGACGAAGGTCTATTGCGGGCACGAATACACGCTGGCGAACGCGCGCTTCTCGCTCGGGATCGAAACCAGCAACGCCGCTCTGGCCGCGCGCGCTAGGGAGATCGAAGCGCTCCGAGCGGCGGGCGCGCCGACCATCCCCACCACCATCGGCGCGGAGAAAGCAACCAGCCCTTTCCTCCGCGCCGCCGAACCAGCGCTCCAAGCCGCCCTCGGCCTCGACGGCGCCGACCCGGCTTCCGTTTTCGCCGAAGTGCGAAGGCGCAAAGACGCGGCGTGATCAGTCGATGCGCTTACAATCTCAACAAAGCGAGAAGAGTGCCGTATGACATACGTGATCTTCTTACCGACAATGTCATTTGCAATCGCCGATATGGCGTTTCAATTCACCTACTCGGATTACAGCTACTCGACGACAAAAACGCCTGGCGATTTCTGCGAGGAAGGAGAGGAGTTATCGAGGGTCTCCTTGAAACTCCCGAGCAAACCGCGAAGCGACAGCTGGTTGGCGAACCTGGTCCCTGCCAAAATCGAAGAAAAAACGTTCACGTTTAAATGTCCCTTCAAAGGGTCGATTGCATCAAACTCCAAAGTCTTTGGAATTCAGAGTTGGTGGCACGAGGGTGGAAAGAGACCAGCGCCTGGACCTTCGAGACGGGAGGCGTTCGACGCAGGGTTTCAAACAACGCTGATCGTCGATCGATACGTTGAATATCGCGGGATCCGAATGTACTCTGATATGCTCTTTTGGATGCGAGAAAACTCTGACCACCTTGAGGCGATCGCAAAGGAGTCGAGCGGCTATTTTGACACCTGGCGCAATATTCTTGAACTTGAGATCGAATATCTTACCGAAACTCTCTGCCCGGTGATCCCGTATGATGTTTACAAGCAGCAGACGCTCTGACCGCCGCCCCGCACCCCTGACAAACTATCGAATGCAATTCTCACGATGGCGCATTTCCAGATGCGCGCAGGCGTCTCGCGCGTGCGAACATGGTCATCCGCAGTAAAAAAACCTACGCGCCGTCGGATGCTCCGATCCCGTCCAGAAACGGATCGCTCGGTGGAAACACCAGCGACGTCTCTGCGGAGATGAAAGCGCGCCCGGTGATGGTGGGGATGACGCCGCCGCCGGCGCCCTCGCGCCAGGAGGCTTGGTAAAGACCGCCAGTCACGCTTTCCTGACGCCAGAGCGCGCCAGCGGTGAGGCGGCTGTCGGCGGCGAGGCAGGCGAGTTTGGCGCTTGTTCCCGTGCCGCAGGGCGAGCGGTCATACGCCGTTCCTGGGCAAAGCACAAAATTGCGGCTGTCCGCGCGGGCCGGATCGGCGGGGCCGAAGAACTCGATATGGTCGATCTCGGCGCCGCCTTCGCCGGTGACGCCGGCGCGCCGCAGCGCGTCGCGGAGCGCCATCGCGGCGCGCGTCAGCTCTGAGATCGCCGCCGGCTCGATCGGCGCGGGCGCGTCGGCGCAAAGAAAAAACCAGTTGCCGCCGTACGCGACGTCGCCGCGCATGAGGCCGAGCCCCTCGACCGCGACCGCGACGTCCTTCGCATGGCGGCGGCTTTCGACATTCTCGACCGAGACGCGGTGCGCCGCGGGATCGGTGAACGGATGCAGCGTGGCCGAGACCGCGCCCGCGGGCGTCTCGATCCGGTGGACGCCCGCCTCAATCCGCCCGAGATACGCCAGCGTCGCCGCCAGCCCGATGGTGGCGTGCCCGCACATGCCAAGCGCGCCGACCGGGTTGAAGTAGATCGCCGCCGCCGCCGAGCCCGCCTCGGCGGGCCGCGCCAGCAGCGCGCCCACCATCGCCGCATGCCCGCGCGGCTCGAGCAGCACGCGGCGGCGGAAGCCATCGTGCTCCGCCGCCAACCGCGCCGCCTGGGCCGCGAGATCGCCCGCGCCGAGATCCGGCGCGCCCTCAAGCACCAGGCGCGTAGGCTCGCCTTCCGTGTGGCTGTCGATCACGCGCATCGGCACCCCTTTCAGGCGAACTGCGCCGCGGCCTCAAGCGAAGCGGGCCACGGCGCTGCGCGCGCCGTCAGCCGCTGCGGCGCCACTCCGCCCACCAGTATTTAAACTGGATCAGTTGGGCCGCGGCGAAGGCTTTCTGGCTCTCGGATAGGCGGTCGGTCTCGATGAACGGACGCTCATAGGCGTCGTCGCCTTCAAGCGTCAGCAAATACTTGTAGTACAACACAAGATCCGCGCCTTCATCGAAGGTCGAGAGCACGCGCAGCGCTTCATCCAGCTCCAGCGCGCGGCGGCGCGCTTGGGCGTCGCCATCGGCGGCCCGGCGGCAGAGCGCGACCAAGGTCAGCACCGGCTCGGGCAGCACATTGCCGATCCCGGTGATCGCGCCCACCGCGCCACAGCGCGCGAAGCCGTGGAACACCGCCGTGTCGACGCCGACCAACAGCGCGAGTTCAGGCGCCGCGCTGGTGATGTGCTCGGCCGCGTAAGAGAGATCCGCCGCGCCGCCGAACTCCTTGAAGCCGACAAGATTGGGATGGGCCGCTCGCATCTCGAAGAACAGATCCGCGCGCGTCGCAAAGCCGTAGACCGGGCTGTTGTAGATCACCGTCGGCAGCCCCGGCGCGGCCGAGAGCACCGCATGGAAATGCGCCCGCTGCGCCGGGATGGACGCGCCGCGCGAGAGCACGCGCGGGATCGCCATGATCCCCGCGGCGCCGACCGCTTGGGCGTGCGCGGCGTGCGCGGCGGCGGCGGCGCTGTTGATCGCGCCGGTTCCCACAACGACGGGCACGCCCGCCCTCACCAGGCGCGCGACGCCCTCTCGGCGATCCTCATCCGTCAGGAGCGGCCAATCCCCCATCGAACCGCAATAGACGACGCCGCTCATGCCCGCCGCAACAAGCGCCTTTCCTTTAGCCGCAAGCGCATCGAAATCCGGCCGCCCATCCGCGCCGCAAGGCGTCATCAACGCCGGCAGGCACCCTCTGAAGATCGCCGCTTCCATCCAGTCTGTCTCCCCCCAAGCCTCTGCGCGTCCCCTCTGCGCGCGCTTGAGCATGAGCACCGCTCCGGCGGCGCTTCAACCGCGCACCGTTCTCAGCCGGCGGCGCGCAGGCTAAGCTGACAGCGGCGCGAGACGCGGGAAACGCGCGCGGCGGGCCAGCTGCGCAGGGGCGAAGAGCGATGATCGACAGAGACTTAAGAACGCTATCTGGAAGCGGCGACGGAGAGCCTGGGATGCTGCGCATGCGACACGAAGCCCGACCCCTTGCGGTCGCGTTTTGGGTCCGGCGCCCGCGATGCGCGCAAGGCCCGGGCCCGAATCGGGGTGCGATGCAGCCTAAACGAGCGAATCAGAGGCGTTTGCTTCTCCACAGGCGAATTACGACGTTTGTGAGTTGTGCGCTTGCGAGCATGGGCGTCGCCCTGTCGCCCCTCGTGAGCGCCGCCGCGGAGGAGCGCGATTGCGGGGCCGTGATGGAGGCGCGCTGCGCTGATCGCTTCGGCGCGGGCGCGGCCGCGCTGGAAGACGCGGCGGCCGATTGCGCGGCCCAGCGCGCCGCCTATCGCGCCTGCGTCGCCGCCAAAGTCGAAGCCTCTCGCCCCACCGGCGCCGGCGCGGATCCCAGCCGCGAGGACGCGGCGCGATCGGCCTATGAGGCGGTGAAGGATCGCGGCTCGGCGCGTGCGCTGGACCTGGTCGCGGAGAAGTTTCCCGGCACCTTTTGGGGCGCGCTCGCGGCCGAGGATGCGGCGCTGCTGCGCGCGCCGGCGGCGGCCTCCGCGACGCCTGACGCAAGGGCTGGCGCAACGCCTCAGGCCGCCGCCGTCAGCGCGGCGGACGCCGCTGAACGCCCAACCGCGCCGCCGCCGGGCTACGACGTCGAGACGTTTCAAGAATGCGCCGCCTGCCCGCGCATGGCGCGGATCCCAGGCGGGCGCTTCGTGATGGGCTCGTCGCTGACCGAACCGGGCCGGGCCGCGGATGAGGGGTTGGTGCGCCAAGTCGCCGTCGCGCCCTTCGCGCTCGGCGTCTTCGAGGTCAGCTTCGCAGAGTGGGACGCCTGCGTCGCCGCGGGCGGCTGCAACGGCTACAGCCCCTCGGCGAACGGATGGGGCCGCGGCGAGCGCCCGGCGATCAACGTCTCGTGGCGGGATGCGGAGGCTTATATCGACTGGCTGAACGACCAAGTTCCCGGCGATCCCTACCGCCTGCCGTCCGAGGCGGAATGGGAGTATGCGGCGCGGGCGGGAACGACGACGCCGTTTTGGTGGGGCGCGGCGATCACGCCGGGCCAGGCGAATTACGACGGGCGCCTCATTTACGCGGGCGGCGGCGAGCGCGGGCCTTTCCGCGGCGGGACCGAACCGGTGGACGCTTTCGAGCCGAACCCGTTCGGCCTTCACCAAATGCATGGCAACGTTTCGGAATGGGTGCGCGATTGCGCCTCCCTCTCCTACACCGGCGCGCCGAAGGACAGCCGCGCCTGGCGCGGCGGCGATTGCGCCCAAGCCGGGCTCCGCGGCGGCGCCTGGGACAGCCCTCCTGGATTTCTGAGGAGCGCCGAGCGCGGCTTTCTGCATAAAGACATTCGCTACGACTCTCTCGGCTTCCGCATCGCGCGCGACGCGCCTTAAGCGCGAAGGCGGGACCGCGTCGCAGATGGAGCGAGAGCTATTGGAGAGACCGAGTGCCGCCTGATATCGTCTTGTCGCCGATCGAAGACAGCCACTTGCCTGGCGTTCTCGCCATCCAGAACCACGAGATCGCCACCGGCGTCGCGCTCTGGAACGAAACGCTTTCGACGCTCGAGGATGTGCGCGCCTGGCGCGCGGACCGGCTGGCGCTCGGCTACCCCATGCTCGCGGCGCTTCGCGGCGAGGCGGTGGTCGGCTATGGCGCGCTCGGCCCGTTCCGGCCGCATCAGGCTTACGCTGCGACGGTCGAGCACTCCGTCTATGTCGCGGAGGAGGAGAAGCGCCATGGCGTCGGCCGCGCGCTGCTTCGAGCGCTGATCGCCGAAGCGCGCGCGCAGGGGCGCCATGCGATCGTGGGCGGAATCGAGGCGGGCAACGAGCCCTCGCTCGCGTTGCACCGCGCCGAAGGCTTTGAGGAGACGGCGCGCATGCCGGAGGTCGGCTATAAATTCGGCCGCCGCTTGACGCTCGTCTTCATGCAAAAGCTGCTTAGAGCATGATGGGTTTAAGCGAACGCGCATGGGCGATGGGCGCAGCGGCGGCCGCGCTCTTTCAATAAGGCCGCGCGGAGGCGGCGGCTCCGCCGCGGCGATGTCTTCGGAAGGTCGATGTCTTCGGAAGGTCTATGTCGCCAGGATGTCGATCTCGCCCGGATTTCGATGTCGCAGTATTTCAGTGCCGCCAGAATGATGCGGTCTTAGTCGCGTAACCCGCCGCTGCGGCGCGAAGCGATGCGCCGCGCGCCGCCAGAACACCCGCTCGCCTGCGATGTCGGATCTATTTTGCTGCAGCGCCATCACCGCGTTTGTCGTGTTCGAGCCCCTCGGCCTGAACGAGGCGACAGACCGAGACCCTGCTGAGGAAAAGGCCGCGTTCGCGCAGCTCGATGGCGAGACCCCGCCGGCTATACGCGCCGGTGCGGCATGGAGCCGCCGGTGATCGTCGTGGGCTCATCCAAATGCGCCGCGTTCAGAGACGCGCACCTGTCGATATGAGAGCTCACCGCTCCGATGAGCGACCACGTGTCGGGCAAAACTCACGCCCCGCGCGGCGGCGGCGCGTCTAAGGCAGGATGACGTCCCAGAAGGAGCGATCCTCGTCGTCTTGATCCTCGGCTTCAGCGGGCTCGCTCGGCGCGCCCTGGGCTGCGGCGGCGTTCGGGCGCTCGGGCGCCGAAGCCGGCCCCGCGCTCTCGATCGGCGCGCGGCGCGCGACGAGAACGGTCGCGATCGCGCCCTTCGCGCCGCTCCCGTTCGGCGCGCTCGCCTCCAAAGCGCCGAACCCCTCCGGCGCGGCGACATTGTCCGCCCCGCTCGGCTCAGCGGTCGCAGCGGCGTTCTCCAGCGCCGGCGCGGCCGGCGTTCCGAAGCGCAGCGTCTTGGTCTCGCGCCGCGCCTGGCGCAGCAGAATGATCTCGACCGCCGCACCGGGCGCGAGCCGCGCCAGCGCGCCCCGCGCATCCGCCGGCCCGCGCAGCGCGCGGCCGCCGACCGACAAGACCACATCGCCGCGCCTCAGCCCCGCCGTCGCCGCCGGGCCGCCCGGGCTCACCGCGACGATCTCCGCGCCGGCGAGCCGCGCGCTCAGCCGCGGGCCAAGCGGCGCGAGGCGCCAGCCCGGCGCGACGTACGGCGCATCCTCTCCCGCCGTCAGCGCCGCCGCCGCGCGCAGCAACAGCGCCGCCGGGATCGCGAACGCCGCGGCGGCGCCGCTTTCGGCGGGCGCGCGCTGGGCGATCAGGCCGATCAGTCGCCCTTGCGCGTCCAACGCCGCGCCGCCGCGGCTTGCGGGCGCCGCCGCGACATCGAGCTGCAGAAAATCCTGGATCTCGGGCGCGACCACCTCCGCGGCGGCGGCTCCGACGCCGGAGACATGCGTCGCCGCGACGATCCCGCAAGCGGCGGCGAGGGCGTCGCCGAAGGATGCGCCAAAGACGCAAATCGGCGCGCCCATCGGCGGCTCCGGCGCGGCGGCGAGCACCGGCGGCGCTTCGATCGGCGCGCTCAGAAGCGCGACGCCGCTAACCACGTCATGGCCAAGACGCGTCGCCGGCGCGCGCCGGCCATCCGCCAGCCGCGCCACCAAAGGCCCGCTCTCGCCGACGGCGCTGAGCGCTGTGACGATCAGGCTCGCCTCGCTGAAGCCGCCTTCCGCCGCGCCCGGGCCGGCGGCTCCGATCACAACGCCCGAAGCGATGGGCGGCGCGCCATCGGAGCGCGCCAAGGCGACGACGCTTTCGCCC
>JBCBCG010000109.1:0-14544 GCA_038530925.1 Pseudomonadota bacterium
TGGAGCGGGAGACCTCATAGGCGAAATCGACATGACCCGGCGTGTCGATGAGGTTCAGAACGTATTCGTCGCCATCTTTCGCTTTGTAATGAAGCCGAACCGTCTGCGCCTTGATCGTGATGCCGCGTTCACGCTCGATGTCCATACTATCGAGCACTTGGTTGGTCATCTCGCGGTCGCTGAGCGCTCCGGTCATTTGAATGAGCCGGTCCGCCAGAGTCGATTTTCCGTGGTCGATATGGGCGACGATGGAGAAATTACGGATCTTGGAGAGATCGGTCATGCCAGCCTGTCACTGCGTTGGCCCGTCCGCGGCGGTCAAAGCCCGGCCGGCGCTCGATATGAGCCGGCCTTATACGGCGCCGCGCTCCACACAGCGCATAAAAATGCGACGCCTGCGCGCTTCGACCAGCCCCTCGGCCAATCGCGCGCGCAGGCGTCGCACCCCCTCAAAAGCCGGCTCCTCCTGGCGTGTCCGAACGCCGCGCCCTCCGGCCCCTTCAGCGCCGAGCGGCCTGCTGTTCGCAGCGAGCCCCGGCGCATTCGAGACGGACGCTGAGCGCGCCGCCGCGCCCGCACCCTCTCCAACCCGATCCATGCGCATCTTCAAATCACGCATCTCTCAACATAATCATAATGCGCACAGGTTACGAACCTGTTTTCACGAGAAGAATGATCTTGGCTCACGACTAGTTTTTTCGGACCACTTTGTCGCAGGCGAGATCAACAGGCGCCAGAACGGCGCCTCGGGAAGGATCGTGTGGAAAGACCGCCTCCGCGCGCGCGGACGCCTCCCTCAGGCTGCGCTCAGGCCGCTTGCGCCGCCGCCAGCGCGCTTTCGCTCTCCAAGGCGAAGACAAGCTGACCCGCCACCACGAGCGCTGCGGCCGCGCGCCCAAACAGGCGCCCGCGCGCCAGACGCAAAGCGCCCGCCGGCTCCGCCATCGCCGCACGCTCCACGATGAACGCGCCGCCGGTTCGCGCGCGCGCCACCACATATTGCGGCCAATCCGCCGCCAACTCAGCCTCCGACGCCACCAGCGCCGCCTCCGCGCCTAAGGCGGCGGCCAAATCCGCCGCCGCGGCGCGCGCATTGTCGGACAAAACCAGGCGGCGAGGCTGGGAGAAGGCGACTTCATCCTGAAACGGCGCATCGAACATGGCGGGCTCCTGCGGCTGGATCGAGCGGCGGCGCGCCGCTCCGTTAGTTATGTTCTTTCTCCGTTCTAAACCCGCATTAAGAACAAATCAAGAAAATTGATCCGCGCCGCGGTGCGCGCTATGGCGCAACGGCGCGCGAGTCGGTGGAGGGCATCATGGGCGAGACGGCGGAACCAGGGCGGAAGCGGGCTGAGACGCCGTCGATCGTCATCCTCACTGGCGCGGGGATCTCGGCCGAGTCAGGTCTCGGCACCTTCCGCGACAAGGATGGTCTTTGGAGCCGGTACGATCTTGAGGAGGTTGCGACGCCGCAAGGCTTCGCGCGCAATCCCAAGCTTGTTCAAGAGTTCTACAACGCGCGGCGGAAAAACCTGCTCGACGCCAAACCGAACGCCGCGCATGAGGCGCTCGCGAAGCTGCAGCGGGAGCGGCCGGGCCACGCGTTGATCGTCACGCAGAACATCGACGATTTGCATGAGCGCGCCGGCGCCGATCCGCAGGACGTGATCCACATGCATGGCGAGCTGCTTAAGGCGCATTGCAACGCCTGCGGCGCGCGGCGAGATTGGCGCGAAGATCTTAGCATCGAGGCGCGATGCGATGCCTGTGGAGCCGTCGGCGCGATGCGGCCATCGGTCGTTTGGTTCGGCGAATACCCGCTGGAGATGGCGCGGATCGAAGAGGCTGTTGAAAACGCGTCGCTCTTCGTTTCGATCGGCACCAGCGGCCAAGTCTATCCCGCCGCCGGCTATGTTGAGATCGCGCAGATCCATGGCGCGCGCACGCTCGAGCTTAATCTCGAACGCAGCTCATCGTCCTTCGATGAAGCGCGGACAGGCAAAGCGACCGACATCGTCCCCGCTTGGGTCGAAGAGATCCTCGCCGCTTCGGCCTGACCGCGCGAAGCCGAATGCGACGCTCAGCTCGCTTGGGCTTCGAGCTGCTTTTGCACCTCGCGCTTCACCTTCACCGCGCGCGGGCTGAGGGTGTCGTCGCCCGCTTTGAGAAGAAACGCGTCCAAACCGCCGCGGTGATCGACGGTGCGCAGCGCCGCGGCCGAAACGCGGAAGCGGTAGGAGCGGCCGAGCGCATCGCTCGACAGCGTCACCTGGTTCAGGTTGGGCAACCAGCGCCGGCGCGTCTTAATATTCGAATGGCTGACATGATTGCCGGTTTGCACGGCCTTGCCGGTTAACTCGCAGCGGCGCGACATCGAGCCTCTCCTCGTCTCGCCGGCTCTCAACGTCGCCATGCGCTCGCCGGAACCGCTGATCAGCGGCCGCGCAGCGCCGGAATGGAGAGCCGTACGTCATCTCACAAAAAAACAAGACCGCCCTTGCGACCACAAAGGCGGTGATGAGCGACGGCAATACAGAAAACGAGGGCGCGCGGTCAAGGCGGCGCCGTAGATTGGGCGGCCGCGAGCGCGTTTTAACCGCGGCGGTTGAGAAATGCGGCGACCGCGCGGGCGGCGGCGACTTCCGCGGTCACCGCGCCCGCCTCCACCGCCGCCGCGGCCTCCGCAAACGCCGCCGCCGCCGCGGTATCGCGGTCGAACGCCTCGAGGAGACCGCGTTCCAGCGCATAGCGCAGCCATTTCGCCGATTGCGCGCGCCGGCGCGCCTCCCGCCATCCTTCTTCCGCGCGCCAGGCGTCGATGGCCTGCATCCGCTCCCACGCCGCCTCAAGCCCCGCGCCGGTGGCGGCGGAAACCGCCATCGCCGACGGGCAGGCTTCCGGATCGCCCGGACGCTTGCGCAAAAGCCGAAGAGCGCCGGCGTAATCGGAGGTGGTCGCCTGAGCCTGGGCTGTGAGATCGCCGTCGGCTTTGTTCACCAAGATCAGATCGGCCAGCTCCATGACGCCGCGCTTGACGCCTTGAAGCTCGTCCCCGCCCGCCGGCGCCAGGAGCAGCACGAAGAGATCGGTCATATCCGCGACCATCGTCTCGGACTGGCCGACGCCCACCGTCTCGACCAGAACGGCGTCGAACCCCGCCGCCTCCGCCAACAGGATCGCCTCGCGCGTGCGCCGCGCCACGCCGCCCAGCGCGGCGCCCGCCGGCGAAGGGCGGATATAGGCGTTCGGATCGCGCGCCAGGCGCTCCATCCGGGTTTTGTCGCCCAGGATCGAACCGCCCGTCCGCGCCGAGCTTGGATCCACCGCCAGCACCGCGACCTTGCGGCCCTTCGCTGTCAGCATGCCGCCGAAGCGCTCGATGAAGCTTGATTTGCCCACGCCCGGCGCGCCGGTCAGCCCGATCCGCAGCGCGCCGCCCGTAACCGGCGCGACCCGCTCCAGCAGCGCTTCGGTGGCGGCGCGGTGATCATCGCGCTGCGATTCCGCAAGCGTGATCGCCTGGGAGAGCGCCCGGCGCTCGCCGCGCCGGAGCCTTGCGGCGAGCGTCGCGGCCGCCAGCGCCGGATCGAAAGGCCGCATCACGCCGCTCCTTTGAACGCGGCCTGCGCTCGGCCGCAGCGGCGCGGCGCCGAGCTTCCGAGCCCTCCGCGCCGCATTCGCGCCCCGTTTGGCCCCGATCGCTGCGTCAATCGCATCATCCGCGCGCGGCCCGCTCCCGTCTCCCGCGCCGCGGCGCCTGCTAGGAGATCTCGGCCCATGCTGTTTCGCGCTCTCTCGCCTTGCAAACCGTCCTCATCGCTCCGCGCCGGCGCGCTGATCGCCGCGCTTTTCGCCGCCGTCCCGCTCGCCGCCGCCGCCAACGCCGCGCCGGAGCGCCCAGCGGAGGTCAAACACCGCTACAAGGCTTATGTCGGCGGCGTGCTGATCGGCAAAGCCTCTCTGACGACGCGCTTCACCGCGGAGGGCTATAGCAGCGAAGGCAAGCTCGAGACCGACGGCGTCGCCGGCTGGTTCGTCGCCGCCAAAGCCCAAGCCTCCGCGCTCGGCGCGCTCGACGCCTCGGCGCTTGAGCCCGAGCGCCTGGATGTGACCGCCGACAGCGATGGCGAAGCCTGGCGCATGAGCATCGCCTTCAGCGGCGGCGCGCCCTCGGAGGTGTCGGCCGAGCCGCCGCTGCGAAGCCGCAAATGGGACATCGATCCCGCTTCGCAAACCGGCGCGCTCGACCCGATCAGCGCCATCGTCCGCGCCATGACCGGCCCGATGACGAGCGCGAGCGCCGCCGCGCCCTGCGAGCGCACATTGCCGGTTTTCGATGGCCGCAAACGCTACGACATCGTGCTGGAGGAGCAGATCGACGAGCGCGTGAAGGACGGCGTCACCATCATCGAATGCGCCGCGCGCTGGACGCGGGTCTCCGGCTTCAAGCCGAAGATGATGCGCAAGCCCGACTATCCCTTCACCGCGCGGTTCGCGATCCGCGACGGGTTGACCGTGCCGGTGCGCATCTGGGGCGACACGGAGTTCGGCGGCGCTGTGGTGGTTCTCCGCTGACGCGCAAGCGGCTGGCCGACCACTCTCGGCAGGGGAAATTGCGCGCGAATTCAAGCGCCTCGGCCACAGGGCGCAATTTTCGGCCGCAGCCCTCTTGCAGCGCGACCCCCCGCGGCCACATTGGCGCGGCGTCTTTCATGGCGTCCGAGCTTCGACGGCGGCGGTTCTGCAGGCCGCTCCGGCGCGCGCCGCTCTGCGGTTGCGTGTGCGCAGGCCGGAAACGCATGGCGATCGCACCCGTGGGTTTAGCTCAGCGGTAGAGCACTCGGCTGCGGGCCGAGCGGACGGGGGTTCGAGTCCCTTAACCTACTCCAACGGTACGTCCACCAAAACCGGGCGTGGAGGTTCGACTCCTCCAAGCGACTTAGCATCGCTCCAGACTACGGGTCTTCGGAGCTCTGTCCTGGCGGCCTTCGAACGCGCCTCGGCGTGGGAGAGGAACGCCTGCGCCAAAGCGGCCCTGCGCCGCGGATGACGGCGAAGCCGGCTCCGGGCCAGCGCTGAGGCGCCCGCCCGCAGCCCGCGACGCCCGCTCGCCGCGGCCCGCGCGCGGCGGCGTCGCGGCCGAGCTCCGGAGATTCCCGCGCCTTTCGCAGGCGCCCTGACTTCCAAGGCGGCGGGCCCGGCCCGCCGACAGACAAGACGAGCCGAGACCCATGGCAAAGACGCAAACGCCGATCCTGCCCTCCGCGCCGCGCACCTTGCTCGACGCGATCATGGGCCGCCAACGCATCATCCTGTCGGAGAATGAGCGCGCGGTACTCCTGGTGAAAGGCCGGCTTGAGGACATCCTCGGCCCCGGCGAACATGTGGTCGCCTACCCCGATGCGACAGTGGAGCGGCATAACGTCGAGCTGCCGACCTTCTCCTCCGCCTATGAGCGCGTGCTGATGAACCAGCGGCCCGGCCTTGTGGAGCGGCATCTCACCGAATTCACCGTCGGCGAGGACGAGATCGGCGTGATCGAGCGCGATGGCCGCATCTTCGCGTTGCTGAAACCCGAAGGCCGCAGCCTGCTCTGGACCGACTCTGGGCCCTGGAGCCTGACGCGCATCAAGATCCCGGCGGATCTCGCCGTGGAGCGCGATTTGGCCAAGCGGCTTGAGCGGTTTCAGGCGAACGACAAAGTCAGACGCTTCGAAGTCGCCTCGCATCAGGCGGGCTTGCTCTTCGTCGACGGCGCGCTGCAACGCCGTCTCCCGCCAGGCGCGCACGCGTTTTGGTCGGTCGGCCCGCGGCTGGAGATGAAGCTGATCGATCTGCGCGCCGTGCCGCTCGATGTGCATGGGCAAGAGATCTTGACGCGCGACCGCGTCTCGATCCGCGTCAATCTCGCCGCGGAGTATCGGGTGGTGGATCCTGAGAAGGCGGTCGCGGCGGTCGAGGATTTCCGCGACACGCTCTACCGCTCGGTCCAGTTCGCCTTCCGCAGAACGCTCGGCGCGCGGACGCTGGATGAGATCCTGGAGGAGATGGTCGGCATCGACGCGGATGCTGATGCGGCGCTGCGCGCGGATATGGCGGAGATCGGGCTCGATGTCGGCGAGATCGCTCTCAAGGATGTGATCCTGCCCGGCGATATGCGCGAGATCCTCAACCAGGTCGTCACCGCCGAGAAACAGGCTCAAGCCAACGTGATCAAGCGGCGCGAAGAAACGGCGGCGACGCGGTCGCTGCTGAACACGGCGAAGGTGATGGCGGAGAACCCGATCATGCTGCGCCTGAAGGAGCTCGAAGCGCTGGAGGCGATCGCCGAGAAAGTGGACCGCTTGGTGATTCATAACGGCGCTAAAGGCTTGATGCAGGATGTGGCGCGGCTCGTCGAGCCGGAGGATGACGAGCCGCTCTGACCGGCGGCGCCTCTCAGCTTTGGCCGCGGATCGAGCGGCCGTCGCCCGGCGCGAGCGGGCGGCGGCCTTAGCGCGAAACGGCGGCGCGGATCACAGCGGCATCAGCAAATAATCACGCCTTTGTGAGCCTGTCGCGGCGACCTCGTTTTCAGCGCACAGCGAACTCTCGCCCGTTCACCATTTCCGGAGCAGCCGATTACAAACGGTCGATACTTGCTAGATTGAGCCTCATCAACGCGCCGCACAGCACAATGCGGCGCTCAAGACAGGAGGCGATGACATGAATGCACCTGACCGCGTTAGAACGACACGGCCGCGCTCCGTCTATCCGGCGCTCGCGGCGATCATCCTTGGCTTCACCGCCGCGCTGTCCTGGCCGGCGCTGGCGGATCCTGCGCCGCTGGGCGGGATCGAGACGTCGAGAGATCAGGGCTCTGCTTGGACAGAGGTGAGCGCCGCCTATGATCTGCCGACCGAGGCGCGCAGCCCCTTCGCCGCGGCGGAGCTGATCCGCGATCCGAACGGGCCGGCTGTTCTGATCCATAGCGAGCGCTAAGCGGCGCGCCAGCACCCTTGTCAGGCGGCGCCCAGCGCCGCCTGATAGAATGCGCCGAACGACCGGATCTCCTTGATCGCGGCCTCCAAGGCGCGCCAATCATCCTGCTCGGCGATGGGCGCCCAAACACCCTCGACGCGATCGATCAACATGGTGGTCGGCTCCAGCCGCCGCGCATATGTCGAGCTGAGCGCGGCCGCTGCGCCTGGGAGAGCCGGCGCCGCGCGCAAGGCGGCGATCGCCTCCGCCCAAACCGGCGCCTCGTAGGTCTCAGCGATCGGGCTCGCGACGATGCGCCCGACCTTCGCCCCGCCCATCAAATCGAAGAACACGCGCTCGAAAGGCGGCTTGGTCTCACGCATCGCGGTGTAGAACAGCGTGTTGCGCTCCATCGCCGCCGCCTCATCCTCCGCGCTCAGCAGCAAGCGCCGATGCGTCGCCAGCGCCGTCTCCCGCACCGCGCGCGCGAAAAACGTCTCGAGGCTCGCTTGCAAAGGCTTCAGCGTCGTGAAGGGCAGCAGGCACTCCGCCAGGCGCGCCAAATTCCACCCGAGCGCGTCGAGCTGGCGCCCATAAGCATACAGACCGGTCTCGTCGAAATAGGCCGCGGTGAAGCCCGGCTCGAACAGCGGCAAAAAGCGCCACGGCCCGTAATCGAAGCTCTCGCCAGTGATGACGATGTTGTCGGTGTTGAGGACGCCGTGCACGAACCCTGCGGCGGTCCATTCCGCGCCGAGCCGCGCCACCGCGCCGACAACGCTGTCATAGAGCGCGACGACAGGATCCGGCGCCGCGGCCGCGTCAGGATAATAGATCTCGATCGCGTAATCGATCAGGCGGCGCAGCGCCTCGGTCTCTTCATGCGCGGCCAGGCGCTGGAAAAGGCCGATGCGCAAATGGCTGTAGGAGAGACGCGTCAACACGGCCGAGCGCGTGGGCGAGGGCTCGTCATTGCGCTCCAGCGCCTCGCCCGTCTCGATCAAGCTGAAGCTGCGCGAGGTCGAGACGCCCAGCGCTTCAAGAAGCTCGGTCGCCAAAACCTCGCGCACGCCGCCTTTCAGCGTCAGGCGCCCATCGCCGGAGCGCGACCAGGGCGTTCGGCCCGAGCCCTTCGTCGAGAAGTCGAGCAGCCGATCCGTGCCGGCCTCGCGCATCTGCGCGTAAAGAAAGCCGCGGCCGTCGCCGAGGTCGGGATTGTAATGGCGGAACTGGTGGCCGTGATAGCGCAGCGCCAGCGGCTTCGGGATGTTGTCGGGCAACGGCTCGAACCGCGCGAAATGGGCGATCCACTCGGCGTCGGTCAAACCATCCAGACCGATCGTCGCCGCAGCGCGGTCGTTCCGGAAGCGAATCGCGCTCTCGGGAAACCGGGCGGCGTCGACAACGTCGAAAAACGCCGGCCCAAGGCTCGGATGGCGCGGATCGGGGCGGTAGGCGGATGAAACGGGCATGCCGCGTGAGGTCGGCGCCGGCGCTGGAAAGTCAACCGGTCGCAGCGCGCATTTGCGCCGCCCCGCCCGCCGGATCACGACCATCGACCGAGACGCTCGCCTGTCGATCACAGGCGGCCAAGCGCTCGCTCCCCGCGAGACTGTCGAACGGCCCGCCGCGAGGCGTGATGCGATCAGCGCTTCGCTTTGGCTGCGCTTTGGCGCAAAATCACTAAGCAGCGCCCGAGCGGCGCTTTCATTCGCATCAAGACGATCGCTGGGAGAGCTGGAATGGACGGAGACGCCGCGCTGTCGGAGACGCCGCTGCTGATGGAGACGAATGGCGGCGTCGCGACGCTGACGCTGAACCGGCCCAAAGCGATCAACGCGCTGTCCGAAGAGATGCTGGCGGCGCTGCAAGGCGCGCTTGATGAGATCGCCGCGGATCGCTCGGTCAAAGCGGTGATCCTGCGCGGCGCCGGCGCGCATTTCTGCGCCGGACATAATCTCAAAGAGATGACCGCGCGGCGCGCGGATGAAGATGGCGGTCGCGCCTATTTCGAGGCGCTGTTCGCGACTTGCGCCACGATGATGAAGACGGTGGTGCGCCTGCCGCAGCCCGTGATCGCCGAGGTCTCGGGCATCGCCACCGCCGCGGGCTGCCAGCTCGTCGCGGCCTGCGATCTCGCCGTCGCCGGGCGGAGCGCGCGCTTCGCCACCTCCGGCGTCAATATCGGCCTTTTCTGCGCGACGCCGATGGTGGCGCTCAGCCGCAATGTGGCGCGCAAGCAAGCAATGGAGATGCTGCTGCTCGGCGATTTCGTCCCCGCCGCCCGCGCTGCGGAGATCGGGCTCGTGAACCGCGTCGTTCCCGATGATCAGCTCGAGGCCGAGACCCGCGCCATGGCCGAGGCGATCGCGAGCAAATCGCCGGTCGCGCTCAAGATCGGCAAGGAGGCCTTCTACGCCCAAGCCGAGATGACGCTCGATGAGGCCTACGCCTACGCCGGCCGCGCGATGGCGGAGAACATGATGGCCCGCGACGCCAAAGCCGGCATCGGCGCTTTCATCGAGAAGAAGCCGACGCCTGACTGGACGGGAGAGTGAGGCGCGCGGCGAAGCTGCAATAATAAGCCCGCTGCAAGATTAAGGGTATTTCCCGCCTCCCTTCCCAAGTTAAAACTCAAGGCGAGCGAGAGAAATGAAATGAGAGCTTGGATAATTGCGATCGTTGGTGCGCTTGCGGCAGTTGTAGGAATCGTGGCCGGCACCCTAGACCTTCGCGATCGCTTTTTTGGTGAAGCGCCGCCTGCGGCCGGATTAAATAACACACAATTTGATGAGTTTATATTACTTGAGCCTGAGGAGTTTGACATATACGCCAACAAAACAAAAGACGATCTTTTCATATTTCATGGGAAATTTTTGGAATATGAAGAAATGAATGCCCTGGAGTATGACTATATCTCAAAAGAACTTCGAGTAATTTTTAAAAACGGCGATGTGGGCATTCTTGACCTCCGAGTCTCTTGCGCAGTAGAGCCATATATTCAGGAGGCGGCCGCAGTGAAAATAGTGAGGACGGAAAATCGAGAGCCCGTTGACGGAACCACCTTACCCGTTGAGCAGGTGTACCCGCGATCAAAAATCAGAAAGCCAGCACGTGACAGACAAGGTTACTTTGGCGCAACTGTAAGAGATTTCCAGATTGGAGACCCGAAAGACTTTGCACAGAATCTTGGCTTTCCTGGAGCCGTGATTGTAGAACTCACTAAAGGCGGACCCGCAGCGCTTCATGGTTTCCAGGCTGGAGACCGAATTATAAAGTTCGATGACCGAATACTAAAAGATAGGAAAGAGTTTGTGGAGTGCATAAAGCATTCGCCACCTGAGGTTGAGTTTGGGTTTTTTGTCATTCGAGGCAATGAAAAAAAATTGATAAAAGCCAAACTTGGATCTGTGAAATAACGCCAAAATCTAAGAACCTCGAAATTATTATTCAAATCGGGTTTACTCACTTCTCGGCTACGAAAAGCCCTACAAGATTTGAGGGCGTCACGCCGAGATGGCGCTTATAGGCGCGGCGCATGGTTTCTTCGGAGCGGAAGCCGAAGCGGGCGGCGGCGGCCTTAAGGGTGATCTTTTGATCCAGCAACGCGTCGCGCGACGCTTCAACGCGGACGCGCTCAACGTAACGCGCCGGCGTCTTTCCCGTTTCGGCTTTGAAGAGCCGCGCGAAATTTCGCTCCGACATATGCGCGCGCGCGGCCATGGTCGGCACGGTGTACGCGCCGCCTGGATCCTCATGAAGGGCGGCGATCAGCGCGTCGAAACGACCTTTCGCGCTTTCGACTTGTTGGCGAAGACCAGCGCTGAATTGGCTCTGACCGCCGCGGCGCTTGATCGGCAACACCAGCAGACGCGCAATGCGCAGCGCCTCCTTGCGACCGAGATCCCGCTCCACCAAAGCAAGCGCCAGATCGACGCCCGATGAAACTCCCGCGGAGGTCCAAACGTCGCCGTGCTCGATGAAGATCTCGTCCGCCTGAACGTCGATGTCCGGATACTCGCGCGCGAGCCTCGCGCATTCCACCCAATGCGTCGTCGCGCGCTTGCCGGACAAAAGACCAGCCTCCGCCAGGATGAACGCGCCGAGGCACACCGAGCAGAGGCGTCGCCCGGCGCGAGCCCCTCTTTTCAGCACCGCTGAAAGCTCCATCGAACGGCGCGCCGCGAAGGCGCCGCGCCCGCCGGCGACGATCAGCGTCTGCGCCCGCGCCGCGCCGCGGAGCTCTGCCGCCGACAACGCCACGATCGTATCCGTCGCCACCGTCCCAGCCCGCTCCGCGTGGAGGCTGAGGCGGTAGGCCGCGGATCCGTCTTGGCGGCGCGCATCTGAAAAGACCTGAAGCGGTCCCGCGACGTCGAGCAGCTTCACATCGTCATAGACGATCAAAGCGACTGTCAGAGGCGAAGGCGCTTTGGCGGAATTTGCTGGCATCGTGTCATTCTGCCAAAGCCCCTTCCTCGCTACAATCTCTTCGTCGAAACCGAGGGCGGGCGCCCACGAACAGGAGCGAAGAGATGACGAAACCCCTTAAACTGGCGGATTGCGTGAACAAAACCTGCCCTTGGTCGGGCGAGCCGGTCTCGGCCGATGCGCTGACGCTTCACCAGGGCAAGGTGGTCGGCTTCTGCAACCCAGGTTGCCGAGACAAATTCGAGAAAGCGATCAAGCACTTTGAAGCGAGCTGAACACGCTTCGCCAAAGCCGCGCTCAGCCGCTGCGGCGCAAGAGCGCGATCACCATGCGATACGATCGGCCGCCGATGTCTGCGATGGTCCGCCGCTGCGATCGGACTGGGCGCGTCATTTGTAGATCAGCACCGGGATCGCGCTTTCGCGGATGACTTCTGAGGTCGTGCCGCCGATGACGAGCGTCCGTAGGCGCGAGCGGCCATAGGCGCCCATCACCAGCAGATCCGCCGCCTCTTGCTCCGCCGCCGCCGGAATCGCCGTTTTCGCGGGACCGGGTAGGATTTTCACCTGCGGCGCCAATCCCGCCGCGCTCAGCTGCGCCGCAGCCTGATCGAGGGATCGCCGCGCCCGCTCATCCGGGTCGCCCGCCATCGCGATGACGCAGTCAAGCTGATGAAACAGCGCCGACCGCGAGACCGCCTCGACCGACGCGAGCGCGCCGGCGCGGCCGTCGAAGGCGATCATGAAGCGCCGGATCTCGCTAAAGGCCCGCGCAGCGACCAGAACCGGCCGGCTCGCCCCGCGCAGGATCCGCTCGAGGTTCGAGCCGAGATGGAGTTTGGCGAAATCCGCCGCTTGCCCGCGTTTGCCGACGACGATCAGCTCCGCCTGCTCTTCGCGCGAGGCCAGCGTCTCCAACAAATCGCCATGCCTAAGCGTCGTCGTCGCCTCAACGCCGGCCGCCGCGACGATCGCCGCCATTTCTTCGAGGTCGAGCCGGGCCTGCTTCATCAAGAGTTTGCTGCGTTGCGCGTCGAGGGCCACGAGCTCCTCCAGCAGCTGGCGACGGGCGCCGGCCACCAAGCGCCCCGACCGGTTGTCCGCCGCCTGCTCGCGCCGCCCGAGCACTTGCATGAGCTCGACCGAGGCGGACAACCGGTCGGCCGACCACGCCGCGTGAGAGGCCACGCTCTGCGAGAAGATCGAGCCGTCGATCGCGGCCAGAACAGTTGTCATGCATGCATCTTCCCGTGTGGACGCGACAGGCGCCGCGACGACCGGCTCGCCGAATGGCTCCACTGTCGCGCGGGGCTGCGCCCGGTCAAGTCAGTGCGCCATCAGCTTGTCGTCGAGCGCGCCAGGTTTGTCGTAGACCGCCAATTCGTCGACGATGGTCTCGCTGGCTTGGTTCAGGCCGATCACCTCGACATCCGCGCCATCGCGCCGAAACTTCATCACCACCGTATCCAGCGCGCCCACGCTCGATATGTCCCAGATATGCGCGCGGTTAAGATCGATCACAACGTGATCCAAGGCTTCGCGGAAATCAAAGGACGCCAGGAACGCGTCAGCGGAGGCGTAGAACAACTGCCCCTCGACGACATAAGTCCGCCGTCGCCCGTCATCCGAAAGAGACGAGCTCACCCGGAAGATCTGCGCGATCTTCGCCGCGAAGAAGATCCCCGACAGCAAGACGCCGATCAGCACGCCGATGGCGAGGTTGTGGGTGGCGACCACGCCGATCACGGTCGCCACCATGACGATGCTGGAGCTGGTTGGGTGCTCTCGCAACTTGCGCAAGGACGACCAGCTGAAGGTGCCGATCGACACCATGATCATGACGGCGACCAAGGCCGCCATAGGGATCAGGCTGACCCAATCGCCCAGGAACACGACCATGATCAGCAAGAAGAAGCCGGCGCAAAAGGTCGACAGACGCCCACGTCCGCCCGATTGCACATTGATGATCGACTGCCCGATCATCGCGCAGCCGGCCATGCCGCCGATAAAGCCGGTGGCGATGTTGGCGACGCCCTGGCCGACGCACTCTTGATTGCGGTCGCTATCGGTATCGGTGAGCTCGTCGACGATCGACGCCGTCATCAGCGATTCGAGCAGGCCCACCGACGCGACGCCGACAGAGTAGGGCAGGATGATCAGCAAGGTCTCAAACGTCAGCGGGATGTCGGGCAGCAAGAACACGGGCAGCGTCGAGGGCAGCTCGCCCATATCGCCCACCGTTCGCAGATCCCAGTCGAAGACGAGCGCCAACGCGGTGATCACAACGATGCAGACCAGCGGCGCCGGCACAGCCTTGGTGACGAGCGGCAGCAGATAGAGGACGCCCAAGCCGAACGCGACCAAGGCGTAGGTGAGCGGCGGCACGCCGATCAGCTCCGGGATTTGCGCCATGAAGATGAGGATCGCGAGCGCGTTCACGAAGCCCGTCAGCACGGAGCGCGAGACGTAACGCATGACGCGGCCGAGTTTCAGATAGCCGGCGCCGACCTGCAGCACGCCCGCAAGAACGGTCGCGGCGAGAAGGTATTGCAGGCCATGCTCCTTCACGAGCGTGACCATCAGCACCGCCGTCGCCGCCGTCGCGGCGGAGATCATGCCAGGCCGGCCGCCCACGAAGGCGATGATGACCGCGATCGAGAACGACGCGTAGAGCCCGACTTTCGGGTCCACACCAGCGATTATGGAGAATGCGATCGCTTCAGGGATCAGCGCCAGCGCCACCACCAGGCCGGCCACCATGTCCGCGCGCGCGTTGCCGAACCACTCTGTCCGCCACCGCTCCCAGGTTTTCGATTCCAACGCGCACCCTCAACCAAGATCACAGATCGCGTCCCTCCGCGACGCGCCGCCTCTCGTCGCGCAACAAAGAGGCTGTGACCACCGCCGTGTTGTCGCGCCGCAGCAAAATGGTCGCTGCGATGCAGCAGAGCCATGGGGAGGCCCGCCTGGGCGCTGAGACCGCGGGATTGTCCGATCCGCCCCACGAGGCGAAAATCGCAATGGCCTCACGCTCTGACGCGGATAGTTTCGGGCTAAGAAGCTCGCCTTGACGCGCATTTCGCGCGGTCATGCGCGCGCGGGCGGGCGGCTCTTGCGCGGTCATACGCGCGCGGGCGGGCGGCTCTTGCGCGCG
>JBCBCG010000110.1:0-14349 GCA_038530925.1 Pseudomonadota bacterium
GAACACTTCGCGGCGGATGACCTCGACCGCCATGGTGGCGACGAGCATCGTGTAGAACACCAGAAGCGCCCAGCGCTCCGCATTCCGATCAATGGCGGCGAGCACAAATACCTCCCGTCGCGCCGCGATGGCGACGCGAAGCTTGTCATCAGGGAGCGGCGCTCCGGGAACAGGCGGCGGTCAGCGGCGGCGCGCGGAGCGGGTCGCGGGCTTCGGCGCCCGCTCCGCGCCTTGTCCGCCGCCTAGGCGTCGTGGACGTAGTAGCGGCCTTGCGTGCCCGCCGCCTCGACCAGCTTGTCGAAGACGTCCATCGACCCGGCGAGTTCGACCTTGAACTCGTTCCAGTCGTCACGCTGATAGCCGCCGGCGGCTTCCCACTCGCCGAGTTGATCCGCGCTCAGCGAATGGAACTCGACGCCGGATTTGCGCAGCTCGGCCATCGCATACGCGCGCGCGGCCGGAACCTTTGCGAGGTTCTGATGCGCCGTCATCTCAGAGGCGAAGTCGATGCCTTCCTGAACATCCCCAGGCAGGCTGTTGTACCATTCAAGGTTGCACGAATAGACTTGGCTGTCCGGCACCGCCTGAGTGAAAGTGACGTGGCTGAGAATGTCCTTGAACCCGAAGACGTAGAGCGCGCCGACGGAGGGATCGAGCGCATCTGCGACGCCTTGTTTGATCGCCGATGGCGTCTCGCCCCAAGCGACCGGCGTCGGGTTCGCGCCAACAAGCCGATAATATTGCTGCAACATCTTCGAGCCCGGTACGCGGAACTTCACGCCCGATAGATCGCTCGGCGCCAACACCGCGCCCGCGCCGCCTTTGCGCACCGCCACGACGCGCGGATCGATGACGACGTAAAAGAGCGGCTTGAAGCCCTTCGCCTCGACTTTTGGATGCACCTCGCTCTTCCACGCCTCGGAGGAAACGAGGTTCACGAAGCGCTGATTGGCGCCGCAGAAATAGGGCAGGTTGATCAAATCCACCGTCGGCGCGAAGGGCGCGAAATTCGAAAGAGAATGCTGCGCGGCTTGGATGGTGCCGGTCTGCACCTTCTGCGCCAGCGCGCCGCCGGCGCCGAGTTGCCCGCCCGGCGCAAGCTTCACATAGACTTTGCCGGCGGTGGCGTTCTGGATGTTCTCCTTCAGATCAAGCTGCAAGATCGGATAGGACCGCGACGCGCCCAGCACATAGGCCGTGGCGATCGTCATCACATGATCCGCCGCCGCCTCGCGCTCCCGCTCCTCCTTCGCGGTTTGCGCGACCGCCTCATCCGACCACAGCGTTCCCGCCGCGCCCGCGACGACCGCCGCCGTGAACGCGCCGGCGCCCGCGAGCTTCATGAAATTGCGGCGCTCGGCGGACCGCACATCATCCGAGCGGCCGCGCCCTTTCGTCAGACTCTCTTTGGACATGACTTCCTCCCGTCCCTTGCTTCGCGGATCGCGCCCGTCGAAGCTCATTTTTCTATTCTTGTAAGTCGGCGTCTTTGGCCGCCTTCGCCTCCTTGAGAAGCACGCAGGCGACGAAAACCCCAGCGGACGCCAGCAGCGTCAGCATCTCTTCCACATCGGTGAGAAAGGTCGCAGCGCCCGCCGCGCCGAGCGCCACATTGGTGAAGAAGATGGCGAACAACAGCCCAGCCACCCCCAGCGCAACACCGCCGAGCGACATGATATGGCGTCCCCCCAGTTATGCTCGCCGTTCGAATCGCGGCGTTTCTTTTTGTGTAAGCGCTTACAATGAGGCTCGCAAGCGCTTACATCCTTATGTTTGGAGCTGTATGCGACGCATAAGCGGCTGATGGCGATGACGGCTCGAACGGTTCCAAGATTGGAGGATGTGGCGCGGCGCGCCGGCGTCTCGACCGCGACGGTGTCGCGATGTCTCAACGAGCCGCAGCGGCTGCGCGCGGAGACCCGCGAGCGCGTGGAGGCGGCGATCGAAGCGCTCGGCTATGTGCCGCATTTCGGCGGCCAGGCGCTGGCCTCGAACAGAACCAACACCATCGGCGCCATCATCCCAACCATGGAGAACGCGATCTTCGCACGCGGCCTCCAAGCGGTGGAGGAGACGCTGGCCGCGGCGGGCGTCACGCTCCTTCTGGCGAGTTCGGCCTATGATCCCGCGCGGGAGGCGGAGCAAGCGCGCGCGCTTTTGCGCCGCGGCGTCGATGGGCTGCTGCTGATCGGCGCGGCGCGGCCGCAAGCGACTTATGATCTCATCGCCCGCCACCGCCGTCCGCTGGTGCTCGCCTGGACGCTGGGCCCAGCGGCGGGCGCCGCCTGCGTCGGCTTCGACAACCGAAAGGCTGCGCGCGATCTGGCGGCGCTCGTGCTCGAGCACGGCCATCGAGATGTGGCGATGATCGCGGGCGTCACCGCCTGGAACGACCGCGCCGCCGCACGCATCGCCGGCGTGAGAGACGCCATGGAAGCGCGCGGGCTCGCGCTCGCGCCCGAACGGCTGGTCGAGGCGCCTTACGCGATCGAAGCCGCGGAACGCGCCTTCTCAGACTTGATGGCGCCGGCGGCGCGGCGGCCCACCGCCGTGATCTGCGGCAATGACGTGTTGGCGGCGGGCGCGATCAAAGCGGCGCGCGCCATGGGCCTCCGCGTGCCGCAGGATGTCTCGATCACCGGCTTCGACAATCTCGATCTGGCTGAAGTCGTTCCCCCTGGCGTCACCACCGCGAAAGTGCCGCATCGGCGCATGGGCCGCCAAGCGGCCGAAACGCTGCTCGCCTTGCGCGACGGAAAGCGTCCGCCGCAATTCGACGCCTTAGCGGTCGCTATCGAGGTCCGAGGCTCGCTGTCGCACCCGCCTGCGCGATAAGCCGCGCAGAGCACGAAGCCGTCAGCCGCGACAGGGCCGCGTCTCAGCGCGGAAGGCTCTGAGCGGAAGAAATGCGGAAAACTCTTCGCTGCGGCTTTTCCTCAGGAGCGAGGCGCGCTCATCATCAGCGATGGGTGAATCACCGGAGGCGAGTGATGCGCGGACTATTCCATGTGTTGGCCGGCCTCGTTCTGAGCGCGGCGCTCTACGCCGCTCCGGCGTTGGTCGAGCGCGCGGCCGCAGACACGCCTGGCTGTCAAGACGCATCGACATGCGGAACTCTGCTCTCGGGCGATTGCTTGCAGCGCTTCGGCGCCGGCGCGATGCCGGTCACTGATCCGGGCGACGCTTGCTCGGCCGAATTCGCCGCCTACCGCCAATGTCTGGTCGAGATCGTGTCGGCTTGCGCGGAACAAGAGCCAGCGGCCGGAAGCCTGCGCGTGGGCGCCGCCCCCGATCTCAACGCGCAACTGCAAAGAGAGCTGAAACGGATCGGCGATTACGAAGGCGCGGTCGATGGCGAGTGGGGTCCGGAAACGCGCGCCGCGATGCGCGCCTTTCAGCGGCGCGAAGGGTTCTCCGTCGACGGCAATGGGTATCCCGAAATGCTGGTCGAGGCGAAATTGCGGCGCCCGTACGATCCGTCGCGCATGCGCTATATGGACACCCTCGGAGACGACGCGGGCGGCGTTTGGGAGCTGACCTATAACAGGCCTGGATACCAATGCATTGACTTCTTAGAAATTACACGATCCGGCAGCATCCTGATCGTAAAGGGCGCCACAGATCGCAAGACATTCCTTCCGCTTGAAATCGAAGGGCCCAAACTCGACCTGTTCCGTGCTAATTCCTCAGAGAGCTTTTCCATGGAGCCGCTCGCCTTTTCGATCGTCAACGGCAAACTGACGATGTTGGACGAGTCTCACGATTTCGGCGTCAACGATCAATGCGTGTATGAGCGACAGCGCGTCTACGAGTATCGGCGGCGGCGGGAGGCGCAGTGATCGGTGAGGCGCGAAGCGGAGCCGCTCCGCGTGAAAGCGTGAACGACCGCTCGATACCGGGCCGCGCCCTCGAAGTTGCGCAGGCGTGAAGATCACGCCCGCGCGTCGCCGCCATTAAGCGCCGGTAATGCGGCGAGAGCGTTTCGCCAGCCTCACAAGCCGCAGCGGCGCGCTAAGTGTTCGCGCCATCCGCCGCGGCCTCGCCGCCAACCTCATAGGTCTCGCGCGTGCCGGTTACGGCGCGTCTGATCTTGCCGGATCGACCCGCAATGAAGATCGTAAAGATAAAGATCGGAATCACGCTGTTGGCGAAGAGGTGCCAGTTGAGCAGCAGCGACGCCGTGGCCATGAACCAAATCGCTTGGAAGAGGCCGATTGTGCTGGCGACGACCAAAACGAATGTCAGCGCCGTGACCAGCGGCGTTTCTCGACAAGATTGGATCAGCGGCATGAACAGCATCAAGAACGTCGCCATCGCGACGATGAAACAGAGCAAGTACAAGACGACCTGACCGCCAACGCCAAGCCCTTCCGCCAGCCCCGCGACCACGCCCGCCACGCTGAGACCGTAAGGCCAGCCCTCGATCGGGAACAAGATCCCGAAAGTGTTGAAAATCGCGACGCCGATCAAAGACCACATGGCGGCCTCACCCATCGAGCTGGTGAAAATCGACCATGGCGTCTCCGGACGCGCTTTATTCGAATGGATCATGCATCAATTCCCTACATTCAATCAGCCGGGACGCGCAGACGCGTCCCGGCCAGACTGAGATTAGTCGATCATCTGAAGGGCCTGTTCTTCGAGGTCGGCGACCATGTCGTTGATGTCGTACTCGTCAGCGAGTTGCTCGACGCGCTTCATCAAACTGGCGAGCGGACCATCTTGAGGCACGAAGGCGGAGGCCGGCAGCGCTTTCATCTCGGCGACGATCTTCGCTGCGTCTTCACGCGTCCATTCATTCGGGATCGCGTCGACATTTCCGTGGAACAGCATCGCTTTGGTGCACATCGCGCGAACGGTTCTGGTCTCGCCGAGGCCGAGCCAAGCGAGTTGATAAGGCGCGCGGCGGTTCAGATAGTAGGTCTCATCCGTCTTCGCGACGGCGGGCGACAAAACGCCGATGACGCGCATATGCGCATCCGCCGCGGCGTTGATCAGGCCGGATGTCGGGTTCGGATAGGCGTAGAAGATCCCCAAGCGACCGCGGCCGCCATGCTTCACGCTTTCGATAATGGCGTCTTGTCCGGATTTGAACTCGAAATTCGGCGTGACGCCCTCGAGCGCCGGATCAGTCGCAAACAGCTTTTCGACGAAAGCCTGCGATCCCGAATTCTTTGGCACGACGAAGGTGACGCGCGCGGCGTTTTCGACGACCGAAGCCCAGTTGCGCAGGCTATGCTCGGCGGTGAACGCCATCGCGCATTCGCCAGGCAAGTCTTGGCGCGCGATGACCGTCTCGCCTGACTCGACCGGCGCGTAGGTCAAGCCGCCTTGGCCGATGCCAAAGCAGATCCGATCCTCGACTTTCGCGCAGGCCTCAGCGTTCGCCACGGCGCCGTTCGAGGGAATGCGGCGCACCTTATAGCCATAAGGCTTGGCGATCTTCTCCAATTGCTCCTCAACCGCCTTTCCCATCCCTTGATGATAGGTCGAACCTTCGCCCGTCGGCGCGCCGCCCGTATAAATGACGATCTCGCTCGCCTGCGCTGAACCACAGGCGAGAACCACCGCCGCTGCAGCCGAAAGCAACCCTCGCGTCAAAACCATTGCGTAGCCCCTCTATAAATGCTCGACGACTTGGATTTATCGCCCAGCCATCGCACCTTGAGGTCTGAACTTTAAAAGAGGGCAAACTTCTAATTTCGTTATTTGATACCATCATTTAACAATAATAGAATATTCACTATGCTTTATTTTGCGGTGATGCTCAGCTTTGATTACTCGACCGAGAGAGGCTTCAAGCGACGTGAACTTGTCGCAGGACGTTGAGGTCACGGTGACGGAATGGGCGCCACACCTGTTGCGCGAGCCGATCCGCCCCGTACAGGCGCGCAGATGCGCGCGGGCGCTTGATGGGCGCCCGCGCCAAAGCGTTCAGCTCACCACTCGATCGTTTCGATCTCGGTGAAGTTGATCGTCGTGCCGTCGGACATTGTGATCACGCCGCCTGCGTCTTGGCTGAGATCGAGATCGTTGGCGTTCACCGCATCGATCGAGCCAGTGCTGAGGCTGACCGTCCAATCCACGCCATAAACGCCGATCGCATCGCCGCCGGACGCGTCCTGAAGCTGGATCCGGTCGGTCCAAGAGCCGCTAGCGCCGCCTATGACCGTGTCATTCCCATCGCCCATAGCGATGATGAACAAATCACTGTGGCTGCCGCCATTCATAACGTCGTTTCCAGCACCGCCAGTCAGCGTATCATTGTTATTGCCGCCATTCAGCGTGTCATTGCCCGCGCCACCATTGAGCACATCATTGTTGCCGCCGCCATGAAGAACATCGGCGCCGTCGCCGCCGTTCAAGGTGTCATTGTTATGACCCCCATAAAGGGTATCATTTCCAGCGTCGCCATTAAGCGTATCATCATTGCGGCTTCCAAAGAGAACGTCATCGCCAGCGCCCCCATGGAAGACATCATTGCCGCTGGAGCCGACCATGACATCGTTGCCGGCGTCGCCCGTGTTGGTATCGGCGCCCGAACCACCGACGAAGACGGTGGCGTCGAGATCCGCGAACCGCAAGGTTTCAATCCCGACGATCGTGTCGGCGCCGTCCGCACCGCTGTTATGCGAAACGGTGAACAAACCGGCGGAGCCGTCGTCCGCCGAAATGGTGTAGTCAGCCCAGTTGCCCGAGAAGATAGCGATGTCGCCCGTTCCGTCGCCGCCGTCGATCGTGTCGTCTCCAGCGCCGCCGGTGATGGTGTCGTCGCCATCACCGCCATAGATCGTATCATTACCCGCGCCGCCCACAATTGAGTCATTGCCGAGATTTGCGTCGATATTGTCGTCGCCCGCGCCGCCATCGATCACGTCATCACCGTCGCCCGCGGAGACGTGATCGTTTCCGTCGCCCGTGTTGATCACATCCGCGACATTGGTGTTTGCGACGATGTCGTCGCCCGCCGTGCCGGTGTAGTTTGTACTCGTGTGCACGATCGCGCTGACCGCGATGGTCTGATCTGTGAACTCGAGGAACTCGATGTTCGAGAGCGTATCGACGGATTCATCGGCGCGGTGCCACACCGCCAAAGAGCCGCCGCCCGCATCCCAGAAGTAGAAATCGTCGAGCGCGCCAGGGAACACGACTGTATCGTTTCCGGCGCCGCCGTCGATCACATCATTCCCTTGGCCGCCGACGATGGTGTCGTCGCCGCCAAGCGTGGAGATCGTGTCGGCGCCGGTCGTGCCGAGGACCAAATCAGCGCCCGAAGTCATTGTGGCGCTATCGGCGACGAACAACGCCGTCGCCACGTCGACCGACATGTCGGTGAACTCTAAGGTTTCGATATTTTTGAGCGTATCTGTTCCTTCACGCCCGCCAGCGAAGTCTACGGTCATCAGATCGCCATCTGAGTTGCGATCGAAACTAAACGAGTTGAGATCCGCCGAGTAGCCTGCGATGTCGGTTCCAGCGCCGCCGTCCAGCGTGTCGTTGTCTCGCCCGCCGCGCAGCGTGTCGTCGCCATCGCCGCCGCGCAGCACGTCGTTTTGGTTGTCGCCGCGCAAGGTGTCGTTGCCAGCGCCGCCATCGAGCGTATCGGTGCCATTACTGCCGATTAAGGTGTCATCGCCAAGGCCGCCTGACAAATTGTCGTTGCCAGTGCGTCCATCGATAACATCGGCCGCAGCGGAGCCAACGATCACGTCTCCCGAGTTGCTGGCGCGAATGGTATTGATATTCGTCAGGACGACGCCCGTAAAGTCCACATTCGCAGCGCTGTCGAAATGGAGCCGAAGGTTCGCTTGAGCAGAGCCATCGATCTCTTCGATCCCGCTTGCGGCGGAGAAGTTGGTCTGGAGTTCGAAGCCGTTATTATTCGGGCCCGTCAAAATAATCCTGTCATAGCCGGTCGAGCCGCTATCCGTGATCGTGTTGAAGCCGCCACTCCCGTCGCGATCCAGGTAAATCGTGTCCGAGCCATCGCCGCCATCGACGACGTCGCGGCCGCTGCCAGTGTAGATCGTGTCATCTCCGGCGCCGCCAGTGATGGTGTCGTGTCCGTTATTGCCATAGATCACGGCGCCGCTGTCATGGCCGGTGATGTTGTCCGCGCTGTTCGAGCCGTTGATCTGGGTCTCGCCGACGCCGCCATCGACGAAACTTCCCGACACGCTGATCGTCTCCGCGACATCGGTCACATTGATGGTGAAGGTTTCCGTGTAGCTCGCGCCGTTCACGTCCGTGACGCGGATGTCGACATTGTGGCTGGTCGCCGCCTCAAAATCGATCGAGGCGCCGGACTTGACCACCAGATTCGCGCCCGAAATCTCGAAATGACCGGACGGATCGTTCGCGATCGAGTAGGTCGCGTCCTCAGATGGGATCGCGCCATTGGGGTCGGAGGCGCTGAAGCTCGCCACCACGGTCGCGCCGCCGGCGTTCTCCGCCACCGCGCCGCCGCTCGTCATCGTGATATCCGTCGGCGTGACATTGAGGACATCCGCCGCCGCCACATCGCCATCGGAGAAGCGGAAGGTCTCCACATTGGTGACGGTGTCTGCGCCGTCTGCGCCGCCGCTTTTATGCACGACCGTGAAAGTCGGCGTCGGCGCGCCGTCGGAACTGATGGTGTAGTCGGCCCATACGCCCGAGAACACCGCGACGTCATTGCCCGCGCCGCCATCGATGATGTCGTTTCCGCCCGCGCCGGTGATCACATCGTCGCCCGCGCCGCCGTCAAGATCATTCGCCCCGCTCGCGCCGAGAATGATGTCCATCCCGCCCGAGCCGACGACGTTCTCAAAGTTCGCGATCGTTTCGCTCTGCCCGTTCGAGACATCCATGCGTCCATTGACGAGATCGATGGTGAAAGTCACGCCGACCGGCGACGTGTAGGCGTAATCGATGGTGTCGACGCCCGCGCCGCCATCGATGATGTCGAGCCCAAGCCCGCCGGAGATCACGTCGTCTCCCGCGCCGCCGGTGAGGATGTCGACGCCGTCGCCGCCGGTGATCGTGTCGTTCCCAGTGCTGCCGAGCGCCACGTCATCGCCTGTCGTCAGGGTCGGATTGTCGACCATGAAGAGCGCGGTGTTCACGGTGACGGAACGGTCCGCGAATTGCAGAGTTTCGACACTGAAGACCGTGTCCGTCCCATCGCGGCCCGTGACGCTGTCGATCACCAACAAGCGGCCCGCGCCGTCGCGCCCAAAGCTGTATTCGCCCAGATCGCCGGAGAAGACGGCGGTGTCGGCGCCCGCGCCGCCATCGACCACGTCGTTCCCCGCGCCGCCGGTCAGCGTGTCCGTTCCCGCGCCGCCCAGCAGGAGATCGTCGCCCGCGCCGCCCGTGAGCGCGTCGTTCCCATCCGCGCCGGCCATGATGTCTCGGCCCGCGCCGCCCGTTTGCGTATCGCCGCCCGCGCCGCCGGTGAACACCGCCACATCGCCATCCGTGAAGCGGAAGGTCTCGATGCTTGTGACCGTGTCGGTCCCATCCGCGCCGCCGCTGTCATGGACCACGGTGAACGTCCCGCCGCTTTCCGTGATGGTGTAATCCGCGAAGGCGCCCGAGAACACCGCGACATCCGCCCCATCGCCGCCATCCAGCGTATCGTTCCCAGCGCCGCCCGTCAGCGTGTCGTTTCCAGCAGCGCCGCGCAAATCGCCGCCATCGGCATGGCCGGTGATATTGTCATTCCCGGTTCCGCCGGTGATCGAGGTTTCGGCGACGCTCGCATCGGTGAAGGTGACGCCGCCATTTCCAAGCGTCAGGGTCTCGGCGACATCTGTGACGGTGAGCGTCAGCGTCTCGGTGTAAGTGAGGCCGCCGCTATCGGTGACGCGCACGGTCACATCGTGGCTGGTCGCCGTCTCGAAGTTAACCGCGGCGCCGGATTTCAGCACGATGTTCGAGCCGGAGATCTCGAACAGACCCGACGGATCATTGGTGATCGCGTAGCTCGCGCTGTCGCCGCTGTCGCTGTCCGTGGTCGCCAGCGCGGCCACCACGGTTCCGCCGGCGCTGTTCTCCGCCACCGAGCCGCCGGAGGCGAAGGCGATGTCCGTCGGCGCTTGGCCGGGCGTGTAATTGATCGTGCTCGACGCGGTCGCCGAGGTGAGCGCGCCATCGCTGACGGCGCTCTCGAAGGTCCGCGCCGTTCCATCGAAGGAGGTGCTGGCGAAGGTGACCGCTTTCAGAGCCGTCTCATAGGAAGCCTGGCTCGCCGCGCCGCTCAGCGTCACGGTGATCCGGCCCGGCGTCGACGTGTCGACGGCGCCGCTGATCCCGCTCGGCAGATCGCCGACGCTGAGCACGTCGCCCGCCTTGGCGTTGGTCAGCGTGATGGTCGCGCTGGAGAGCGCGGCGCTGTCGACATCCTGGATGTCCAGCCGCTCCAACACATCGATCGCCGCATCGCTGCGCGTGTAAGCGCCCGTGTTGCCGCCATCGGCGTCCGTCACAACGAGGTTGTCGAAATAGCTCGACGCCCAGTTCCCGTCCAAATTAATCGCCTGCCCCGCGGCTGTCGTATGGAAGGTCGCGGTAAAGCCGCTGGACTCTAGGATCGAGAACGCAACCGAGCCTTCGCTGTCAGCGCCTGTAATATTCGTTCCGCTGGTCCCGTCAAAGCGCACGGTGCTCGCGGTCGGATTGCTGGTGGAGAGATCCGTCGCGCTCTCGACGCCGTATGCGTCGATCTCGGTGAAGTCGAGGGTTACGCCCTCTCCGCCCCCATCGATGTCGACGAACATATAGCTGCCCGTGATATCAATCGCGTTCGAAGTGCCCGCCTCGAAGAACTCATAGCGAACGGCGGTCTCGCCAGCGCCGCCCGATTTCAGCGCCGCGAAGCCGTTAGCGTTTGTCCACAACTGATTATTGCCCGCTGTGCTGCTGACAACCGTCATCGACATATCGAAGGCGACGCCGTCGAAAACGCCGACGTTGGAGAACAGCGCTCTCTCGCCATTGCCGACGCCGTTCGCCGCCTCGGTTTGACCGTCATTGGTGACCGTCGGCTGCGCGGAGAAGGTCAGCTGCGTCATGCCGCCTTCGCCCGTCGCATTGAGGCTCTCCGCCGTCAGATCCAGCTCCGGCTGATCCTGGACCGTGATGGTCACGGTCTGCGTCGCCGTGTTGGTTCCATCCGAGCTTTGGATGGTGATGTCATGCGAGGTCGCGGCGTCGTAATCGAGCGATCGGCCGGCCGCGAGAGACACTTCGCCTGTGCTCGCATTGATCTCGAAGAGACCGCTGTCGCTGTCCGTCAAGCTGTAGGTGATCGCCTCGCCAGTCGTGTCCGCATCGGTGGTCGCCGCGGTGTAGAGCACCGCGCTGTCCGACACCGTCTCCGCCGCCGTCGCTGCGCCGCCGGAGGTGAACACCTGGCCGACATCATTCTGATCCGTCACACTCAGCGTCAGCGTTTCGGAATAGGTGTTGCCGCCGTTGTCGGTGACTTGGACCGTCACGTCATGGCTGGTCGCGGTCTCGTAATCGAGCGCGGCGCCGGCTTTGACGATGATGTTCGCGCCCGAGATCTCGAAGAAGCCGCTCGGATCGTTGGTGATCGCGTAGGTGAAGCTCTCGCCGCTGTCGCCATCGGTCGCGGCGAGGCTCGCCACCACGGTCGGGTTGGAGGCGTTCTCCGCGACCGAGCCGCCGCTGGCGATGGCGATGTCGGTCGGCGCGACGTTGATGATGTCGGCGACCGCGACATCGCCATCGGCGAAGCGGAAGGTCTCGACATTGATGACGGTGTCGACGCCGTCCGCGCCGCCGCTGCGATGCGTGACCGTGTAAGTCGGCGTCGGCGCGCCATCCGAAGTGATCTCGTAATCCGCGCGATTTCCGGAGAACACCGCGACATCAGTATGGTTCCCGCCATCAAGATGGTCGTTGCCGGCACCGCCGGTTAGCGTGTCCCAACCGACGCCGCCATAAATCCGATCATTTCCAGCGCCGCCGGCCAGCGTGTCGCCATGCGTGTCGCCGAAGATCACGTCATCGCCAGCGCCGCCATCGATGACATCGACACCATTGCCGGCTTGCACGATGTCGGAGCCCGCGCCGCCGGTCCAAGTCGCATTGCTGCCCAAGACCGTTACCGCCGCATCGCCATCGGCGAAGCGCATCACTTCGGTCTCGTTTCCTCTGACCGTGTCCGTCCCATCCGGCGCGCCCGCGCGCGTATCCGCGACGGTGATGTCGCTGCCGCTGACGGAAAAATCGTAATCCGCCAGATTGCCGGTGAAGACGGCGATGTCATGCCCGGCGCCGCCGCGAATGACATCGTCGCCGGCGCCGCCGGTCAGAATGTCGTCGCCCGCGTGGCCGCGGAGATCGTCATTTCCCACGCCGCCCAATAGCTGGTCGGCTCCGTCCCCGCCATCGAGCAAGTCGGCGCCGGCGCCGCCGGTCAGCGTGTCGGCGCCCGCATCGCCATAGAGGAAGTCGTCGCCCGCATCGCCTTTCAGCGCATCGTCGCCATCGCCGCCGCGCAGCGTGTCGGCGCCGTCGCCGCCCGAGAGATCGTCGACGCCGCCCTCGCCCTTGATGATGTCATCGCCAGCGCTGCCGACGATCGTGTCGTCCTGATTTCCGGCGCGGATCTCCTGCAAGCCGAGCAAGCTTACGCCCGTGAAATCCGCATCCGCGGCGACATGGCTGAAATTCAGGCGGTACTGGCTCTGACCGCTGGCGTCGATCACCTCGATCCCGCTCGCCGCGGAGAAATCGCCCTGGATGCGGAAGTCGGAATTGTTGTTGCCCGTTAGGACGATCGTATCCGTCCCGCTCGAGCCGGTGTCGGTGATGCTGTTGACGCCGTCGCGATCAAGATAAATCGTGTCAGATCCCTCGCCGCCATCGATGGTGTCGTCATTGCGGCCCGTGTAAATGGTGTCGTCGCCCGCCCCGCCGGTGATGACGTCGTCGCCAGAACCGCCGCGCAGAATGTCGTCGCCCGCGCCGCCGCGCAGCGTGTCGTCGTGATTGCCGCCATCGATATCGCCGCCATCATTATGGGCGGTGATGTCGTCATTGCCATTGCCGCCATTGATGCGCGTCTCGGCGACGCCATTGTCGACGAACGTGTCGTTCACGGTGCCGGCGAAGGTCAGCGTCTCCGCCACATCGGTGATGGCGAGCGTCAGCGTCTCGGAATAGGTCGCGCCCTCCGCATCCGTGACTTGGATCGTCACATCCCGCGTCGCCGCCGCCTCATAATTAATGTTGGCGCCGGACTTCACGATGATGTTGGAGCCCGAGATCTCGAAATAGCCGGACGGATCATTGGTGATCGCGTAAGTGAACGCGCCGCCCTGCTCGTCGGTCGTCGCCAGCGTCGCCACCACGGTCGGGTTGGCGCTGTTCTCCGCCACCGAACCGCCGCTCGCGATGGCGATGTCCGTCGGCGCGTCGTTCATGATGTCCGCGAGCGCCACATCGCCATCGGCGAAGCGGAAGGTTTCGACATTGGTGACGGTGTCGACGCCATCCGCGCCGCTATTCAGATGCGTGATGGTGAAGGTCGCCGGCGTCGCGCCATCCGTGCTGACGGCGTAATCGCCGCGATTGCCGGAGAAGACCGCGATGTCGGTTCCTGTGCCGCCATCGATGATGTCGTTCCCGCCGCCGCCAGTCAGCGTGTCGTTACCGTTTCGGCCGCTCACCGTATCGTCGCCGAGCCCGCCATCCAGCACGTCGGATGCTCCGTTCGAGCCGGTGATGACGTTGGCGACATCGCTGCCGATGACGGTCGCGCCGAGACTGCTCGACAGGTCGACGTTCTCAAAACCGGAGATCGTGTCGCCCGTCGCATCTCCGCCTGAGACGGTCTGGTTGGCGAGATTCACCGTGGTCGGGCCGTTGCCGCTATAGACCAGCGTATCGACGCCGGCGCCGCCATCGAGAGTCTCATCGCCGCCGCCGGCGAGAATCCGGTCATCGCCCGCACCGCCGAGCAGCGTATCGTTTCCACCATTGCCGCGAAGCGTGTCGTTCCCGGCGCCGCCTTCAAGGCGGTTGACGCCATCGTCGCCGGTTAAATTGTCGTCGCCGGACCCGCCAATGACGTTCTCAATCTCTTCAAAGCGAGATGTATGCGCGCGGAAACCGCCGTTCTTGTTTTGGAGATTGACGTCCGTACGGTTGGTCTCCGCGGAGAAGTCGACCGTATCGACGCCGTCGCCGCCGACGAAGATGGTTCTTTGCGCGCCGGTCAGCGTGTCCGCGCCAGTGGTTCCAACCTCCAAATCGAACATGGCGCCATTGAAATTGATCTTCTCGATCCCGCTGAGCGTATCGACGCCGTCGCGCCCGGCGACTTGGTCGGTCACC
>JBCBCG010000111.1:0-14223 GCA_038530925.1 Pseudomonadota bacterium
GCAAAATCAGTCAGGTGATGGGAGATGTCGCCAAGGGCATCAACGCCTTCAAAAAGGGCATGAAGGAAGGCCAAGACGAAGAGCAGGCCAAAATCGACAAGGGTGAGACGGTCGACGTCTCCAGCGCGCAGTCGAAGACCGGCCAGTCGGGCGGCTGATCCACGCGCCCGCCATCGCGGAGCCGGCGCGCCTGTCTGCGTCGCCAGGCGGCGTTTTTAGGCGACGTTTTCAGCGGCGTCGCGGTGAGCGATCCGCGTAATCGGCGCTCGCGCCACATCGGCTCGCACCTCGCTGTCGGCGGGCTTGCGATCTGAGCCGAAGCGGCTCGAAAGGACGAAGCTGATGCTTGATATCGGCGGATGGGAGCTTCTGGTCGTCGCCGCGGTGGCGTTGATCGTGGTCGGGCCCAAAGAGCTGCCTGGGTTGGTGCGCGCGGTTGGGCGCTGGGTCGCGCGGGCGCGAAACCTGGCGCGGGAGTTTCAATCGGGCATGGAGGCGGCGGCCGAAGACGTCGATATGGAGGAGTTTCGCAAGATCGGCTCGGTGAAGTCCGATCTGGAGAAGCAAGTCCGGGACATTGGCCGCAGCGCCCAGCGCATGGTTGATGACGTCGAGGAGGACGCGCCGCGCAACGGCGCCGCCGGGCGCCGCCGCGAGAGCGCCGATCGGATCGAACCTGACTTTGATCCGGACGGGCCTCGACCGACCAGCCGCTATGCGTCGGATCGTCGGGAACAGGCGCGCGACGCTGCGGGCGAGGGGACGACCCAGCGCGCGCCGGACGATCCGTTCGGCGCGCGGGACGCGCTCGATTCGCGGGATGAGCGCAGCGCCTAGTCGGACGATGGAGGGGGCGCGCCGCGTGGCGGCGCGAGAGGGACTGAAGCCGCGCCGGCTCTTGACGGGCGGGCGCTCTTTCTTTCCGAACATGGAACGCGGTCAGACGGCGTCGCCGAATTCGGCTGCGCCGGCCTGAGAGGTCGGCGCGTTGGTTGACGCCGCCGCCGACCGCGGAATGAATAGCGGCGGTCTTGCGACGGTCGGCGTCGGGCCCACGACGCGCAAGCTCGGCGGTAGAGGAGCGTGAGGATGGCGGAGACCACGCCGGAGGCGATTGAAGACGATCGCGAACGGATCGACGACAGCCAAGCGCCGCTGATCGAGCATCTGACCGAGCTGCGCACGCGGCTGATCCGCGCGGTGATCGCGCTGGTGATCTGCATCGCCATTTGCTTCGTGTTCGCTGCGGAGATCTTTCAGTTCCTCGCCGCGCCTCTGGTCGGCGTGCTGGAGCGGCGCGATCTCGACACGAACCTCACGATCATCGATCTGACCGAAGTTCTGTTCAACCATTTGCGGATCGCGTTTTACGCGGGTCTCTTCATCGCCTTTCCGCTCATCGCCAACCAGATGTGGCGCTTCGTGGCGCCTGGGCTCTACGCCGAAGAAAAGAAGGCGTTTTGGCCGTTTCTGGTGGCGACGCCGGTCTTGTTCGGCGCAGGCGGCGCGCTGGTGTATTACGTCGTGGCGCCATTGGCGCTCGGGTTCTTCATCGACTACTCGCTCAGCATCGAGAACGCGGATGAAGGCGGCGCGGGCTTGAATGTGTTGCCGACGGTCGAGCGCTATTTCTCGATTCTGATGACGATGATCTTCGCTTTTGGGCTGGCTTTTCAGCTGCCGGTGTTGCTGACCTTGATGGGACGGGCTGGCATCGTCTCAGGCGACGGGCTGGCGGCGGGGCGGAAATACGCTGTGGTCGGCATTGTGGTCGCCGCCGCGGTGCTGACGCCGCCGGACGCGATCACCCAAGTGGGCCTGGCGATCCCGCTCTATCTTCTCTACGAGATCTCGATTTTCCTGGTGCGCCGCGTGGAGAAGAAGCGCGAGGAGAAGTTGCGCGAGGAAGGCTATTATGACGACTGACGGCGCGGCGGGCGGGACGTTTGAGCTCGCCGCGCTGGAGCGGATCGCCGCCGCGCTGGAGCGGATCGCGCCGCCGCCGCCGCCGCCGGTCGATTGGAGCGCCGCCGACGCGTTCGTGTGGCGTCCCGCCGCGGAGACCACGGGCGATCGGCTGCAGCCAGTGCCCGATGTCGCGCGCATTCCGATCGATCTTTTGATCGGCGTCGACCGCGCCAAAGCAACGCTTCTTTCGAATACGCGGCGCTTCGCCGAGGGCTTGCCGGCGAACAACGCGCTTCTTTGGGGCGCGCGGGGCATGGGCAAATCATCGCTTGTCAAGGCGGCGCATGCGGAAGTGAACCGCGGACGGGCCGCGGGCGAGAAGCTCCTGTTGATCGAGATCCTGCGGGAGGATTTGCCGAGCCTTGATCGGCTGCTCGGGGCGCTGCGCGCGGCGCCTGATCGGCGGGCGCTGCTCTTTTGCGATGATCTCTCCTTCGAGCAGGACGACGCGCATTACAAAGCGCTGAAAGCGGCGCTTGATGGCGGCGTCGAGGGGCGGCCGGAGAACGCGCTGTTCTACGCCACTTCGAACCGGCGGCATTTGATGCCGCGGGAGATGATCGAGAATGAACGCCAAGTCGGCCTTAACCCGGGCGAGGCGGTGGAGGAAAAGGTCTCTCTCTCGGACCGATTCGGCCTCTGGCTCGGCTTTCACGGCTGCGGCCAGGAGGAGTTTCTGGCCATGATCGACGGGTATTGCGCGGCCTATGGGCTCGCGATCGCGCCGGAGACGCTGCGCGCCGAGGCGATCGAGTGGCGCCAGACCCGCGGCGCCGTCTCAGGCCGCGTCGCCTGGCAATTCGTTCAGGATCTCGCCGGGCGCCAGGGCAAACGGCTCAACCGGCCTTCGTAGCGACCGGCCTCGATCGCCGGCCTCAATGACGCTCTTCCGCAGGGCGGCGCATCCGGCTTCGGACTTGATCCCGGTCAAGGCGTCTTGTCTCATTGATTTCAGAGTGAGAGCGTTGACGACGCATTCACCGTCGCTGCGCGCGATTCAGATCGCCGACGGATCCGGAGCCGGCCGCCATGTCAGACAATTCGATTTCAAGCCCCGCCGAACCCCAACCCGTCTCCTCAAAGCCGCCGCCGCCCAAGCGCCAGCGCGCCGCGCGCGATATGGGGCCGAGCCCCGCGGTCGGCTTTCCAAACGGGCCGGTTTTGCGCCCGGTGAGCGTTGCGGATGTGAAGGGCGCGCTCGCTCAAGGCTGGGCGGATTTCCGCGCCGCGCCGCAATTCGGGTTGTTCTTCGGCGGTTTCTACGCGCTTGGCGGCATCTTTCTTTATGTGTGTCTCGCTGTTTGGGACACGCCTTGGGCGATCATCCCGCCCGCTATCGCCTTTCCGCTGCTCGGGCCGTTCATCGCGGTGGGGCTTTATGAGGTGAGCCGCCGCCTCTCCAGCGGCGCGCCGCTCGCCTGGGGGCCGGTGCTCAACGTGGTCTCGCAGCAAAAGGATCGCCAGCTCGGCTGGATGGCCTTTGTGATGCTGTTCGTCTTCTGGATCTGGGCGTATCAGGTGCGTCTGCTGCTGGCGATTTTCCTCAGCACGGCTTCGTTCTCGAGCCTTGGCGGCCTGATTGAAGTGGTCTTCACCACCGAGAACGGCCTCGCCTTTCTCGGGACGGGTGTGGTGATCGGCGCGATCTTGGCGCTCGTGCTCTTCAGCGTGACGGTGATCGGCATCCCGCTCCTGCTCGACCGCGATCTCGACATCGTCACCGCGGTGGCGAGCAGCGTCGCCGTGGTGCGGCGCAATCCGGCGCCGATGCTCGCTTGGGGGATCGTGGTGACGGTGGTCATGATCCTGGCGATGGCGCCGGCCTTCCTCGGCCTGCTTGTCGCCTTGCCGGTGCTTGGCCATGCGACCTGGCGGCTCTATGAACGGGCGGTCGCGCCGATCGAGGCGCCAGCCGCGGCGGCGTGATCGACGGCGAGGGCGTGATCCGCTGCAAGGGCGGGGCGGCGGCCGACGCGACGGCGGCGCTCTCCCAGCGCCAGTGAGGAGAGCCTGCAGCATGCGAGCGGCATGAGCGCGGATCAGGGCGATCGAAGCGCGGCGGCGGAGAGCGGCTTCGGCGGCTGGTCGCTGACGCTTGGCCGCGCGCTGGTGTTGCTGATCGGCTTCGCGCTCGCCGCGGCGATGTTCGCGATCTCGGCCTGGATGAATTACCGCTTCGGCCAGACCCTCGGCGTCGAGCCGACCGATCGCGCGCTTTATGGCGGCGCGAGCCTCGCGGCGGATGGTCTGAAATCGGTGATCCCGTTCTTATTGATCGGCCTCTGGCGCGCGCGGCGCTGGTTGCTGGTTGGGGCGGGCGCGACGCTTTGGCTGCTGTGCGTGGCCTGGTCTTTGGCGAGCGCGGTGGGCTTTGCGGCGGCGACGCGGGAGGCGGCGACGGCGACGCGCGCGGCGGCGCTGGCGGAGACGGCGGCGCTTGGCGAGCGGGCGGCGCGGCTCGAGCGCTTGATCGCGGGGCTGCCGGCGCATCGGCCGGCGGCGGCTGTGGCGGCGGAGATCGACGCCGCCGCCGTGCCGCGCGATGTGTGGCGGCGCACCGATCGGTGCCGCGACGTGACGCGGCCGGATTCGCTCGCGGTCTGTCAGCCGGTTTTGGAGCTGCGGCGCGAGCTGGCGGTGGCCGAGGACGCGGCGCGGCTTGAGACCGATCTCGCGGCGACGCGCGCCGCCTTGGCCGAGCGCCCGGTGGCGGGCGTCACCGCCGATCCCCAAGCCGCAGCTATCGCCGCGCTCTTCGGCGGCGAGGCGAGCGGCGTGCGCCAGACGCTGGCTTTGGTGATGACCGGCCTGATCGAGCTCGGCGCGTCGATCGGCTTCACCCTCGTCGCGCTCGGCGCCGGCGCGCTGCAGGGCGGCCGCTCCGCCTCCAAGCGCGCGCCCCCCGATCCGGCGGAACCGGCTCCTCGGCGGGCGGCGGGCGCCGCCCCCTCCTCGCCGCGCGCCGCGGCGCTTTTGGCGCCGGCGCTGCCGCCGCGCCCGGCGCTGCCGCAAATCACGGATCAGCGGGACCGGGCGCCCGCGCCTGAGGACGGGGATCGCCTCGCCGCCGCGCCTGAGACGGGCGCGCGGCGTGAGCCGGAGCGCGCGGCGGAAGCCGAGCCTGAGCCGCAGGAGGCCGATCGCGCGACGGCGGATGTCAGATCGATGGATATCGACGATGAGTATTTCAACCAGGATCGCTGATCGAGCGGCGGGTTCAGGCGGCGCCGGCGCGGCTCTGCGTCGTGGCCGGCGCTGCGTGAGGCGGCGCCTTCTCCAAAAGCGCTAGAACGGCGGCGGCGGCGGCCTCGAACGCGTCCGGCGTCAGGGCTTCGAGCCGCACCGTCCCAAGCGGGCGCTGCGCCGATCTCTTCGCCGAGCGCGCATAGGCTGGATCGTAATGGCGCGCCATCAACGCTTCGGCCAGGCGCGGATAGGCGCCGCTCCGCGCCAGGGCGCGCCACTCCGCCACCGCCGCATGGCCCGCATGGGGCGTGAGCCGCGTGAGCAGGGCGTCGAGCCGCGCGCCATCGGCGACGAGATCGGCGTATTGCGCGACGCAAAAGCCCGCGCGCGCGGCCAGCGGCGCTTCGATGCGGATCCGCGGCGCCGCCTGCATCGCTTTCCAAAGGGTCGGCGGCGTCAGCAGCTTCCCGAGCTTGCTCGACTCAGCCTCCAAGAACACCGGGCCCGGCGCCGCGGCGGGATCGCACAGCGCACTCAAGACGCGCGTTTCAAAGAGCTTTTGACTTGGCTGCGCCGCATCCGGCGCTGCGCCGAAAATCGAGCCGCGATGCGCCGCCAGCGCTTCGAGATCGAGCATTCGCGCGCCGCGCGCGGCCAGGCGCTTTAGGATCTCGGTCTTGCCGACGCCGGTCGGTCCTTCGAGCAGAACCGCGCCGAACCAGGGCTCGTCGCCGTAAAGGCGCGCGCTCACCTGGCGGCGATAGGCGCGATATCCGCCGGCGAGAAGGCGGACGCGCCAGCCGATTTGATCAAGGATAAGCGCAAGGCCGCGGCTGCGCTGCCCGCCGCGCCAGCAATGCACGAGCGGCGCATAAGCGCCCGACTTGTCCGCGAGCGCGCCTTGCAGATGCCGCGCCGCGTTCGCCGCCACATAGGCCGCGCCGATCTTGCGGGCGAGAAAGCGGCTTTCGCGCACATACAGCGTTCCGACCTCGGCGCGCTGTCCGGTCGTCAGCACCGGCAGGTTGAGCGCGCCGGGAATATGGTCCTCCGCGAACTCCGCCTCGGTGCGCACGTCGATGACGTCCGAGAAGGCGCGCCAATTTTGCGCGGCGGCGTCGATGTCGATCTCTTCTAGCGGCATGGAGGGTCAAGAACGGCTTTGTCTTTGGGACTGGCGGCTGGGAACGGGTGGCGCGGGCCGGGCGCGCGGCGTCGCTCCGCCCAAGCGCAGCCTCTACTGCGCATCCCCGACCGCGAACACGTTACATGGAAATCCGCCCCGCGAAACCAAGCGCCGCCGAGCAGCGCCGGGGCGATCGATCTTTCCAACATTCGCAGCTTTCGGTAGAGCCCGGAGCGATCAGGGAAAGCCGCGCGGTGAAGAGCCGCCGCCGGCAAGGTGAAGAGGGGAGGGCGCGCGATGTCCGATGCGGCGCGGCTGGAGCGGCCAGGGGCCGGAGTGGTGATCGGCGTCATTGTGTTCGTGGTCTCGGTGTTCGGCCTGATCGGCGGCGTCATGACGTTATCGATGATCGGCGAGATCGGCGGCCCGCCGGCGCAGCTGCCGGGCCAGGCGCTCTCGATGGAGGAGCAGGTCTACGCCGGCTTCGCGCTCTACGCGTTCGGCTTGCTGGCGGGCGTGATGCTGATGCGCGCGGCGCCGAGCGGCGTTTATCTGCTGGGCGCGATGATGCTGGCGATGATGGCGCTCAGCCTGGCCAACGCGCCGAATGTCTTGGCGCTCGCGCCCTATGTGGTCGTCTACGCGCTGGTGCTGATGCTGATCGTGCGTTCGACCGCGCGGCCCGGCGCGCCGACGCCGGCGCTCTGGGTCACAATTTTCGCGACGATTTTTCTGACGATGGCGACGACGTTTTTGATGGTCGTCTCCTTCAGCAGCTTCCTGTTCAGCGGCTTCGCGCCGGTGGAGGCGGACGTCGCGCCGGTCGCGATCACGCTCGGGGTGCTGACGCTGATCGCCTGGGTGATCGGCGCGGCCTTCTACAAATTTCGCTGGACGGCGGCGACCATCGGCTGGCCGGCGCTCGGCGCGGGCGCGACGGCGGGAACGAGCGCGTTGGCGCTTGCGGCCTATGGCGACAATCCCGCCGTGCGCGCGCAGCTCGGTCCGGAGCTCGACGAGATGATCGCCGCCTCCGATCCCGTGACGGGCGGCGTGGTCTCGGCGGTGTTGGCGGTGGTTGGGTTCGGACTTGTGCTCCTGCAGAACCAGCGTGACGCGCGGCGCCGCCAAGATGATGCGACGGCGATCCAGGAGGCGTTTCGGTAACGCGCGTCGCGCTCGAAGCCGCGTTTACGGCGCGTCGAAGCGAAGGATCTCGCCATGAGCGTCGCCGCGCCGGATCGTCCCGCGCTCGAGCGTCCGGACGCTGCGCCGGTGATCGGCGTCTTGATGCTGGCGGTTTACGGCGCGCTGCTTGGTTTTGCAGCATCGGGGGGGCTGACTTTGAGGGATCTCGGAGGCGGCGATTTCGCCGATGAGAGCTTGTTGTCCGCCGAGCTGCAGGGCTGGGTTGCGATCGCGCATGCTGCTCTCTCTGTCGCCGTCGCGTTTTCGCTTCTTCGCTCTGATGCGTTGGGAGCGGCCCTGTTCAGCGCCACGGCGGTCCTTTCCCTGTCGCTCAGCGTTGTCCTCTGGGCGGTGAAGAGCGACATTCTGCTCGACGCTGGGCTCTCCGTCGCGGCGGTCGCGGCGTTGGTCATGTCTCGGGGGCGCCCCTCCGGACCTGCTCCGGATCTAGGGGTCACGGCCCTGGCGGCGCTGCTCTTTGCGGCTGCTGGGGTTATTCTTGGCCTTGCGATCGCTCTCGCAGCGGCTTGGCCCGGGTCGGAACTCGATCTGATCGCCACGTTCGGCGCGCCGCTGGGCGCGGCGGCGGCGCTGTGGGTGGGAGGAGCGGCGGCTTTTCGGTTCAGATGGATCAGGGCGTCGCTCGGCTGGCCTTTGATCGGGGCCGGTCTCTTCGCGGGCTGGGTAGGCGCCACGATCCTTGAAGGCCGCACAAACCCGGCCGCGGCGTACGGCCTAGAGACATTCTTTTTGGGCGGGTCCACGCGTCCCGACCTCGCCTTCGTCTCCGCCGCGCTGCTTCTGATCATCGGAGTGCTTCTTCTCCGCGCTCAGGCGCGCGCGGAGGCGGCGGCGCGGGTGGAGACGCTCGAGACGACGTTTCGCTGACGGCTTTGGTCTGGAGCCGAGCGTTGAAGAAGGAGCGCGTTGTGACATCGTGGTCTTTGAGCCGTCCCGCGCTTGAGCGCCCGAACGCCGCGGCGGTGATCGGTGTTGTGATCCTAGCGGCGAATAGCGCGCTGCTGGGAATCGCGGCTTTGGGCGGCTTCTCCCTCGAAAGCGTGGCGACCGGCGATCTGATTGATTGGGACGGTGAGGCGTTGCGCGATCTGGGACCGCTCATTTTGATGGTCCTCTCCGTCGCCGCGGCGGTCGGACTTCTGCGATCATCTCGGTTCGGCTCTGGCGCCGCGATCCTTGTCGCGGTCCTCCTCCCCTGCTTCAGCGTCATGGCGGCGCTCGGTTGGCCCGCGATCGCGACTTTGACCTACTGTTCAACGACGGCGCTGATCGCTTTGCTAACGTCGCGCGGTCGCCCGTCGGGACAATCACTCTCGCTCGCGCGGACCGCTGCGTTGACAGCGTTTCTTGTCGCCGCTGGGGTGGTCATGGGATTAGCCCTGCGCGAGATGGCGCAGTCGTCGCATTTGGGCGTCGCCGCCACTTCGGAAACAGCGGTGCGCGTTCTCATCATCCCGGGCGCCCTCTGCGCTTTGGGCGCGGCGATCGTTCGGTTCCGCTGGGGGCGAGCGGTGATCGGATGGCCTCTCATCGCGGCGTCCAGCATCTTGGTCTACGCTGCGGTTGAAGCTCTTGCGGATAGCGCGAGGCCGGCGTCGGCGCCCGCCGGTCGACCGATGGCGCCGGGCGCTCCCTTGGGACACCGCGATATCCTCGTTGTTCCGAATGATCCGCCAGCCCCCTTCGCTCCAGACCCCCACCTCTTCGCCGCCATGTCGGCGGCGTCGCTTCTTACCATCGGGGTTCTGCTCCTGCGCGCTCAGGCGCGCATGGAGGCGGCGGCGCGCGTCGAGACGCTCGAGACGACGTTTCGTTGACGGCTCAGCCGGCGTCCTGCTCGATGAGCCGCTCCGCCGCCGCCGCGCCGGCGCGGCGGCCGAGGGCGAGGCAGGCGGTCAGGAGATAGCCGCCTGTCGGCGCGTCCCATTCCAGCATCTCGCCGGCGGCGAAGACGGTTGGATGCGCGCGCAGGGCGAGGTCGGGCCCGACGCCCTCCCAAGCGAGGCCGCCCGCCGTCGAGATCGCCTCTTCGATCGGGCGGGGGCCCGTCAGCGGAACCGGGCAGGCCTTGATCCGCGCCGCAAGCGCTTCGGGCTCGCTCGGCGGCGCGCCGGCCTCGCGCAGCAGCGCCGTCTCCGCAGGGCCGAGCCGCGCGGCTTTGCGCATCCAGCTTGAGAACGAAGCTTTGCCGCGCGGCTTTCCGAGCGCTGCGATCAGAGCGTCGCGCCGCCGATCCGGCGCGAGATCGAGCGCGAGCGCGGCGCCGGCCGAAAGAGGGGGCGTTAGCGCGTAGAGCGGCGCGCCCTCAAAGCCGTAGCGCGTGATCATCAAAGCGCCGCGCACGCGGGCGCCGCCCGCCGCGGCGGCGATGGTCTTCAGCGGCGCGCCGGCGAAACGCTCGAGGAAGAACGGCGAGAGCCCAGCGCTCCACCCGACATTCGAGGGCGCGAACGGCGCGATCGGCGCCCCTAGGCGGGCGAGCTCCGCCGTCCAAGCGCCGGTCGAGCCGAGCCGCGGCCAGCTCGCGCCGCCCATGGCGAGCACGCAAACCCGCGCCGCGACGCGGCGAACGCCCCTGGGGGTCTCGAAATCGAGACCCTGCGCCGTGATCCGGCGCCACCGCCAGCGGGGCCGGGTCTCGACGCCGAGACCGCTCAAGCGGCGCAGCCAGGCGCGCAGCAGCGGGCTGGCCTTCATCGCTTCTGGAAAGACGCGGCCCGACGTGCCGACGAAGGACGGCGCGCCGAGCCCATCCATCCAAGCGCGGATCTCCGCCGGCCCGAAGGCGCGCACCGCTTGCTCCAGCGCCGGCGAAGAGCGCCGATAGGCGGCGATGAGCCGGTCGCTCGGCGCGTCGAAGGTGATGTTGAGACCGCTTTTGCCGGCCATCAGCAGCTTGCGGCCAAGGCTCGGCATCGCCTCGAACACGGCGATTCGCCCCGGGAGCGCGGGGCCAGGCGTCCGCCGGCCCGCCAGCGTCAGCGCCGCGCTCTCGGCTGCGGCGAGCCCGGCCGGCCCGCCGCCGATGATCGCGATGTCGATGCTCTCCGGCGCCGCTCTCGGCGCGGATTCGCGTCGCTGCTCCTCTGTCGTCATCGGCCCGCGCCTTTCCTCCGCGCCGTTCGCCTCTGAGGCGTCCGCGTCACACGCCCTTAGCGCATCGGGAGGGGCGCGCGCCGCAAAACCGCCTCTTTCCAGGGCGCATCGCGGCGTTGCGCCGCGCGGGGCGCGGGCGGCGCCATGGCGCTCGCGCAAAACCGCAGCGCTTCATAGCTCGCGTTGAGTGCGGGCTTTATAGGTTGATTTTTAAGAGAAATACACGAAGGTCACTCTCGCATCGCGGGGCCGAGGCGCCGGCGCCGCGCGGCCAAGAGCGCTGGCGGGTTGTGTCACTGCGGGATCTTTGGGCGGCGTCCTGCGCAAAGCGCGGCCGATGGGCGACAGTTCAAGGGGAACTGCCGCAGCGTTCCCGATGCGAGGCTTCGCGCCGCCGCCGCGTGAGGTAAGAGATTGTGGCGCTTTTGACGCGGGGGTGGAAGATCCGTTCTTCGCCGATCCGAGGCCTATGCGTTTCAGGCGGTGGTCGAAGCGGCTCGCTTATTCGGGGCGGGTCGATCAGATTGAGGGCCTCAGGGGCTCGCTCGAGTGGAAGGGATGCGCGAGCCGGCGGCGTCGCCGTTGGTGCGAGAACACATCAGGGGAGCAGGCGATCGTTTACCTTCTGTTTTTCTTGCAATGCGGCGTGCGTCGTGTCGAGACGGAAGCAGCCCTGGTGGCGATCTGAATTTTTTGGGAGTTGGGGATGAAAAAGATCATCATTCTTGCGGCGGTCGCCGCCACCGTGAGCGTTCCGGCCCTGGCCCGGAACGCCGGCATTCCGGGGCATCCGCTGCCGGGCCGGAGCATGGCCAGCACGTTCGTGATCCAGAACTGGCTTGATACGGAGCTGCCGGGCGGCTCGTATGTGGCCGAGTTGGCGAAGGCCTATCAGGAGCGCGCCGATTACGAAGCCGCCTACAGCGGCGACGGCGACACCAACTGGTATGATGCGACCGCGTTCTACGCGAAGTCGGTCCGCGCCGCGAATGGCGAAGACGTCCAGCCTTGGGCGCCGTCGGAGCTGGGCCTCGACGATGCGGTTCTGACCGTGGCTTACGACGCCACCATCAAGCGCGCCGCCAAGTATCGCAGCATCGCGCCGGCCGCTTGCGCTCAGCTGGTCGCGCTTTACGACCACTATATCGAGCAGGTGCGTGAGACCCCGCACTACATCACCGAGCCGGACGCTGTGTTCACCGGCTGGGTCGCGGCTTACAAATCCTGCTACACGCCGAGCAACATCTATGGCTTCCCGATCAACGCGTGTGAGAACACCGACAATGATCGCCGGATCCAGGACGAGCCGGCTCCGGGCCTGAACGAGCGTTCCAAAGCCGAAGCGCTGGCCGCCGAGCTGGGCGCTGACGAGGCTTCCGGTCTGCTTGGCCTGATCGACGCCTTCATCATGGTCGAAGGCCACGCCTCCACCACCGCCTCCATGCGCTACAACAAGCGCCTCGGCGAGTGCCGCGCCGGCTTCGTGAAGGAGCTGCTGACGGTCGCGGGCGTCGAGACCACCCGCGTTGGCGCGGTCTCCAAGGGTGAGGAAGAGCTTGAGGTGCAGACCGGCGACGGCGTGGAAGAGTATCGCAACCGCCGCGTGGTTGTGATCGAGCAGTAAGCTCGACACTAATCCTGCGAAGATGTGAGAGGGCCGCTCCGTGGGAGCGGCCCTTTTTCTGTGCGCGCTCCGCGCGAACGGATGGCCGCAAGCGCCGGAAGACGCTTGGCGGGAGACGGCTTGGCGATAGACGGCTTGGCGGTAGAGGTTGGGTGGAAGATGTGGGTGGAAGGCGTTTTGAATGTCGCAGCGCGTTGGCGCTGGCGCTGGCAGGATGGCCACTCTTCGCACGGGCGCGGGCGCGGCGGGCCTAAACGGCCGCGGCGCTGAGCGGGCGGTTGATTGCAAAAGAAGTGCGCGGCCCTCTGGAGCGCCGCGCTGCGTCATCTTCGACGTGAAGCCGGTTCATCCTGCGCCGCCGCCCACGATGCGCGGCCGAAACCCCGGCGCCGCGCTCGCCGCCGCTGTCCCGATGTCCGCAGCGTAGCCGTCGCGCGTCTGAGGCAGTTTGCGGCCGAGGATCCGGCTCGCGACCTGCGTGCGCAGCACTTGCGCCGTGCCGCCGCCGATCGTGAACATGCGCGCGTCCCTCACCATCCGCTCCACCGGCCGCGCCCGGGAATAGCCCGCCGCGCCATGCAACTGCAGCGCGTCGTTCGTCACCTTCACCGCGGTCTCCGACGCGAACACTTTGGCCGCCGCGGCTTCCGCCGGATCGGGAAAGCCGAGCCGCTCCGCCCCGATCGCGGCGCGGCGCACCATGCCCTCCGCCGCCGAAAGCTGGATCGCCATATCCGCAAGCATCCATTGCAGGCCTTGAAACTCGGCGATCGGACGGCCGAATTGTTCGCGCTCCTGCACATAAGAAAGCGCTTCGCGATAGGCGCCCTTGCCAAGGCCGAGCGCGACCGACGCCGCGCCGACGCGTTGGCTGTTATAAGCGTTCATCAGCCGCCCAAACCCGCGCGCCGGACCGCCCTCGAATGCAAGCGCGCGATCGAGCGGCAAGGACAGCTCGTCGAAGATCACCTCGGTCTCTGGAATGCCGCGAAGCCCCATGGTCGGCTCGCGCGCGCCGATCACCAAGCCTTGGTCGCGGTCGCGATAGGCGATGAACGCGCCGATGCCGTGGTCGCGGCCCTCCTCGATGACGCGGGCGAAGATTAGATGCAGGTTCGAGACGCCGCCGCCGGTGATCCAGTGCTTCTTACCGTTCAGCACCCAGCGATCGCCGCGCCGCTCTGCGGTTGTCGTCATCTCCGTGGCCGCGGAGCCCGCGCCAGGCTCGGTGATGCAGATCGCTGGTTTGTCGCCGGCCAGCACCTCCGCCGCCGCCGCGGCGGCTTGCGCGGGCGAGCCGTAGCGCAGGATCGCCAGCAGCGCGCCCATATTCGTCTCGACCACGATCCGCGCGCTGACGGCGCAAGCCTGGGCGATCTCTTCGATCACGACCGCGGCGTCGAGCAGGCTGCGGCCCGGCCCGCCAAGCCCCTTCGGGATCGTCATCCCGAGAAACCCGGCGCCCTTCAGAAGACGAACATTTTCAAAAGGGTAGGACTCAGAGCGATCGACCTCCGCCGCCCGCGGCGCCAGCTCCGCCGCCGCCAGCGCCGCCGCGGCGGCTTGAAGATCTCGTGTCTCGTCCGCAAGCCCGTCGGTCGGTCCGATCATAGCGCGCTCCCTCTCCCGGCGGCGCTGCGACGCGCTCCGCCTTTGGTTGTTCTCTCAGACGAGACGATACCGACTCCGTTCCTTGAATAAAAACGGGAATTACTGCTATATATAATGAGATTTTCTAACGATAGAGGCGGTGTTGAACCCGAAGCATCTCGAAACGCTGGTCTCCGTCGCCGATCGCGGCTCCATCGCCGCCGCGGCGCAGGTCGTCGGGCTCAGCCATTCGGCGGCGAGCCTCCACATCAAAGCGCTGGAGGAAGCGTGCGGCGCGCCGCTGCTTGATCGCCGGCGCAAGCCGCCGACGCTCACCGCCCGCGGCAAGCTCGCTTGAGAGGCCGGTCTCAAGCTCCAGGATCAGGCCCGGATGCGCCGTTTGCAGCGCGGCGAGGGCCGGCGG
>JBCBCG010000112.1:0-14075 GCA_038530925.1 Pseudomonadota bacterium
CGATGGCGGCGGAGGCGACGGACGCGATCGCATCGACGCTGGCCGCCGTTCCTTTCGCGCTCTTTGGGCACAGCGTCGGCGCGCTTGTCGCCTTTGAAACGGCGCGCGCGCTGGAGCGCCGCGGTCTGCAGCCGGAGCGGCTGTTCCTCTCGGCTTACGCATATCCAGGCGCCGAGGATCATCGGGAGGCCGGCGCGCCGCCGCTCTCCGCGCTCGATGACGAGGCGCTGTGGGCCGAACTCAGCCGCTATGGCGCGCCCGGCGTTGACGGGTTTGAGCGCGGTGATCCGGGCGCTGCGGGGCTGGAGCATGAGCTGCGCGCGCTGATCCTGCCCGCGGTGCGCAGCGATTTCGCGCTGGCGGAGACCCATCGCTTCGAACCAACGCCGCGCCTCGCCGCGCCGCTGACGCTGCTTGCGGGCGCGGAGGATCCCGCGGCTCCGCCGGCGAGCCTTTACCGCTGGCGCGAAGCGGCGTCCGCAACCGAGACCGCGGTGTTCGAAGGCGGGCATTTCTTTACGGAGACGGCCCGAGACGCGACGCTCACGCTGCTGACGGAGCGCCTGCTGGGAGCGGAGGCGCCGACCTCTCCTCCGATGGCGTCTTGCGCGGCGTCGGCGCCGGAGCGCGCAGGCGCGCGCCTGTCGATCCAGCATGGCCCGCCGCACGAGGCGCCGGATCAGCGAACGCTGCATGATCTCTTCGAAGACCAGGCCGCGCGCAACCCTGCGGCGCCGGCGCTGATCGGTCCGGACCGCACGCTCGATTTCGCCGACGTCTCCCGTGACAGCGATCGGCTCGCGCGCGCTCTGGCGCGCCGCGGCGCGGGGCGCGGCGAGACGGTGGCGATCCTGCTGGAGACCTCCGCCGATTTCGTGGTGGCCATGCTCGCCGCGATGAAGACCGGCGCGGCGTATCTGCCGCTTGAGGCCGCGGCGCCGGATGCGGCGCTCGCGGCGCTCCTCGAGCGGGTGAAGCCCGCGGCGCTGGTGGCGCGGCCCGACCGTTTGGCCGCCTCGCCCGCTCTGTGGCCAGCGGAACGGACGGCGAGCCTCGAGCCGGGCTGGCCGGCTCGGCTCAGCGCTGAGGAGGACGCGGCGCGGCGCGACGGCGCGAAAGCCTCGCCTTTCGATGTGGTCGGTCCGCACGATCCCGCTTACGCCGTCGCCTCCTCCGGCACCACGGGCGCGCCGAAAGCGATCCTCTGCCCCCATCGCGGCGCGGTGATCTCCTATTGGTGGCGTTATCGGCATCTGCCTTACGCCGCGGAGGAGCGCGAAGCGGCGAACGTCTTTTTCGTATGGGAGGCGCTGCGCCCGCTGCTGCAAGGGCGCCCGCTCTATGTGATCGACGAAGCGACGCTGCGCGATCCGTCCATGCTCATCGACTTTTTAGAGCGAGACCGCATCACGCGGGTGCTCTTCACGCCGTCGCTGCTGGAGCAAATCCTCGGCGCGGCGGAGCGCGGGCTCTGCGGCGCGCTCGCTGACCGGCTGAGCGCGCTCAAAATCATCTATCTCAATGGCGAGGTGGTGGCGGCGACGCTGGCGGCCCGGCTCGCACGGCTGGCGCCGCATGTGCGCCTGGTGAACGATTATTCGATCTCAGAATGCCACGATGTCTGCCATGTCGATCTGAGCGCGCGCGCCCCCGCGCCCGGCCGCGCCTTCGCGCCCGCCGGCGCGGTGATGGACGGCGTCTCGATCTACGTGCTGGACGAGGCCGGCGCGCCCACGCGCTGGGGCGAGGAGGGCGAGGTGTATGTCGGCGGCGAGACGCTCGCGCTCGGCTATCTCGGCGATGCGGAGGAGGAGGCGGCGCGCTTCTCGCCCGACCCCTATCGCAGCGCGACCGGCGCGCGGATGTTCCGCACGGGCGATCTCGGCCGTTTCGCCGCCGATGGCGCTTTAGAGATCAGCGGCCGGGCGAAGTTTCTGATCAAGCTCCGAGGCTACAGCATCGCGCCCGCGTCGGTGGAGGCGGCGCTCACCGCGCATGAGGCGGTCGCCGCGGCCGCCGCTTGCGCCGTGCCGGATCGCGAGACCGGCGCGACGGAGGCGTTGGCCGCGTTCTTATCTCTGTCCGAACGAGACGACGCAGCCCCGAACGAGCGCGGAAGCGAAAACGCGTCCCCAGCGCGGCTGATCGGGCCCAGCTCGGAGCTGGGCCGGTCCCTGCGCGCGCATCTCGCAACCCGTCTGCCGGCTTATGCGATCCCTTCAAAACTCTTCGCTCTGCGGGACTGGCCGATCAATCCGGCCACGGGAAAGCTGGACCGCAAGCGGCTGCCGGATCCCGCGGCGCCGCTCAACGCGCTGGACGAAGCGGGCGCCGCCGCGCCGGCGCCGATCTCGACTCTGGCCGAGACGAGGGGCCGACTGATACGCCTCTGGGCGGAAGTTTTGAACGCTGCGCCGCCAGATGAAGACGCGGCGGATTTCTTCGCGCTCGGCGGCCATTCGCTGACCGCAGTGGCGCTGACCATCGCTGTGCGCGAGCGGCTGGGCGTCGATTTCGCCGTCGGAGATGTGTTCGATCATCCGGAAATCGGCGCCATGGCGCGCCTGATCCACGCCCGTCCCGCGACCGCCCGCCGCGCCGCGCCGCTCGAGGCTCCTTCCCTCGCCACGCCAGCGGCGCAGCCGACCGCGGATCACGCTAAGGAGGACCCACGCGCCGAGACGGCAGGCTCCGGCGCCGAGCCGATCGCGATCCTCTCGCTCGCCGGCCGTTTCGCCGGCGCCGAGACGGAAAGCGGCGATCTCGAGGGCCTATGGCGGCTGCTGATGCAAGGCGAAACGGGCTTGCGCCGCCTCAGCGACGAAGAGCTCGACGCCTATGGCGCGTCGAAGGAACTGCGCGCGCGGCCTGACTACGTGCCGGTCGCCGGGCATTTGACAGACATCGAGGCGTTCGATCCCGCCGCCTTCGGGCTCAGCGCCCATGAAGCGGCGATGATGGATCCGCAGCAGCGCTTGTTCCTGGAAAGCTGCTGGCGCGCGCTCGAATTCGCCGGCTACCCGCCGCGCGGCGCCGAAGCGCTTCTACACCGCCTTGCGAAGGCGCGCGGCGACGCGACGGAGCCCCCGCTCGCGCGGATCGGCGTTTGGGCGGGCGCTTGGTTGCCGCTCTACCTGTTGCATAACCTTGGCGGCGCGGCGGCGCTCGATCCTGGCGATCCGACCGGCTTTCATCTGGCGGAGATCGGCTCAGACAAAGACTATCTCTCGAGCCGCGCCGGCTATCTCCTCAATCTGACCGGACCGACGCTCTCGGTGCAGACCTCCTGCAGCACGGCGCTGACCACGATCGCAGAGGCGGTGGCGGCGCTGCGGCGCAGCGTGTGCGAGATGGCGATCGCCGGGGCGGCGAGCCTGATGCTGCCGCGGGGCGGTTATCTCGCGGCGGAGGGCCATGTCGGCTCGCCGAGCGGCGCGGTGCGCAGCTTCGATGCGGCGGCGGACGGCACCGTCTTCACCGACGGCGTCGGCGCCGCCTTGCTGAAACCGCTCAAAGCGGCGCTGGCGGATGGCGATCCGATCATCGCGGTGGTGAGAGGCGCCGCGATCGGCGGCGATGGCGGCGAGAAGGCGGGCTTCTCCGCGCCGAGCGCCAAGGGGCAGGAGACGGTGATCCGCGCCGCGCTCGCCGACGCGGGGGTGGAGCCTGGCGCGATCGGCTATATCGAAGCGCATGGCTCGGCGACGCGGCTCGGCGATCCGATCGAGGCGGCCGCGCTGGCGCGGGCCTACGCCGCGCCGGATCGCGCGCCGATCGCGGTGGGAACGCTGAAGCCCAATATCGGCCACGCCAACATCGCGGCGGGCTTCGCCGGCTTCGCCAAATGCGCAATGGCGCTGGAGCGCCGCGCCTTGCCGGCGACCCGCGGGATCGACGAGCCCAATCCCGCGCTGGGCTTTGACGCGGCGGGGCTCGCCCTGCAGCGTGAGACGACGCCATGGCCGGCGCAGCGGGACGCGGCCGGGCGTGATCGACCGCGGCGCGCCGGCGTCTCCAGCCTCGGCGTCGGGGGGGTGAACGCCCACCTGATCCTCGAAGAGGCGCCGCCGCGCGACGCGCCGCCTTTTGAGGGCGGCGTCGAGGCCGCGCCGATCCTGTTGAGCGCCCGCTCCGCCGCAGGGCTCGAGCGGCTTCGCGGCGCCGTCGCCGCCGCGATCGAGACCTCCCCCGAAGGCGTGACGCTCGCGGGCGCGGCGCAGACGCTGCGCTTTGGGCGCGAGAGCCTGCCCTTCCGCCTCGCCATCGCCGCGCCATCGCTGGCGCAAGCGGCGGCGCGGCTGCGGCGCGCGCCGCTCCCAGAGACGCCGGCGCCGGACGCCGCGCCGCGGATCGCCTTCATCTATCCAGGCCATGGCGCGCAGCATGCGTTGATGGCGCGCGATCTTCACCGCGCCTCACCGCCGTTCGCCGCGCGGTTCGAAGCCTGCCGAGCGCTCTTCGCGGATCTCTTTAACGGCGATCCAGCGCTCGATCTCGCGCAACTGTTCGAGCCGGCGCGCGCCGAGGCGCTGCTGGCGGATCCGCGCGGCCTGCAAGCAGCGGTGTTCGCGGTGCAATGCGGCGTCTCGGCGATGCTTGGCGCGGCGGGCGTCGCGCCGGCGGCGCTGGCGGGCCACAGTCTCGGCGAATACGCCGCCGCGGTCGAAGCCGGCGCGCTTGGGCTGGAGGCGGCGGCGGCGCTCGTGGCGGCGCGGGCGGAGGCGACGCTCGCCGCGCCGGCGGGCGCGATGCTGGCGCTGTCCGGCGACGCGGCGCAGGCCGAGGCGCTGATCGAGGCGCATTCAGAGGTCGAACTCTCAGCCTGGAACGGGCCGCGGGACCTCGTCGCCTCGGGACCGGCGGCGGCGATAGAGGCCTTGGGCGCGGCGGCGGCGCGCGCAGGGCTGATCGCCGCGCCGCTGGCGACGAGCCGCGCCTTCCACGGGCCGATGATGGAGGGCCCCGCCGCCGCGCTTCGCGCCGCAGCGACGCGGATCGAGGCGGAGCGGCCGAGCCGAGCGCCGCGCCTCCCGCTTCTCTTCGGTCTGAGCGGCGGCTGGGCGCCCGCGGGGCAGCCGATCCCGGCCGATTATTGGGCTCGGGCGATGCGGGCGCCGGTGCGGTTCGGCGCCATGATGGCGGCGCTCGCCAGCGCGGAGATCGACATCGCGATCGAGATCGGGCCCGGCTGCGGGCTCAGCCGTCTCATCAAAGATGGGCTCGGCCCAGGCGCCGAGACGCTGGCGGCGATGCGGCGCGGCGCGGAGGCGATCGACGATTTCGATCGCGCGGCGCAGACGCTCTGCCGCCTTTGGGAGCGCGGGGCGGACATCGACTGGGACGGCGTCGGCGCAGAGCCCCGCGGTGCGCGGCCGCGGCGGGTCGCGCTGCCCGGCGCGCCTTTCGAGCGCAAACGCTGCTGGATCGATCCGCCGCCGCCCGCGCCGAAACGCGCGGCGCAAGCGACGGAGAGCCGGACGGAGACGCTGCTTGCGCCCTCCGAGCGCGTCTTCGCCCTCGGCTACGCCCCGACGGCGCCGGCGGAGCCGGCGCGCGCCGGCCGCTGGCGCTGGACCGCGCTGATCGATGATGAACCGACCGAGAGAGCGGCGCGCCCGGACGGCGCCGCCTTCGCGCAAAGCCTGCTTGGCGCGTTGGCGCTAGAGGGCGACTCTGTCGCGGCCCTGCCGCTCAGCGCCTGGCTAAACGATGCGGCCGCCCGGGCGCGGAGCTTTGGGCCTGACGCGCGGCTCCTTTGGCTCGGCGGGGTTGGCCGCGCCGCGCCTGCTCAGGCGAGCGCGTCTCTCCGCGCGCCGCGCGCGGCCGAAGATCTAGCGGGACTTTGCGCCGCTTTGAACCGAGACGTCGGCCCGCCGACCACGCTTTTCGCGCTGACCGCCGGCGCGTTCGCGATCGGCGGCGAGACGCTCTGCGCCGTCGGCGCCGCGCAGATCTCGCTGCTGCTCGCCCTCGGCCAGGAGACGCCCTCCATCGCCGCGCGGGCGATCGATCTTCCCGCGCCGCCCGAGAGCGCCGCCGCGGCGACGCCGACGCTTCTCTCCGAATTACGCGCTGAGACGCTGCGCGACGAGCCATTCGCCGCGCTCCGAGAAAGCCGGGTCTGGATCGAGAGCGAGACGCCGTTTCCGCTCAGCCCGCGCGCGGCCGAGCGAGGCGCGCGGCGTCTTGCGCGCGGCGGCCATCTCATCACCGGCGGGTTCGGACGCATCGGCCTGGCGCTGGCGCGGCGGCTGGCGCGCCATGGCGCGCCGATGCTGCTGGTGGGCCGCGATCCATCGCGCGGCGCGCAAGCCGTCGGGGCGCTGCGGGACGAGGGCGCCGTGATCCACACGCTGGCGGCGGATGTCTCCACCCGCGCCGGCGCCGAGGCGGCGCTCGCCGCGGCGCATGAGCGGCTGGGCGCGCTGACCGGGGTGTTCCACGCCGCGGGCCTCGCGGATTTGCGTTATCTGCCGGAAACGGATGCGGCGAGCCTCGCCGCGGAGCGCGCGCCGAAGAGCCTCGGCGCCGAGCGTCTCGCCGCGGCGCTCGAGGCGACGCCCGGCGCCGCGCCGGATTTCGTGCTGCTTTTCTCCTCGCTCGCCGCGCGGCTCGGCGGGCTTGGCATGGGCGCCTATGGCGGCGCCAACCGCGCGCTCGATCTCATCGCCGAAGGGGCGCAGCGCGGCGCAGCCGCGGCGGCGGCGACGCAATGGCTCTCAATTGCTTGGGATGATTGGGATTTCGCCTATGGCAAGGAGCAGACCGGCGCCTATGCGCGCACGCGCGCCGGCCTGTCGCTGCCGCCCGAGGAGGCGCTCGACGCGCTCGAAGCGCTGCTCGGCGCGCCGCCGACGCCCTGCGCCGCGGTGGCGGCGACGGCGCTCGCGCCGCGGATCGAGCGCTGGCGCCATGGCGCGGGGCGCGCCGAGACCGGCGCCGTCGCGTCGACGGCGCCAGCCCTCGCGCCGTCGGAGCGGGCGGCGCCGGGCCAAGGGAGACCTGACCAAACCAAACCGAACCAAGCGCTTCGGAATCCTGTGGCGGAGCGCGCGGCGGCTGAGGCGACGCGATCCGAGATCGAGACGCCGTTCGGCGCAGCGCTCGAAGCGGTGCTCGCCGCCTATCGCGACACGCTCGGCGAGCCAAGCATCGGTGTGGATGCGGATTTCTTCGATTTGGGCGGCGACAGCCTGCTGGCCGCGCGGCTCGCCGCAGCGCTGGCGGCGCTGCGGCCGGGGCGCGCGCGACCCGCGATCGCCGCGCTGTTCGATCACCCGACGCCGCGCCGGCTTGCGGCGCATTTATCAAAAGCCGACCTTGAGCCGGGAAAAAACCGCTAAATCGGGCTCCCGGCCTCCGAAACGATGCGCCGCGGCGCGCCTCTCGGGTGGCGAAACCAAGGCGTCCCGGCGCCACGCCTTACCGAGGTCGCAGAACGCCGCGGCAATTATTTCATACCGCGCGGCGGCTCTGATCCGTTAGCCTCCCGCCATGAAAGACGCTTCGGACATGAAAGACGCATCGGACATCTTGTCTCCCATGTCGGACATCCCGCCTTCTCCATGCGGCCCGGCGACAGACGCGCCGGCGCCCTCTTTGAGCGAGGCGTGGGCGGTGAGAGGCGGCGCCTTCGCGGCGCTGGGCGCCCCTGAGACCTGCGGCGCGCAAGCGGAGCGGCGCTTCGGGCCCAAAATAGCGAACCTCGCGACGCTCGCGGCGGCCGGCTTGCCGACGCCGCCGGGCGCCGCGATCGACGCGCGGATATGCGCCGCCGAACGCGATCGCTTGCAACGAGGCGGCGCGCTGGACCCGGCCTTCGCCGAGGCGCTGCGCGCCGCGGCCCGGGATCTGGCGCGGCGCGGCGGCGGCGATCCTGAAACAGCGCTTCTGGTGGCGCGCCTCAGCTCCGAGACGCCGCTCCCCAATCTTGGCGAAACGCCGCCGGCGATCGCGGCGGAGATCCCAGAGCGCGTTGAAAAGGCGCTGAACGAATGGAGCGGCAAGCGCGGCCGGCGCCGGCGCGCCGCCGCCGGCGCGGAGGATGTGTGCGCGCTCCTCATCCAATGCGCCGCGCCCGCGGACCGCGTGCTCCGCGGCGCGCGGCTGCACGATCCTGAAACCGGCGACGCCGCCGCCTCGGCGCGGGTCGAAACTTTGACCGCGAGCGCCGCAACCGAGAGCGCGCAGGCCGAAACGCAAGGCGCGGAGCGGATCGGCGCCGAGAGCCTAAGCGCCGAGGCCGAAGCGCTGCTTCGCCAGGCGGAGGCAGCGCTTGAGGGCCCGTTGGAGCTTGATTTCGCCGCGCCGCGCGCGGATGGGCCGCTCGCCATCGTCGCCGCGCGGCCTTTGCGGCTCAGCGGCAGGGCGCAGCTGCGCTTCGCGGTGCGCGCGGCGGAAAGCGGCGCGCTGTCTCGCGACGCGGCGCTCCTCTGCCTCGCGCCGGAGCGGATGGAGGAGCTGCTTCATCCAAGCATCGAACCCGGCTTCGCACGCGATCGCATCGCATCCGGCGTCGCCGCCTCTCCCGGCGCGGCCGCGGGCCGGCTCTGCCTTAGCACCGAAGAAGTCCAAGCCGCCGCGCGAGAGGGCGAGCCGGCGATCCTGGCGCGCGCCGAGACGAGCCCGGAGGACATGCATGGCCTCGCCGCGGCCGCGGCGGTGATGACCTTGCGCGGCGGGCTCACCAGCCACGCGGCGGTGGTGGCGCGCGGGCTCGGCGTTCCCTGCGTCGTGGGCGCGAGCGACGCGCGGATCGATCTCGGCGCCGGCGCGCTGATCGCGGCGGACGGCCGGCGCTTCGAGCGCGGCGCTTGGCTCACCATCGACGGCTCCAGCGGCGACGCCTTCGCCGGGCGCGCGGCCACGCGGCGGCCCGCGCCGACGGGCGATTTCGCCACGGTGATGGGCTGGGCCGACGCCCGCCGGCGCATGCGCGTGCGGGCGAATGCGGATACGCCGACGGATGTCGCGACCGCTGTGCGGCTCGGCGTCGACGGCGTCGGGCTCTGCCGCACCGAGCACATGTTCTTCGATCCTGAGCGCATCACGGCGATGCGCGAGATGATCTTGGCGGAGACGGCGTCGGCCCGACGCTCCGCGCTCGACCGCCTGCTGCCGATGCAGCGCGCCGATTTCGAGAGCCTGTTCGAGATCATGGACGGCGCCCGCATCGGCGACGCCTCGGCGCCGCCGGTGACGATCCGTCTGCTCGACCCGCCGCTGCATGAGTTTCTGCCCCAAGACGACGCCGGCCTCAGCGCTTTGGCCGAGGCGCTTGGCCAGCCGCTCGATATTGTGGTCAAGCGCGCGCGGGCGCTGCGCGAGTTCAATCCGATGCTCGGCAAGCGCGGCTGCCGCATCGGCGTCGCCTACCCAGAGATCTATGAGATGCAGGCGCGCGCGATCTTCGAAGCCGCGCTGCGGACCGAGGAGAAGACCGGCCGCCCGCAGCAACCGGAGATTATGATCCCGCTCGTCTCGGCGGTGAGCGAGCTGCAGCTGCTCGAGGAGCGCATCGCCGATGTGGCGGCGACGGTGAGCGGAGAGCGGGGCGCCCGCGTCGTTTACGGCGTCGGCATCATGGTGGAGACGCCGCGCGCCGCCTTGGTGGCCGGGCAGCTCGGACCCCTCTCAACGTTTTTCAGCTTCGGCACCAATGATCTGACGCAGATGACCTACGGCCTGTCGCGCGACGACGCAGGCCAGTTGATGCGCGATTACGTGGCGCGCGAGGTGTTCGAGGCCGATCCCTTCCAAACGCTCGACCGGGACGGCGTCGGCGAGCTTGTTCGGATCGGCGTCGAGCGCGGGCGGGCCGCGAACCCTGCGCTTGAGATCGGGCTCTGCGGCGAGCATGGCGGCGCGCCCTCGACGATCGCGTTTTGCGAGGACGCGGATTTCGATTACGTCTCCTGCTCGCCCTATCGCGCGCCGATCGCGCGGCTGGCGGCGGCGCAGGCCGCGGTGCGGCGGGATCGACGGCGCGGCGCGGGCGCGTGAGGCGCGTCGTCTCGCGCGGGCCTCGGGGCGGCGGAGGCGCGGCATGACCGAGACGAGACGCGGCGCGGCGGCGGAGAGCCGAAGCGCCGCGGAGCTTCGAGACGGAGCGGAGATCGACGACGGCGCGGCTGCGCTCGCCGCGCTGCGGAGCGGCGGCAAACCAAGCCTGGCGCGCGCGCTCTCCCGCCTGGAAAGCCGCAGCGGCGCGGCGGAGACGCTGGCGCTGCTCGACGCCGCCTGGGCGGCGCCGCTTGGGCCGGCCATTGCGCTGACAGGGCCGCCGGGGGTGGGCAAATCGACATTGATCGACGCGCTGATCCGCGCGCAGCGCGCGCAGGGCGGTACGATCGGCGTGATCGCGGTCGATCCCTCCTCCAGCCGCACGGGCGGCGCCCTGCTCGGCGATCGCACGCGGCTCAGCACCGATCCTGAGGATGACGGCGTCTTCGTGCGCTCCATGGCCGCGCGCGACCGGCTGGGCGGCCTGGCCGATCACGCTTATCCCGCCTCGGTTCTGATGCGCGCGACCCGCGATCTGACGCTGATCGAAACGGTGGGCGTCGGCCAATCGGAGACGGACGCCGCCGAGATCGCCGACGCCGCCGTGTTCTGCGTCCAGCCCGCCTCGGGCGACTCGCTCCAGTTTATGAAGGCCGGCGTGATGGAGATCCCGGATCTCGTGCTGGTCACAAAAGCCGATCTCGGCGAGATCGCGCGCCGGGCGGCGGCGGATGCGGCGGGCGCGCTCTCTCTCGCCGCGCGGGACGGGCCGCCGCCGCCGGTGCGGTTGGTGAGCGCGGCGGAGGGGCCGGAGGGGCGCACGGTGCGCGAGGCGCTGGAGGCGATGGCGGCGATCGCGCTGGCGCGGCGGACGCGGGCGCGCCGCGCCGCGCAGGTCGAGGCGCATATCCGCCAAGGGCTGAAAGCGCGGTTCGGGACGGCGGGGCTCGCCGCCTTGGGACCGCTCGCGCCGCTGGAGGGCGCGGCGCTCGACAAGCGGCCTTTCACTTGGGCGGCGCGCGCCGAGGCGCGGCTCGCCGAGACCTTCGAGGCGCTCGCGGCGCGCTGGCGCTGAGGCGGCGTCGAAGCGCTGCGGCGCCTATGGATTTGCCGAGACGCGAGTCTTGTGATTGACTATGATGCAGCGCACTGGCGACTGGCGGTTTTGGGGGCGCCGTCGCTGCGCGTCGACAAGGGCATACCGGGGAAGGCCCATGTTTTTCAGAAAGTCATCTAAGCCAGGGACGCCTGAGGACGCGGCGGCCCTGAAGCACGCGGCGTTGGCTTTGGCCGCGGCGCTGATCGAAGACACCGAGCCTTTCGCGCCTTATGCGATGGCGCGCATGACGGATTACGGCAAGGTCGCGGGCTACGCCTCGGCCTACGCCGAAGTGCGGCGCGACGTGCTGGATTTCCTTGACCTCTGCGACGCCCTCGCGCTTGACGGGCGGCAGGCGCGGGCGCTCAGCGCGCCGCCGGGACTCACGCAAAAGCGCCTCTTCAATGAAGCCGTTTTTGAGAGAGAGAAAGACGCGCTGCTGGTGTTGCTGCGGGGCGCCGCCGGCGCGATCGAGGCGGCGCCGGCGGCGATGGTGGCGGAGCGTTACGCCGCGCTGCGCGGCGGATACCACAAAGCGTTCGAGGAACTGCTCGATCGCAGCGGCTTGGACGCCGCATCGCCCAGCGGTCCGGCGCATGGCGAGGCTGGGATCGGCGCGGCGACGCGCGACGAGCCGGCGCCGAAAAGCCGTGAGGCGCCGAGCGTCGATCCGGCGTTGGAGACAGCCGCCGCGGAGGCGTTCGGCGCCGCGCGCGGCAAGATCTATGTCTCGAGCCGATACTCCACGGGCCTGCGCGATCAGATCGCCACGGTGCTCGCCGATGCGGGGCTCGATCCGGTGACGCCAGGCGGCGCGCAAGCGGCCGGCTCGGTCGATTTCAGCAAACTCGAGCGCGATCTGCGCGACTGCGCCGGCGGCGTGTTCGGCTTGCTGCCGCCGACCCATGGCGCGATCGAGGCGCTTTCGACGGCCGAGCGCGGCGAGGGCGCGAACCCGTTGGCGCCCGGCCTCGCGGAGATCGCGTTGGCGGAGCGGCGGATGGGCCGCAAGGTGATGATCCTGGCGCAGAAGGGCCTTGTCTCGCAACTTCCGCCGCGTCTGCGCCAACAGCAGATCTTCACGCTCAATGATCGCGAGATGAACGCGCGGGAGCTCTCGCACTTCCGCTCCGTCGCGGCGCGAACGCCCTGGATCACGCATTGAGCCGGATGGGCCTTCACCGACGCCGGTCTTCGCCCAGCCGACCTGCGTCCAGCCGACCTGCGCCGAGTCGACCTGCGCCCATCCGACCTGCGCGCGCCAAACCGCGGCGCCGCGCCGACGTCCGAGAGCCAACGATCAGTCGGGCCGCGTTAAGCGCTTGACCGAAAATGCGCGATTGGTCACGCAACGCTAAGCGACGGCGCGGTGAGACGCTGCGCAGGGATGAGACGCCGCGCCGCTGAAACGAAGTTCGAGCCGCAGGGCGCCCCCTACAAGCCGCCCTTATGCGGCGCGGCGCCCGCGACACTATCTGACTGAGAGCCCGGGATCTGACTGAGAGCCCGGGCCGCGAGCGCACGCGAACCGGACGCGCTCTCGGCGGGAAGGGCGCGCGATCATGAACGAGACGGCCGCGATCTTCGCGAGCGACTATGCGGTTTTGGCGGCCGTGAACATCGGCGTCTTCGTCTCCGCCATCCTGGTGATCATGATGCAGCCGGGTTTCATGCTGCTCGAAGCGGGATCGGTGTCGCGCAAAAACGCGATAAACAATATTTTCAAAAACATGATCGATTTCTGCGTCGGCGGTCTGGTGTTCTGGGCGGTCGGCTTCTCTGTCTTCTCCGGCGAAGGGCCGGTGATCGATTTGCTCGGCTCGCTTGGCTTGACCAAGGATCCAGGGCCCGCGGGACCGGCGACGCTGAGCCCGGCGGACACGCTGTTCTTTCTCTTCCAACTCGGCTTCGCCTCCGCCGCGGTGACGGTGAGCAGCGGCGCGGTGACGGCGCGGATCTCGCCTTACGCCTATCTGCTGTTCGCGGGCATGTTCACCGGCGTGATCTACCCGGTGGTCGGCTTTTTGGTGTGGCATCCGGCGGGGGTGCTTTACGGCGAGTTCACGGATTTCGCCGGCGCGGTCGTGGTGCATTCCACCGGCGCCGCGGCGGGTCTCGCCGGGGCGGTGCTGCTCCGGCCTCGGATCGGCTTCAACGGATATGATCCGGTCGGGCTCGGCCAAGAGCAGCTCTTGCGGATCGCCGCCTCGCATGCGCCGCACAACACGCCGATCGCGGCGCTCGGCGTGTTTCTGCTCTGGATCGGTTGGTTCGGCTTTAACGGCGGCACGCTTTTGGCCGCGGGCGCGCCGTCGGGCGTGCTGAATGAAGGCGTCGATCCGATCGGCGCGCTGCCCGGGCTGATGGATGGGTTCGGCGTGGTGCTGGTGAACACGGCGCTCGCGCCCTGCGCCGCGGTGTTGACGCTGATGGCGTTCCAAACGCTGCTGGGAGAGGATCTCAACTTTCAGGATCTTTTGAACAGCGTTATCGCCGGCCTGGTGGCTGTGACCGCGGCGGCGGATGTGCTCTCGACGCCGATGGCGCTGGTGGCCGGCGCGGCGGCGGCGCTGGTCTACCGCGCGACGCGCTTCGCTTTGGCGGCCTTCTCGATCGACGATCCGGTGGGCGCGATGCCGGCGCATGGGCTGACCGGCGTTCTTGGCGCGGCGATGGTGGCGAGCGCCGCGCCGGAAGGCTGGCTTGGCGTGGCGATCAGCCAAACGGCGTATGCGCTCGCGATCTTCGTCGGGGTCTTCCTGGCCTCGGCGATCGCTTTTGTTCTGGCGGCCTGGGCCTGCCGGCTCGGCTATCTGATCTCAGGACGGATCGGCTTGCGCGACGCGTTCCGCGGCGAGTTTTTGCGTGTGGATTTCGAGACCGAGATCTACGGGCTCGATGAAAGCCTCCACGGGCAAGACGCCTATAATTTCCGATCCTTAAGCTAAGTGGCGCGCCGCGGCGACCCGTCGGC